>NZ_JBWKAW010000018.1:0-213034 GCF_056437345.1 Kitasatospora sp. NPDC042419
CCACCCGCGACGACGACGCACTGGCCCTGCAGATCCCCAACGACGGCACCCAACGCGAACTGCGCGCCGTCCTCGACCACCTGGACGCCGCCGGCATCGAAGCCGACGAACTCACCGTCCACACCCCCGACCTCGACGACGTGTTCTTCGCCCTCACCGGCGCCACCGACCAGCCCGAGGAGACCGTCCGATGAGCTCCCTCTCCCTCGCCGTCCGCGACTCCACCACCATGCTGCGCCGCAACCTGCTCCACGCCCGGCGCTACCCGTCCGGCACGCTGAACCTGCTGCTCGCGCCGATCATGCTGCTGCTGCTCTTCGTCTACATCTTCGGCGACGTGATGAGCGCCGGCATCGGCGGCGGCGGCGCCGACCGCTCCGCGTACATCGCCTACATCGTCCCCGGCATCCTGCTGATGACCATCGGCTCCACCGTGATCGGGGCCGCGGTCCACATCTCCATGGACATGAGCGAGGGGCTGATAGCCCGCTTCCGCACCATGGCGATCCACCGCGGCTCCGTGGTCATCGGGCACGTCGTCGGCAGCGTGCTGCAGTGCGTCGCCAGCGTGGTCCTCGTCGGCGCCGTCGCCCTGGCCATCGGCTTCCGCCCGTACCACGCCATCCCCGTGGAATGGCTCGCGGCGCTCGGACTGCTCGTGCTGTTCGCCCTGGCGTTCACCTGGCTCGCGGTCGGCATCGGCATGGCCAGCCCCAACGCCGAAGCGGCCGCCAACAGCGCACAGCCCCTGATCCTCCTCCCGCTCATCTCCAGCGCCTTCATCCCGGCCGACACGATGCCGGGCTGGTTCCAGCCGATCGCCGAGTACCAGCCCTTCACCCCCGCCATCGAGACCCTCCGCGGCCTGCTCCTCGGCACCGGGATCGGCAACAGCGGGTGGATCGCGATCGCCTGGTGCGTCGCCCTGACCGCGCTCGGCTACCGCTGGTCGACGGCGCAGTTCAACCGCGACCCGAATTGAGCCCGGGGCTGCCTCCTGCAGCCCGGACCGCTCCCGGGCGGCGCACTCCGACACGGCGTCGGCGTACGCCGCCCCGTCGAGGTGCTCGACCCGCCGGCCCCGCCGACTACCCGAACCACACTGTCGCCGCACTATGACACGGGGATGCCATGAGGCCCAGACCAATTGACTGATGGGCTGTCAGGAAAGTCAGCAAGAGGTCAGCATCGATCCGACCAAGCCCTGTTACACCCAGCCAGAAATGAGAACCGAAGACCTCTCCCCACATTTGTTCTGCCGCTGGCGGCATGACTGCTCCGAATCCCCGGAAGTCAACGTTCCAAACAGGCAGGCCGGACGATACCGCAGCCCACCCCGCACGCATCTTGTCATCATCTTCGCAGGTCAGCGAACCCTTCCGCGCGGCTTGAGCGGGATGTCGGGGAGCGCCGGGGCGCGAAGCCGAGCCCCGGCAGGGCCGTGGACTTCACCGAATCGCAAACCCTTTTCCCAGTCGTTTCGTGCCTGTACGATCTCGGCACCGGATCGGCCGATGAAGTTCCACCACAACTCCATCACCCTACGGGAGGCAGCCAATCGTGCTGCCGTCGAGGACGCGACCCGCACGCAGCCAGACGCACAGGTACAGGGGCAACGGCGTCGATCCCGGTCCGGAGGGCAGGTGTCCGCGAAGCACGCGGGCCTGGCCAGCCCGCGCTCGGCCGGGCCGAGACCGTCGTCGTCCTCGTCCCGGCCATGCTCCGCGCGGCCGGACTCGACTGGTACGAGCAGGGCGCCGTCTGGGCCCAGTTCGCGATGCACCGCGACTCCCCCGCCCCCGTGGCCCCCGAGCGAGCCGCCACCCTGACCGCCGCCGTGCACCACCTCATGCGCCTAGACACCCAGGCACTCACCCGCGATACCACCCCGCTCGCCCACCACGGCGGCTGGGCCGACGCCTTCCAGCAAGCCGGTCAGGACCTCGCCCGCCTCGCCCGCAACGGCCTCCTCACCCGCGGGCTTCGGGCCGTCCTCGCGCACCATCTCCTCTTTCACGCCAACCGCTCCGGCCTACCGGTCAACTACCAAGCCGCCACGGCCGCACGGGCGTTGGCTGCCGTCTTCCACCCCGCCGAGAGCCCCGAACCCTCGAAATCCACCATCCACACAACCACTAGGGTCACCGGCATGACTACACTCAGCAACGAACCGCCACTCCGTCCGCCGCACGGCTGCGAGACGCACTCGCCGACCGCCTTCTCGCCCAGGGCGCCATCCGCACCGCCACGGTGGAGGCCGCCTTCCGCACCGTGCCCCGCGAGCACTTCCTGCCCGGCTTCCCGCTGGACACCGCGTACGCGGACAACCCCACCTACACCAAGGCGGACGGCTCCGGCACCCGAATCAGCGCCGCCTCCCAGCCCGCGATCGTCGTCCTGATGCTCGAACAGCTCGACCCTCAGCCCGGTGAGAAGATCTTCGAAGCCGGAGCCGGCACCGGCGTCAACGCCGCCTACCTGGGTCACATCGTCGACGCCGACGGACACGTGGTGACGGTGAACGTGGACGAGGACATCGTCGATGGTGCCCGCAAGCACCTCGCCGACGCCGGCTTGACCAACGTCGACGTCGTCCTCGGCGACGGCGCGCTCGGCCACCCGGACGGCGCACCGTACGACAGGGTGATCGCCACAGTGAGCACCAGCGAGATGCCCACCCTGTGGCTCCGCCAGGTCAAGCCCAGCGGGCGGATCGTCCTGCCGCTGCGACTTCGCGGCACCGCCTCGCGCACCATCGCCTTCGAACGCTGCGAGAACGGCTGGGTGTCGATCGACGACCAACTCGCCGTCTTCATGCCGCTGCGCGGGAGCATGGACGACGCCCGCCGCACCGTCGCCCTCACCGGCGAGGGCGACGTCACGCTCCAGGTCCACAAGGACCAGCACGACGCCGTCGACACCGAGCTGCTGGCCGGGGTCCTCGACAGCGGGCGCCACGAGGCCCGGACCGGCGTGACGATCCCGGCCGGCGCCACCTACGAGTACCAGGACCTGTGGCTGGCCTCGTCACCGAGCAGATCCGCACCTGGAACGCCGGCTTCCGCAGCCGGACCCTGCGCTTCGAACTCCCCGACACCCCCGCCACCGCGGACCCGGCCGCCGGCCGCTTCGTCCTGGACCGCCCTAACCACCCGATCACCGTCATCTGGGAGTGACCCACGTGCACCTGACCGGTCCCGTCGCCCAGCGCTTTCCGCTGGTCGCCCGCCACCGGCCCGCGTGTGCTGGCCCTCGGCGCCCGTGTCGGCCGGCTCACCGAGCTGGCCGACACGGCCGCCGGACAGGCCGACCCGGGCCTGGCCTCCGCCGCCTTCAACCAGGCAGCCCTCCTCGCCTCCGACCTCGCCCTGCCCGACTATGCCCGCGAGTTGTGCCACCGCCACGCCGCCCGCCACCTCATCCGCGGCCCGCTCCCGGCGATGAGCGCCATCCGCGCCCTGGAGCCGATCGTCAACCTCGCCCGCCTCCACATCCGCGCCGGCCGCCACCAACACGGCCACCAGCTCCTCCTCCACCTCTACCGCGCCGTCACCACCACCACGGAAACGACGCTCGACGGCATCACCGTCCCCACCCGCCTCACCGAGACCGACCAACAGCGCGCCGAGGTCCGCCAGTGGCTGTGGCGGGTTGTCATCGCCGACGGCACCCGCGCCCTCACCTCCGCCGGCCGCTGGAACGAGGCCCTGCGCCACATCGAGGAGCTCCACGGCATCGGCCTGCGCATCCTCGACGGCCACCAGGCCACCGTCCTCGCCGGCGCCACCACCGGTGACCTGCCCGGCGCCCTCGCGCTGCTGGAGAAGACCGAGCCGGGCGACCCCCGGGAGGGCTCCGTCACCGCGGTGCTCACCGCGCTGTGCCGTCCCGGCAATCACCACGCCGCCGAGGCGGCGATCGCCCACTGCCTCGAACTCGAACCGGACATAAGCCTGGCCGTCTTCACCACCCGCCTCGCCCTGACCGCTCTCGATGCCGCCTGTCCAGACACCCCGCCGCCCAGGACCTCCTACGGCACCTGATCGACCGAACGAGCGAATCCGGCGACTGCTATGCATTGCGCGACCTCCTCGCCCATCCCCACACCCGCCGTCACCTCGCCCCCGGCCGAGCCGAGGACCTCAAACGGGCTCTCGCCACCTGTGCACTGGACTCCGCCACCCTGCCCGCAGCCGTTCGCGACCGACTGGAGGACGCGCTCGCCATCGCTGCAACGGCGCTCAAAGAGTCCCGCCCGCCCTGGGCCCGCAAGGAGCCGAACCGCTGAACGCCTCTCCGGTTCGGCGAATACTGACGTTGAGGAGCGACTCGGTCGGCGGCCGAGTTTCCTTCACCAGCCGCCGAGAGCCGGGTCCGGGCATCGGCACTCAGCAGCTCCGCGGGCCAACCCTCGAATATCGCCGCTCTGGACACCTGCACCCACCGACCGACGACTGGAGCCGAGGCCCGCCCGCCAGAATCTCGCGCGGGCCAGTGGAGGCGGCAGAGGGGTCAACCGCCGCCCTCAAGGGTGCGTGAGCAGCTGTCGCTTCATGCCGATCACACCTGACTTCTCGTCAGCTCAGGTCAGCAAAAGGTCAGCATCTATCCGAGTACACCCTCGCGAATACGCGGATACCTGAGAGCTCACCCCGGCCCCGAAGGAGCTGCGGCCGCCCGGCGGGCAAGTTCGACCGCCCTGCTGCGCCCAGGGAAGCACAGCAAAACGACCTCTTCACTTCCCCCCATTCATCCCGGTATCATCCCTTTACCGGATGCTTGACGTGTCCCTGCGTGTGCGGTCAGGACGGCAGGGTGATCGACTGGGCGTGGTGGAACACGTTCTTGTCGTCCCAGAGCTTCTTGGCCTTCTGCAGTCGGGTGTAGTTCTGCTTGTAGTAGAGACGCTGGTAGGCGGGCCGGGCGTCGCCGGCCACGCCCAGGTCGGTGTCGGGGTAGTTCACGTAGGCGCCGTCGGTGTCGGTGTCCACCTCGGGGATTCCGCCGGTCGCCTGGTACGTCTCCTGGTACAGGCCGCGGAGGTAGGAGAGGTGGCCGGCGTCCTGGGCCGGGTCGGTCCAGTAGGTCTGGTACTGGAGCTTCATGACGGAGTCGCGCTGGGGCACGGCGGTCTCGGCGGGTCCGCGGTCGTTGACCTCGCAGCCGTAGGAGTCGATCTGGACCAGGGTCTGGGTGAGGTCGATCCCGGGGACGTCCTTGGTCAGCCACGTCCAGAAGGCCTCGATCTGCGCCGGCCGGAAGGGCCGCCGGTGATAGGCGGACTTGTACTTGCCGCGCTGGTTGTCGCCGGAACCGTTGACCGTCATGGTCGCCTGGAACCACGGCAGTTGGCGCCGCTTCTCCGGATAGGGCAGGTAGAGCCTTCCGGCACTCCGGGTCTGGGTGGTCGACTTGGTCTTCATCCCGGCCTCCACCCGGGCGAGGAAGGCGTCCAGCGGCGCCGGATCGTCCTCGTCCCACTGACTGAACAGGACGACGTTCCCGTTCGTCCGGTGGGTGAGGTGGAGGATGGAGAACAGGCCCCGGTACACCGATTCCTGGCGGCCGCTGTGCTCGGCGAGGAAGGCACCGAAGTTGTTCAGCAGGGTGCGGAAGTCCTCGGGGTGCTTGAGCAGGTCGGCCCACGGCCACGCGATGCTGCTCAGCCAGACCCGCGGCGGCGGCTTCGGCAGGCCGTGGGCGAAGTGGTAGCGCAGGACGACACCGAAGTTCCCGCCGCCGCCCCCGGTGTGCGCCCAGAACAGCTCCCGCTCCGGCGATCCCTCCGGATCACGCCGGTGGGCCCGCGTCACCTCCACCCGGCCGCCCCGGACGGTGACCACGTCGACCTGGACCAGGTGGTCGACCGTCAGCCCGTGCCGCCGGGAGAGCAGCCCGTACCCGCCGCCGCAGATGTGGCCGCCGGCGCCGACCGAGTAGCAGGAGCCGGCCGGAATGGTGACACCGTACTTGCGGAACAGGGTGGTGTAGACGTCCCAGTTGGTGGCACCCCCCTCGACGCAGTAGGTGGCCGCCCCGAACTTGTCGGCGCCCTCGTGGACGCCGCGCAGGGTGCTGAGGTCGAGGATGACGCCCTTGTCGTTGTCGACGAACCCCTCGTAGCAGTGGCCGCCGCCGCGGATCGTGGGCCGCAGCCCGCGGTCCAGCGCCGTGCTCAGCGAAGCCACCGCGTCGGCTTCGTTGCCGACCAGCCGGATGTAGGCCGGCTTGCTCCGCCAGCGCTGGTTGAAGCCCTGGCTGAGCGTCTCGTAGCGGGGATCCCGGGGATGGACGCTCTGCCCCTCGGGCAGCTCGACCGGTGCGGCCGCGGCAGGCCCGGCGGCGCCGGCGGCCAGGCCCAGCGACGCGGTGGAGACGCCGGCGGCGGCCATTCCGGTGCTGCCGAGAAAACCTCGGCGGGAGAATCCACGACTCATTTCCGGCCCCACTTCCCCGACTGCGAAAAACTGGCACCGGCAAGCTAGCACGGACGTTTGACGGCGTGAATCCCTATACGAATTAGTGTGACTTTAGGTTGTTTGCAAATACCCTTCCGAATGCACACCCCCTCGTGATGCCATCCGTCACCGAACCGTCGGCGCCGCCGAACAGACTCCCGGCACGCGCCGGCGGATCCGGACGGCCGCGACCCCGAGAGGCGGGGGCGAGAGACGAGGGGCGGCGCATCAGGAGGACAGGGGAGGTCGGCGACGGGCGCCCGCCGAAGACACGACCACGCGACGCCGGCGGACTGCGCTCACTCCGACGCCGCAGGAGGGCAGGGGCGGTCGGCCCGGCCGGCCGACTTGACCGATGATCTAGTTAGGCACCATATTACTTCCATGCCCCAACACCCCGAGGCCGGCAGCGGCGCACCCACGCTCGACCAGGCCCGTCGGCAGCTCTCCCGGTACGGCCTGGCGGCCGACCCGCAGGCCGTCCTGGTCGCCGCGCGCCTGATGGCCGCCGGCGCCCGACTCGGCCAGGCCGGCGAGGCGCACTTCGCCCGGTTCGGCCTCTCCACCGGCCGCTACCGCCTGCTGGCCGACCTGGAGGACCACGGCGGCGAGAAGTCGCCCTCGCAGCTGGCGGCCTCGCTCGGCGTCTCCCGGGCGACCGTGACCGGCCTCGTCGACGGCCTCGAACGCGGCGGCCTGGTCGCCCGCCGACCGTCCACCGAGGACGGCCGGGGGAACGTGGTGGTCCTCACCACCCGCGGGGCGGACCGGCTGCGCGAGATGGCGCCGGAGCACTACGCACGCATGCAGGCCATGGTCGACGGCCTGTCGGTCGAGGAGCGCACGGTCTTCCTCGATCTGCTGGCCAGGCTGGTCGAGGGCATGGGCGCCCTCACCTCCGACTGACCGCCGGTCGGCCGCCGGCCGGCCACCGGCCATCGGCCGCCGACGGACCGCACACCCACCACTCACCGATCACCGATCACCCGCTGGCCGCACACCCACCGCCGACCGATCCCGCCGGACGGCCGCCACCGGACCACGCGGGCGAGCCGCCCCGACCGCACGTCGGCACCGGCCCGCTTCACGCCCATGTAGTTAGTCACCTAATCACTAATACTTAGCCGCCTAACCAGATACTCAGGAGTTCTCATGCCCAGCAGGCAGAACACGCCGCCCGGACCCGACGGCACCCACCCCCCGTTCGTCCTCTGGCGCGAGGTCCTGGTCGCCTACGCGATGCCGGCCGCCATGGCCGGCGCCGGCGGCCTGGCGACCGGGCAGCGCCAGCTGCTGATAGCCGCCGCGACCACCATCGCCGGCACCTCCGCCGTGGTGGCCGCCCTGGTCGGCGCCCGGCTGCGCAGCCGACCGGCCGGATCGTGGACCGCCCACGCGCCGCGCGCACTCCTCGCAGTCGGCGTCGGGCTCTGCGCCGCCGCGCTCGGCTTCGCGCTCGGCTGGTCGGGCGCCCACTGGCTGCCCCGGATTCCCGCCCTCGCCGACAGCCCGTGGCCGGCCCGGCTCCAGCTGGACCTCCCGGTCTCCGCCGCCATCGCCGCAACCATGATCACCTGGCGCTGGCGCGGCACCCGCCCCCGCCGTCACCGGGCGCACTGACCTCCGCCCGCCCCTCCCCGTGAACGCCAGGGCACCGCCCCACTCCGCCACCGCGCACCCGCGCACCCCACGTACACCAGCCCCCCGCACCAGCTCCCAGACCCACACCCGCAGCACAAGACCGACCGAAGGAAGACCAGAGATGATCGCCATCATGGGCGCCACCGGCGCCACCGGCGGAGCGACCCTCCGCAGCCTCACCGAGCAGGGCATCCTCGTCCGCGCCCTCAGCCGCGACCCGGGCCGGCTGCTGGCCGAACTCGACGACCGCACCCGCCCGCTGGTCGAGGCGGTGGCCGCCGACGCCGACGACCCGGAGTCGCTGCTCACCGCGTTCAAGGGCGCCCGTCAGCTGTTCCTCACCATGGCCAACGGACCGCGGCAGGTCGAGCACGAGCTGCGGGCCGTCGACCTCGCGGAGTGGAGCGGCGTGGAGCACATCGTGAAGATCTCCGCCCCTGCCGCCGAACCGGACTCGCCCGTCGTCGTCTCCCGCGGCCACCACCGGATCGAGGAGCGCCTGCGGGCCTTCGGCGGCACGGTCACCGTGCTGCGCCCGTACGCGTTCATGCAGAAGCTGCTGCTGCTCGCGCCCGGTGTCGCGGCCGCCGGAATGATCCACGGGGCGATGGGCGCCGCCCGCTGCAACTACGTCGACTGCCGGGACATCGGCGACGTCGCCGCCGCCGTCCTCACCCACCCGGAGGCCGCCGGCCACGTCTACCCGCTGACCGGCGGACGGGCGTACAGCCACGGGGAGCTCGCCGAGCTGCTGGGCTCGCTGCTCGGCCGACCGGTGCGGTACGTCGACCTGGCCCCGGCCGAACTGCACGCCCACCTGGTCGCGCGGGCCGGGATGCCGGACTGGCTGGCCTCCCACGTGGTCGAGATCCAGCAGCTCGCGGTGGACCGGCCGGAAGCGCCGGACGACGTCGCCACCCGGCTGACCGGACGCGCTCCGCGTACCCTGGAAGCATTCCTCGGCGAGCACCTCCACTGCTTCCGCTGAACCGTTCCGGACCTCCCCGACGGCCCCGCCGCCCCCGTACGGCGGGGCCGTCACCCCGGAACGGGCCAATCCGATGTGGCGTGGGTCACGGCTGGAATTCATACCTGACGGACCGTCAAAACGACTGACAGTGCGTCACATCAATTTCACAGCAACACAGTTATTGACTGACTGACAGTCAGATTTGGTCATTTCAAGGCCAGTTGGGCGGAGTGTCGGTCGGTTCACCGTTCATCACCCGGGGCTACCATCGGTCGGGTTGTCCGCTCCGGCCCCGGAGTGGGGTCACCCGGTCAGGCGAGTGCTCCCACCGCCCCCAAGGGCCGGGCATCGGTCGGGACGGGGCAAGGACAAGGAGCGCACGGCTGCCATGACAGCTGAACCGAACCAGACGGAAGCGGACCAGACGGAAGCGGACCTCACGGCCGTCGGTCTCACGACCGCCGACCGGACGCCGCCGGCGCCCACCGTGTCCGCCGCGCTCGCCGCGGCCGAGGCCACCGACGCGGCCGAAGCCGAGGCCGCCGGAAAGCAGGCCCGCTACCCGGGCCGCCCGGCGACCGCCCCGCGCACCCTGGTCGACATCCTCGACGCCAGCGTCCGCCGGCACCCGGCCGAGCCGGCCCTCGACGACGGCCGCACCGTGCTCAGCTACCGCGCGCTCGCCGCCGAGGTCGAGCAGCTGCGCCGCCGCCTGGCCGCCGCCGGCATCGGCCCCGGCGCCCGGGTCGGCATCCGCGTGCCCTCCGGCACCAACGACCTCTACGTCTCGATCCTGGCCGTCCTCGCCGCCGGCGCCGCCTACGTCCCGGTGGACGCCGAGGACCCGGACGAGCGCGCCCAGCTCGTCTTCGAGGAAGCCGCCGTCGCCGCCGTGCTCGGCGCCGACCGGGCGATCGCCCTGACCGCCGGCCCGGCCGCCGGTTCGCCCGCCGGCACCGGCCACACCGCCACCGCACCCGCCGCCCCCACCGGCCACACCGCCGCCGGGAGCCGCCCCTCCCCCGCCGACGACGCCTGGATCATCTTCACCTCCGGCTCCACCGGCCGCCCCAAGGGTGTCGCCGTCACCCACCGCAACGCCGCCGCCTTCGTCGACGCCGAGGCCGCGCTCTTCCTCCAGGACGAGCCGATCGGCCCCGGCGACCGCGTGATGGCCGGCCTCTCGGTCGCCTTCGACGCCTCCTGCGAGGAGATGTGGCTCGCCTGGCGCTACGGCGCCTGCCTGGTGCCCGTCCCCCGCTCCCAGGTGCGCAGCGGCGCCGACCTCGGCCCGTGGCTCGCCGAGCAGGAGATCACCGTGGTCTCCACCGTGCCGACACTGGCCGCGCTCTGGCCCGCCGAGGCCCTCAACGAGGTCCGGCTGCTGATCTTCGGCGGGGAGGCCTGCCCGCCCGAGCTGGTGCAGCGCGTGGTCACCGAGGGCCGCGAGGTCTGGAACACCTACGGCCCCACCGAGGCCACCGTGGTCGCGTGCGCGGCGCTGCTCACCGGGGAGGGCCCGGTCCGGATCGGTCTGCCGCTGGACGGCTGGGACCTGGTCGTGGTCGACGAGGCCGGCGAACCGGTCGCGCCGGGCGGCACCGGCCAGCTGGTCATCGGCGGCGTCGGCCTGGCCCGCTACCTCGATCCGGAGAAGGACGCCGAGAAGTACGCGCCGCTGCCGTCGCTCGGCTGGGAGCGCGCCTACCGCAGCGGCGACCTGGTCCAGGCCGATCCCGAGGGCCTGCTCTTCCTCGGCCGCGCCGACGAGCAGATCAAGCTCGGCGGGCGCCGGATCGAGCTGGGCGAGGTCGACGCCGCGCTCCAGGCCCTGCCGGGCGTGGCGGGCGCGGCGGCCGCGGTCCGCACCGCGCGCGGCGGCAACCAGCTGCTGGTCGGCTACCTGGTGACCACCGAGGGCTGGGACCGCGAGCAGGCGGTGGAGCGGCTCCGGGCCGAGCTGCCGGCCGCGCTGGTCCCGCTGCTCGCGCCAGTCGACACGCTGCCCACCCGCACCTCCGGCAAGGTCGACCGGAACGCCCTGCCGTGGCCGCTGCCCGAACTGGAGTCCACCGGTCCCACCGAGCAGCTGTACGGCACCGAGGCCTGGCTGGCCGAGCAGTGGACCGAGATCCTCGGGGTGCCGGTGAGCGGCGCCCGGGAGGACTTCTTCGCGATCGGCGGGGGCAGCCTGGCCGCCGCCCGGCTCACCACCCTGCTGCGGGCCCGCTACCCGAGCGCCGCGGTGCTGGACATCTACCAGCACCCGACGCTGCGCAAGCTCGCCCGGCACCTGGAGCGCTCGGCGGCGGAGAGCAACGAGGCCCGGACGGTCGAGCTCGTCCCGACCCGCGCCAAGCTGCTGCAGCTGCTCCTGCTGGTCCCGCTGTTCACGGTGGTGGGGCTGCGCTGGACGGTCGCCCTGCTGGCGCTCGGCAACCTGCTGTCGCACCTGGACGGCTATACGTGGGCGCCGACCGCGTCCTGGTGGGCGGTCGGCGCGGGCGCGGTGGCGCTGTTCAGCCCGCCCGGCCGGCTCGCGGTCGCGGCCGGCGGTGCCCGGCTGCTGCTGCGCGGCCTGCGCCCGGGCAGCTACCCGCGCGGGGGCTCCACCCACCTGCGGCTCTGGACCGCCGAGCGGCTGGCCGAGCTGAGCGGTGCCGCCTCGCTCTCCGGGGCGTGGCTGGTGCGGTACGCGCGGGCGCTCGGCGCCAAGGTGGGTCCGGACGTGGACCTGCACTCGCTGCCGCCGGTGACCGGGATGCTCAAGCTGGGCCGGGGCTGCGCGGTGGAGGCCGAGGTCGACCTGTGCGGCTACTGGCTGGACGGCGACCGGCTGGAGGTCGGGCAGATCAAGGTCGGCCCGGGCGCGGTGGTCGGCACCCGCTCGACCCTGCTGCCCGGTGCCCGGATCGGCAAGCAGGCCCAGGTGGTGGCCGGGTCCAGCGTCACCGGGCAGGTCCCGACCGGCCAGCGCTGGGGCGGCGCGCCCGCCGTCAAGCTGGGCCGGGCCGAGCGGTCCTGGCCGAAGGAGCGCCCGGTGCGCCGGGCCCGCTGGTCCGCGCTGTACGGGGCGAGCGGTACGGCCCTCGGCCTGCTGCCGCTGCTGCCGGCGCTCGCCGGTGTCGCGGTGCTGTCCCGGTTCGTGGACCCCGCGGACGGTCTGGGCGGGGCGCTCGGCGGCGCCCTGCTGGGCCTGCTGCCCGCCACCCTGGCGTACGGCCTGGTGTACGCGGCCCAGCTGGTCGCGGCGGTCCGGCTGCTCTCGATCGGCCTGGTGCCCGGGGTGCACCCGCTGCACGGCCGGGTGGGCTGGCAGGCCTGGTCGGTGACCCAGCTGATGGACCAGGCGCGCGAGATCCTCTTCCCGCTGTACGCGGGCCTGGTGACGCCGCTCTGGCTGCGGGCGCTGGGCATGCGGGTCGGGCGCGGCGCCGAGGTGTCGACGGTGCTGGCGCTGCCGAGCCTGACCACGGTCGGCGACGGCGCGTTCCTGGCCGACGACACCCTGATCGCGCCGTACGAGCTGGGCGGCGGCTGGGTGCGGCTCGGCGAGGCGAAGGTCGGCGACCGGGCGTTCCTCGGCAACTCGGGGATGACCGCGCTGGGGCGTTCGGTGCCCAAGCGCGGCCTGGTGGGCGTGCTGTCGGCGACGCCGGAGAAGGCGAAGAAGGGCAGCTCGTACCTGGGCATGCCGCCGATGCGGCTGCCCCGGGCGGCCGACAAGGCCGATCAGAGCCTCACCTACGAGCCGCCGGCGCGGCTGCTCTGGGCGCGCGGGCTGGTCGAGGTGGGCCGGCTGCTGCCGGTGCTGGCCTCGGGGGCGCTCGGCGCGCTGATGCTCGCCGCGCTGTCCTGGCTGGCGGTCGACCTGTCGCCGTGGGCGGCGGCGCTGCTGTCGGGCCTGCTGCTGCTCGCGGCGGGCGGGGTGGCCTGCCTGGTCGCGGTGGCGGCGAAGTGGGTGCTGGTGGGCCGGTTCCGGGCGGTGGAGCACCCGCTGTGGAGCGGGTTCGTGTGGCGCAACGAGCTGGCGGACACCTTCGTCGAGGTGCTGGCGGTGCCGTGGCTGGTCGGTGCGGTGCCGGGCACGCCGGTGCTGAACGTCTGGCTGCGGGCGCTCGGCGCGGACGTCGGGCGCGGGGTCTGGTGCGAGAGCTACTGGCTGCCGGAGGCGGACCTGGTCACGCTCGGCGACGGGGTGTCGATCAACCGGGGCTGTGTGGTGCAGACCCACCTCTTCCACGACCGGATCATGCGGATGGATACTGTCGTCCTCGGCGAGGGCTCCACCCTGGGGCCCGGCGGCATCGTGCTGCCCGGCAGCTCGGTGGGCGCGCGCAGCACGCTGGGCCCGGCCTCGCTGGTGATGCGCGCCGAGTCGGTCCCCGCGGACACGCGGTGGCTCGGCAACCCCATCGAGGTGTGGCAGGCCACGTCCTGACCACCGCCCCGCCCGCCGTCCCCCTCCCCCTGTCGCAGGAGCGTACGACCCGGTGAAATCCCGTCCGGCGCAGTCCCAGCAGTCCCAGCAGTCCCCGGCTCCGACCCCGGCTCCGACCGCGGCCGCGGTGCCGTCCCCGACCGGGCCCGGCGCCCCGGTCGGGGGCCGGCCCCCGGCGGCGGCCCCCGTCGCCGCACCGGACCCGTACTTCCCGAACAGCGGGGACCACCGGTACCGCGTCCACCGCTACGAGCTGGCGCTCGACTACCGGCCCGGCCCGAACCGGCTGGGCGGCACGGCCCGGCTGAGCGCGGTCGCCGTGACGGCGCTGCCCGAGTTCGCGCTGGACCTGGCCGAGTTCCGGATCGGCCGGGTGCTGGTGGACGGCCGGGCCGCCCGGTACACCCACCGGGCCGGCAAGCTGCGGGTCCGCCCGGCGAAGGCGCTGGCGGCGGGTGCGGCGTTCACCGTCGAGGTGCACTACACCGGAAACCCTCGACCGGTGCGCAGCCCGTGGGGCGGCCTGGGCTGGGAGGAGCTGACCGACGGCGCGCTGGTGGCCAGCCAGCCGGTCGGGGCGCCGTCCTGGTTCCCGTGCAACGACCGGCCGGCCGACAAGGCGACCTACCAGATAGCGGTCACCACGCCGTCGCCCTACACGGTGGTGGTGGGCGGCCGACTGCTGACCCGGACCACCCGGGCGTCCAGCACGACCTGGGTGTACGAGCAGTCCGCGCCGACCTCGACCTACCTGGTGACGGTCTCGATCGGCCAGTACCGGCCGGTGGTGCTGGCCGAGCGCCCGGACGTGCCGCAGACCGGTTTCGTGCCGGAGCGGCTGGCCGGTGCCTTCGCCGCCGACTTCGGCCGGCAGCCGGCGATGATGGCGTACTTCGAGGAGGTGTTCGGCCCCTACCCGTTCGGCGAGTACGCGGTGGTGGTGGCCGACGAGGAGCTGGACGTCCCGGTGGAGGCGCAGGGCGTGGCGACCTTCGGCACCAACCACCTCGGGGGCGGCTGGGAGCGGGAGCGGCTGATCGCGCACGAGCTGGCCCACCAGTGGTTCGGGAACAGCCTGTCCGTGGGCGACTGGAGCCACATCTGGCTGAACGAGGGCCTGGCCAAGTACGCGGAGTGGCTCTGGTCGGAGCGGGCGGGCGGGCCGACCGCCGCCGCCCGGGCCGTGGCCGCCCACCGGCTGCTGTCCGGTCTGCCGCAGGACCTCCGGCTCGGCGACCCGGGCCGGAAGCTGATGTTCGACGACCGGCTGTACCAGCGCGGCGGCCTCACGGTGCACGCCCTGCGGCAGGCGCTCGGGGACACCGCCTTCTTCCGGATGCTGCGTGACTGGGCGGCCTTCAACCGGCACGGGGTGGTCACCTCGGCGGACTTCCTGACGCACGCGGCCCGGTACACGCAGGCACCGCTGGAGGGGCTGTTCGAGGCCTGGCTGCGCCGGCCGGAGCTGCCCCCGCTGCCGCCGGGCTCGCCCGGTTCGCCCGTCCCGGCCTGGTCCCCGCCGGCCTGACCGGTACGGCGGACGGCCTCCGACGGACGGCCGACGGTGGACGGCAACGGCACTGGGCTCGGGCTCGGTGCCGTTGCCGTTGCCGTTGCCGTACCCGGGCCCGGAATCGGCTTCGGCCCCGGCTTCGGCCCCGGGGCTCAGGAGAGCTCGGGCACGGTGCGGTGCAGGCCCTTGCGGTCGTAGTAGCGGGTCATCGCGAAGCCGAAGAGCAGTGCCGCGACCGTGCCGATCCCGATCCAGACCCAGGCCCGGGTCAGGCCCGCGTCCGCCTGCGCGTCGAAGAACAGGATGGCGCGCACACCGTCGGTGAGCTGGCGCATCGGCTCGAACAGGGCCAGGAACCGGTAGAACGACGGCAGGGCGTCGAGCGGGATCGTCGCGCCGGAGGACGGCAGGCCGAGCACGATGAAGACGAACATGCTGATCAGCAGGCCGATCCCGCCGAAGGCCGCGTTGATGGCCTGGACGCCGAGCCCGACGGCGCTGGTGGCGCAGACCGAGAACACCCAGAGCAGCGGCAGGTGGGCGGCGTCCATGTCGAGGACGACCACGCTCGCGAACATGATCAGCGAGGACGTCAGCAGCGACAGTCCGACGGACATCGCGCACTTGACGGCCAGGGTGGAGGTGCGGCTGATCGGGACGACCGGGTGGCGGGCCCGCCAGGGGCCGATCTCGTTGTCGGCGTAGCCGAGGGCGACGTCCACCCCGTTGCCGATGATGTTGGCGCCCATGAAGCCCGCCAGGACGAGCAGCAGCGTGTAGTAGAACGCGGTGAGGCCGAGCCCGCTGCGGTTGCCGATGGGGTGGCCGACGGCGGTCGTGACGGTGACCGGGTCGGCGATCAGCAGCCGGGCCGCGTTGTCCAGGCCCTGGGCCTGCGGCAGCGCGGTGAGCGTGCCGCCGAGCCGCAGCGACGCCTGGTGGGCGGCCTGCTGGCCGATCTGCGCCGCGAGCGAGGAGCCGAGGCTTCCGACGCCCGGGTTGGTGTACTGGACGATGGTCGGGCGCGCGGGTTCCCCGCCGCCGCTGGAGCCGAGGGCCGCGACGGCCGCGGTGAAGTCGGGCGGCACCTGGAGGACGCCGTAGAGCTTGCCGGAGGCCAGCTGCTCCTTGGCCGCGGCCTCGTCGAGGCGGCGCCAGGAGACCGTGTCCCCCTGGCCGGGGGCGGTGGCGATGCCGGTGACGACCTGTTCGCCGAGGTTCCGCTGCTGTCCGGCGACGGTGGCGCCGCGGTCGGTGTCGACCAGGCCGATCGGGATGTGGTGCAGGTCGGCGCGCGGGTCGAGGATGCCGCCGAGGTAGAGCAGCGACATCAGCAGGCTGAGCAGTCCGACCAGGACGGCGGGGACCACCCAGAGCCTGGGGTTCCGCAGGACCTGCCGGGCGCGGACGCCCGTCGCGGGTGCCGCGGCCCGCCCCGCCGCCGGAGCCGGCTTCGGTGTCGGGGGCTCGGGGAGGTTCGGCTCGGGGACGTCGGACATGAGTCTCCGTACGTGGTCGGCGGCCCGGGGCGGCGGCCCGGCCGACACTAGGAGCGGGGCCGCGCGGGCGCACGCCGCCACGCCGCCGGGGTCACCCGCCCGCCGGGCCGCCGCGACCGCCGCGACCGCCGCCGGACACGGGCCGGCCCGGCCCCGCGGTGCGGGGGCCGGGCCGGTTCCCGTCCGGGTCGCGTCAGCCGGTGAAGCCGGCCGTGACGGAGGTGAACTGCCAGTCGTTCTGGGCGATGCCGGAGCAGGTCTCCTGCAGGCCGCCGCCGGGGCAGCCCCGGTCGCGGTTGACGGACCAGAAGGCGAGCCGGGCGATGTGGTGGCTGTTGGCCCAGTCGCGGATCGCGGTCCAGTTCTGGACGGTGGTGACCTCGTTGGTGTCGCTGAGCCCGTTCATGCCGGAGATGCCGAGGTGCGCGTAGGCGGTGGCGTCGTCCCAGCCGAAGGTGGACTTGAGCTTGGCCTTGAGGCCCTCGGCGGCGCTGACGGTGGCGGCGTACATGTCGGTGGAGGCGTTGCCGAAGTCGAACGGCATGATCGTGAAGACGTCGATGTCGGCGTTGAGCGCCTTGGCCTGCTCGATCAGCCGGTTGCCGTAGTAGGTCGGGCCGGTGGTGTCGGTGCCGAAGGTCAGGATGGTGCGCAGGCCGGGGTTGTTCTGCTTGACGATCTTGAGCGCGCCGAGAATGCGGTCCTGGACGGCGGTGTTCTCGAACTCGTCGGTGTTCTCGATGTCGACGTCGATGGCCTTGAGCTGGTAGGCGTCGATCACCTTCTGGTAGGCGGCGGCGAGGTCGGCGGTGGTGGCGCAGTTGGGGCCGAGCTTGTTGCCGCTCCAGCCGCCGATCGACGGGACGACGTCGCCCCCGGCGGCGCGGACGGCGTTGATGGTCGTCTGGTCGACGCCGTTCAGCAGCGGGCGCTGGCTGTCCCAGGTGGGGTTGCAGCCGTTCTGGGCGAGGATGAACGCCATCGTGAACCACTTGATGCCGGTGGCGTTCATGACCGTGGTGGCGGCCGGCGGGTTGCCCCAGCCGTTGTAGAGGTAGGGCGCGGCCTGCTTGAAGCCGGTCGGGGTGCCGCCGCCGGGGGCGGTGGTGACGCCGAGGGCGGCGGAGGCGCCGGAGGTGTTGCCCGCCGCGTCGCGCGCCTTGACGGTGAAGGTGTACGCGGTGGCGGCGGTGAGGCCGCCGACGGTGGCGGAGGTCCCGGTGGCGGTGGCCACCTTGGCCGCGCCCTGGTAGACGTCGTAGCCGGTGACGCCGGTGTTGTCGGTGGCGGCGTCCCAGGCGAGGTCGACGCTGGTGGCGGACTTGCCGGTGGTGCGCAGGTTGCCGGGGACGGTCGGGGCCTGGGTGTCGGTGGGGGTGCCGCCGCCGGGGCCGTCGAGGCTGAGGTCGTCCGCGTAGTAGGTGCCCTGGCCGTACCAGCCGTTGACGTAGACCTCGGCGCTGGTCTGGGCGGCGCCGGTGGTGAAGGAGACGCTCAGCCGGGTGTAGTCGGCGGCCGAGGTCCAGGCGGAGCCGCCGCCGGTGACGCCGAGGTAGACGTAGCTGCCGCGGACCCAGCCGGCGAGCGTGTAGGTGGTGTTGGGCTGGACCGCGACGGTCTGGACGCACTTGGCGTTGTCGCCCGCGGTGGCGGCGCCGGCGAGCGCCTTGGTGCCGCCGTGGACGGGGGTGGCGACGACCGAGCCGAGGCCGCCGGAGCAGGTCCAGCCGGACAGGGTGCCGGACTCGAAGCCCGGGTTGGTGAGCTGGTTGGCCGCGTGGGCGGCGGTGGGCGCGGTGAACGCGGCGGCGGCCGCGAGCAGGGCGGCCGCGCCGGCGGCGGGCAGTCGGGTGCGCTTGTGCACCGGTGACCTCCAGTGGGGGTGTGGGGGTGGGGTGCGGGGAGGAGCCCAAAATGGACTGGACCAATTCGCCGTGTCAAGGACCGTCCGCCGAACGGACGGTGAAAGTGCGTCGGGCACCGGGCCCCGCGGCCGACCGGCGGGGCGGCCCGCGCACCCGGTCCGGGGCGGACCGCGGCCCGGCCGGCACCGGTCCGGGGCGGACCGCGCCCCCGGTCCGGACCGGCGTGAATCGGCTTGAACCGGTGACATTCCAGGCGGTCCGGGAAAAACCGGTGGAAGGCGGTACGGCTCCCAACTAGCGTGGGGACGCCGTGCCGTCCGCCGCACGCCGACCGCATCACCGATACCGATCAGAGGATCAGATGACCGACCTGTCCGCCGAACTGCTTCCCGCCACCCGCCGTGCGCTGCTGCACCGGCTCGCGGTCGCCCAGGCCGAGGGCCGCACGCCCTCCATGGCCGCCGGCGTCGTCCGCGACGGGCGGCTGGTCTGGAGCGGCTCTCGCAGCATGGTCGACGGCCACGCCCCGACCGCCGACGTGCAGTACCGGATCGGTTCGATCACCAAGACCTTCGTCGCCGTCCTGGTCCTGCGGCTGCGCGACGAGGGCCTGCTGGACCTCGCCGACCCGGTCGAGCGCCACCTGCCCGGCACGCCCGCCGACGGCGCCACCGTCGCCCAACTGCTCTCCCACTCCGCCGGCCTGGCCTCCGAGACCCCGGAGCCCTGGTGGGAGCGGACGGACGGCGCGCTCCGCCCCAGCCTCGCCGACGTCCTGGAGCAGGAGCGGCCGCGCCGGCACCCGGCCGGCCGCCGCCACCACTACTCCAACCCCACCTACGCGCTGCTCGGCGCCCTCGTCGAGCAGCTGCGCGGCGAACCCTGGGGCGAGGTGCTGCGCCGTGAGGTCCTCGAACCCCTCGGCATGGACCGCACCACGCTCCTCCCCGAGCACCCGCACGCCGGGGGCTTCGCCGTCCACCCCTGGGCCGACGTCATGCTGCCCGAACCGCTCACCGACACCGGCCTGATGGCGCCGGCCGGCCAGCTCTGGTCCACCGTGGCCGACCTCGCCCGCTGGGCCGCCTTCCTCTCCGGCGGGCACGAGAAGGTCCTCTCCGCCGACACGCTGGCCGAGATGCGCGAGCCCGCCGTCGGCCCCGAGCCCGGCGAGTGGGCCGAGAGCTACGGGTTCGGACTCCAACTGATCCAGCACGACGGCCGCTCCCTGTACGGACACTCCGGCTCCATGCCGGGCTTCACCGCGGGCCTGTGGATCAGCGAGACCGACGGCCTGGCGGCGATCGCGTTCTCCAACGCCACCAACGGCCCCCGCACGCCGCTGGTAGCCGCCGAGCTGATCGCCCTCACCGCGCAGCACGAACCGCGGATCCCCGAGCCCTGGCGCCCGCTGCCCGAGGCGGACGAGGAACTCCTCGCCCTCACCGGCCCCTGGTACTGGGGCGCGGCGCCGCACACCGTACGTCTCGGGGCGGACCGCGCGCTGGAGCTCTCGACGCTCGGCCGCACCGGCCGGGCCTCCCGCTTCCGGGCCGAGGCCGACGGCACCTGGACCGGGCTCGACGACTACTACGCGGGCGAGACCCTGCGCGTGGTCCGTGCCGCCGACGGCTCGGTCAGCCACCTGGACATCGGCACCTTCGTGTTCACCCGCGAGCCCTACGGCCCGGCCGAGGTCATCCCCGGCGGCCTCGACCCGCAGGGGTGGCAGACCTTCTAGGCCGCAGCGGTCCTCGCGCTCCCTTCCCGTTCCCTCCCGTTCCCTCCCGCCCCCTCCTCTCCGCTCCTCCCTCCTCCCGCCGCCTCCCCCTGCCGTCCCGGGGGAGGCGGCGGTCCGCTGCCCGCACCCGCCGTCGTCGGCCGGTGGACCGCGGCACCCCCTGGCCACCGGGGGCGGGGCCGTCACGGACCCGCCCCCGGTTTCCACCCCGTGGAGCGGAGCAAAGGGCGGCGTCCTGGTGCCCGGCAGGTGTCCCGCACGCGACGGGTGACCTCATTCAGCAGGTGCACATCTGCGCTCCGCCGAACCGCAACGTGGACGCCAGCCGACTTGGAGAGACATACGGGTGCCGGTCCGCACGCCCGCCGCCCACGCGGGCCCGTCCGGTGCCACGGAGCTCCGTGGCTGCCGTCGTCCGTGCTGCCCTGGAGGGTCCGCCATGACCACCGTCCCCACGTACGCTCCGCCCGCAGTCACCCCCGGCCACCCCACCGCGGTGCCCGCCCCGCGTCCGGCCGTGCCGTCGCCCGCCGTCTACACCGTCGCACTCGCCCGGGACGAGGACGACGTCCGCGCCGCCCAGCGGCTGCGCCACCGCGTCTTCGCCGCCGAACTCGGCGCCACCCTGCACAGCCCGGTGGCGGGGCTGGACGTCGACCCGTTCGACGAGTTCTGCGACCACCTGCTCGTCCGCGAGGGCGAGGACGGCACCGTGGTCGGCACCTACCGGCTGCTCCGCCCGGAGGCCGCCCGCCGGGCCGGCCGGCTCTACTCGGACGGCGAGTTCGACCTCCGCAACCTGGCGCCGCTGCGCGACGGGCTGGTCGAGCTGGGCCGCTCCTGCATCGCCCCCGAGCACCGGGGCAACGGCGCCGTCATCAACCTGATGTGGGGCGGCATCGCCCGCTACCTGGCCGACACCGGCAACACCTGGGTCGGGGGCTGCTGCTCGATCCCGCTGGAGGACGGCGGTGCGACCGCCGCCCGGGTCTGGGACACCGTCAGCGCCAAGCACCTCGCCCCCGAGGAGTACCGGGTGGCGCCGCACCGGCTCTGGGACCCGACCGGCGTGCCGCGGGCCGAGCGGGCGCCGCTGCCGGCCCTGCTCCGCGGCTACCTGCGGCTGGGCGCCTGGGTCTGCGGCGCGCCCGCCCACGACCGGGACTTCGACACGGCCGACCTCTACGTACTGCTCTCGCTGGACCGGACCGACCCGCGCTACCTGCGGCACTTCCTCTCCGGTGTGGGCGGCGTGACCGGCACCGCCCCGGCGGGTTCCACGGCGGCGGGCACCGCCCCGGCGGGCACCGCCGAACCCTCAGGACCGGTCTCATGAGCGTCTGGCTCCCCACGGCCTCCTGCACCCCCGAGACCTGCCTGACCGACCCGGCGCCGGCGGTCGCCCTCCCCCGGCGGGCGCTGCGGCTGGCCGCCTGCCTGCTGGTCCTGACGGTGGGTCTGGCGCTCACCAGGCCGGCGGGCGCGCTGCCCCGGGGAGTGCGCGACCGGCTGGCCCGGTTCTGGGCGCGCACGCTGCTCGGTTCGCTCGGCGTGACGGTGCGGATCCTCCCCGCCCCCGGTGACCGCCCGGCCCCGCAGGACTCCGGCGTGCTCGTGGTCGCCAACCACGTCTCCTGGCTGGACATCCCGCTGATCGCGGCCGTACGGCCCGGCCGCTCGCTGGCCAAGACCGAGGTGCGCCGCTGGCCGGTGCTCGGCCGGCTGGTCTCCTGGGGCGGCACGGTCTTCCTGGACCGCGACCGGCTCCGCACCCTGCCCGACACGGTCGCCGAGGTGTCCGCCGTGCTGCGGGCCGGCAACCCGGTGGTCGTCTTCCCCGAGGGCTCCACCTGGTGCGGGCGGGAGAGCGGCCGGTTCCGCCCGGCCTTCTTCGAGGCCGCCGTCCGGGCGGGCGCCCCGGTCCAGCCGATGACGATCCGCTACCGGCTGGCCGACGGACGGGCGACCAGCGCGCCCGCCTTCGTCGGGGAGGACGGCCTGGTCACCTCCCTCGCCAGGGTGGTCGCGGTCCGGGGGCTGGTGGCGGAGCTGACCTTCCGTCCGCCGATCCCGGCCCCCGCACCGCACGCCGCCGGGCGGGGTGCGCGCCGGGACCTGGCCCGCGCCGCCCAGGCGGCGGTAGAGGGCATCCGCTGAGGCCGGCGCGGCCGGTCGGACGACACTCCCCCGACCGGCCGCCCCTCCGACCGGCCGCCCCTCCGACCGGCCGTCCCTCCGGCTCGGCTCGGCCCCACTCGGGTCGGACCGGGACCCGCCCCCGAGCCGATCCGATCCGACCCCAACCTCGCCCACCGGTTCCCCGGCGACTGCCGGGCAACCGGCAGGCGAACGCTTCCCGTCGGCCACTACCCCCGTTCGAGCACCTGGCAGCATGTCAGGCCGCTGCTGACCGTCCAGGGCATGCCCGGCGCCGACATCTTCCACTGAGCCCGGCGCCGTCCGGCCCGCCGGGCGGGAGACGCCCCGGGCGCGGGCGTCCGGCCCGCCCTCACCCGCGCGCGGCCCCGGCCCGGGCCTTCGGCGGTGCACCGGCGTCGGTCGGCTCCGGCCCGGGCCGGAGGGCCGGGCGGAGCAGTACGGCCACCGCGACCGCGGTGGCCGCCAGCGCCGCCGAGCCGCAGCGCAGCGCGAGCTGGATGCCGTCCGCGAAGGCCCCGTCCATGGCCGCCCGGACGGCGGCGGGCGGCTCACCGCCCGGGACGGCGCCGCCGGCCCCGGTGGCCGCGCCCGCCAGCGCCTCGACCGTCCGGCCGACCGTGTCCGGCGGGACGCCGAGCCGGTCGAGCGAGTCGGTGAGGGCGGCGGTCAGCCGGTGGGTCAGTACGGCGCCGAGGACGGCGATGCCGAGCACGCCGCCGAGTTCGCGCAGCGTGTTGACGGTCGCCGAGGCGGTGCCGATCCGGTCCGTGGAGACCCGCCGGAGGACGGTGACCGACACCGGGGTGAAGGTCATCCCCATGCCCAGTCCGAGCACGAGCAGCGTCCACACGTACTCCGGGTACCGGGCGTGCTCGCCGTGCAGCGAGAGGCCCGCCAGTCCGAGCGCGCAGAGCGCCAGTCCGAGCACCAGCGGCAGCCGGGGCCCGTGCCGTCCGGCCAGCCGGGCCGCGACGGGTCCGGCCACGACGATCATCGCGGTCATCGGCAGCCCCGCGACGCCCGCCGCGGTCGGCGACCAGTCCAGGACGCCCTGCATCAGCAGCGGGAGGAAGAACAGCGCGCCGAACATCCCGAAGCTCACCATGAACCCGCCGAGCAGCGCGCCGACGAGCACGCCGTCACGGAACAGCCGCAGGTCCAGCATCGGCTCGGCGATCCGCAGTTCGAGCAGCAGGAAGGCGGCCAGCAGCAGGACCGCCGCCAGCGCCGAGCCGAGCACCCGGCCGTCGGTCCAGCCCCGGGCCGGGCCCTCGACCAGGGCGTGCACGGCGGCCCCCAGGCCGGCCGCGGAGAGCACGAGTCCGCCGAGGTCGATCCGGCGGGCGCGCGGCGGGACGGCGGGGAGCACGCGGCCCGCCAGCACCAGCGCGCCCACGCCGATCGGGACGTTGATCCAGAACACGCTCGCCCAGCCGAAGGCCTCGACCATGGGCCCGCCGACCACCGGCCCGACCGCGAGGCCGAGCGCGGAGACGCCGGACCAGCGGCCGATCGCCCGGGTCCGCTCCCGCTCGTCGGTGAAGACGTGCCGCAGGATCGCCAGGCTCCCGGGGGTGAGCAGGGCGGCGCCGACGCCCTGGAGCATCCGGGCGGCGACCAGGAACCCGATCGAGCCGGCGAGCGCGGCGGCGGCCGAGCCGGCCGTGAACAGCGCGAGGCCCACCCGGAAGACCGTGGTGCGGCCGTAGCGGTCGCCGAGTGCGCCGCCGGTGAGGAGCAGCGCGGCGAAGACGAGGCTGTAGCCCTCGGCCACCCACTGGAGGCCGGAGATCCCGGCGTCGAGTTCCTGCCCGATGCGGGGCAGCGCGTTGCTGACGATGACGTTGTCCAGCATGGACATGAACATGGTGATGCAGAGCGTCGCCAGCGCGAGCCCCGGCCGGGCGCCGCGCGCCCCGGTCTCCCCCATCGGTGGATCCTCCTCCTTCCGTTCCCCTAACACCGTTAGGGGTGATCGACAGGCACAGCGTGCACCTAACAGTGTTAGATTGCAAACGGGATTTCCGGACCTCGACGGGGCCGGACCCCGGCCGCCGCACCGCACCGACCCGGCGGCCCGATCGACGGAGGCGAGGAGAGCCCATGCCGGCGGACGACGACGCACCACAGCCCGCACTCACCCGGGACGCCCTGGCGCAGGCCGCCCTGCGGGTGCTGGAGCGGGACGGACTCGCGGGACTGTCGATGCGGAAGGTGGCCGCCGAGGTCGGGGTCAAGGCCGCCTCGCTGTACTGGCACGTCCGGAACAAGGAGGAGCTGCTGGACCTCCTGAACGACGCCCTGATGGCCGACGTCGAGGCGCCGCCGCGCGAGGGCGACTGGCGCGTCCAGCTCCGCGCGTACAGCGAGCGGTACCGCGACCACCTGCTGAGCAGGCGGGACGCGGCCAAGGTCGTCGCCGGCCGGCTGGCCCCCGGCCCGAACCTGCTCCGCCTGATGGAGGATCAGCTGGACCGGCTGCGCGCGGCCGGCTTCTCCGCCGCGGACGCCGCCATGGTGTCCTACCTGCTCGGCGCCTACGTCCAGGGCTTCGTGCTCCAGGAGCAGTCGCCCATCGCGGCCGCCGAGACCACCGGCGCCAGCCGGCGCGAGGTCGCCGACGCCGCCGCCGAACGACTGCGCTCGCTGCCGCCCGGCGAGTTCCCCAACCTGGTCGCCATGGCCGGCGACCTCACCGGGCCCGACCTGGACACCCGGTTCGCCTTCGGCCTCGAACGGATCCTCGACGGGCTGGCCGGACTGCTGCCACCCGCACCGCGCTGACCCCGCGCCGCGCGGGCGCACACTCCCCCGAGGCTCACCCGGCCGACCCTGCCGAGCCCGGCACTCCCGCGACGAAATCCGTTCGACCACCGCCGAGTCAACCGCTACCCTCGCGAGCGTCCCGCCCCGCCCCGCTCGCCCCAAGGAGGCTGCGCCATGCCCGAGTTCCACCCGATCGGCGAACCGTACGCGGAGGGACTGCTGGACGTCGGCGACGGCAACCGGATCCACTGGGAGGCCTCCGGCAACCCGGCGGGCAAGCCGGCCCTGGTGGTGCACGGCGGGCCGGGTTCCGGACTCAACACCGGCAACCGGCGGTTCTTCGACCCCGAGCGCTACCACCTGATCCTCTTCAGCCAGCGCGGCTGCGGCCGCAGCGAGCCGCCCGCCGCCGATCCGGCGACCAGCCTGGAGCACAACACCACCGCGCACCTGATCGCCGACATGGAGCGGCTGCGCGAGCACCTGGGCATCGACAAGTGGCTGCTGTACGGCGGCTCCTGGGGATCCACGCTGATCCTCGCCTACGCCCAGGCCCACCCCGAGCGGGTGTCCGAGATCGTGATCTGCGCCGTCACCATGACCCGGCCCGAGGAGATCGACTGGCTCTACCGGGGCGTCGGCCGGCTGCTGCCCGGCCCGTGGGAGGCGTTCCGCGACGCACTGCCGCCCGAGGACCGGGACGGCGACCTGGTGTCCGGGTACAACCGGCTGCTGAACAGCCCGGACGACGCCGTCCGGCACAAGGCCGCGCTCGACTGGGCGACCTGGGAGGACGCGGTGATCGCCCACGAGTCGCAGGGCACCCCGAACGCCTACACCGGCCGGCCCGCCGATGAGCTGATGACCTTCACCCGGATCACCGCGCACTACTTCGCCCACCACGCCTTCCTGGAGGACGGCCGGCTCCTCCGCGAAGCCCACCGACTGGCCGGGATCCCCGGCGTGCTCATCCACGGGAAGCTGGACCTCAGCTGCCCGCTGGAGACCCCGTGGTCGCTCGCCAGGGCCTGGCCGGACGCCGAACTGACGGTCATCGAGGAGGCCGGCCACACCGGCACACCGGTGATGCGCGAGGCGATCCTCGCCGCGATGGAGCGGTTCGCGGAGCCCGCCCGGCACAGCGGGTGACGTCCCATCGACGCTCCGCGCCCGCCCGGCCCGTCCGCGGCCCCGATCCGGCACGGCGGGTGACGGGGCATCAACGGTCCGCGTCCGGGGGGTGACAGGTCGGCCCGGGACTCCGACACTGGAGGGGAGAAGCTCCCACGCCAACGGGTCGACCGGTACCGGTCGGTACCGGCCGCGGAGAGGGCAGGCCGGCCATGAGCACGCCGTCCGCCAGACTCCCGATCATCTACGTCCGGGGCTATGCCGGAGGCACCCCCGGGATCGAGAAGGCCGTGACGGATCCGTTCTACGGATTCAACGAGGGCTCGACGCACATCCGCGTCGGGCGTGAGGACGCACCCGTCTTCTACCAGTTCGAGAGCCCGTTACTGCGCCTGCACCTCGACGAGGGCTACCACATCCTCGTCGAGGGCAGCCAGGAGAACTACCTGGAGAACCACGACACGATTCCCCCCGACAGCATCTGGATCCACCGCTTCTACGACCGCTCCGCCGGCAACTGGGGTGCCAGGCCGGAGCGGTTCGACCTGGAGACGGCAGCCGCCGACCTGCTGGAACTGATCGAGAAGCTGCAGGCCAGGACCGGCGCGCCCCAGGTCCACCTGGTCGCCCACTCGATGGGCGGGCTGATCTGCCGCTGCCTGCTGCAGAAGATCATCCCGGAGCAGCGTCCGGGCCGGCGCGCCACCGACTACGTGGCGAAGCTGTTCACCTACGGAACGCCGCACGGCGGCATCACCTTCGCCGTCGGGTTCGGCGTCCCGGAGGCGCTGCGGGACATGGTCAACTTCAACGGTTCGGACATCTTCGGCCCCGACCGGATGTACCGGTACCTGACCCCCGTCGCCCGGCAGGCCCCGGGCGGGCCGCCGGTGGGCTGGCGGGCCGCCGACATGCCGGACGACGACGGCACCGGCTCCCCGGAGGTCGCGGCCGGAGGCTTCCCGCTGAACCGGGTGTTCTGCTTCGTCGGCACCGACTCCACCGACTACGACGTGGCGCACGGCATCTCCGCGTCGGCGGTCGGCCCGCGCAGCGACGGGCTGGTGCAGATCGAGAACGCGCAGGTCACCGGAGCCCACCGGGCCTTCGCCTACCGCAGTCACAGCGGGCGGTACGGGCTGGTCAACTCCGAGGAGGGGTACCAGAACCTGCGCCGCTTCCTGTTCGGCGACCTCCAGGTCCGCGCCGACCTGGTCGGCCTGGCCCTGCCGCAGGACGACCCGGACGTCACCTGGCAGGCCGAGGTCGAACTCAAGGTGCGCGGGCTGCCGGTGCTGATGCACGAGCGGGTGGCGCCGCACTGGTGCCCGATCCAGCTCTCCGATCCCCCGGCGAACGGCCGGCGCGACCGGGCCCCGGCCGACGGCGGCGGGCGCGACGCGGACCGCGGCGGTCCGGGCGCGGACGGCGCCGTCCGGCTGGCGACCGCGTTCCTCTCCACGGCCCTGCCCCGGCCGGGAGCCGTCCCGCTGCGCTACGCGCTCGACCTGCGGGTGCTCTCGCTGCGCGAGCACAAGGGGTTCTTCGGCTTCGGCGACCACCTGGAGCAGACGGCCGACTTCTCGGACACCCTGATCGTCGACGTGGACGCCACCGGCACCCGCCCGGCGGCCTGGGCGCACTGGAACTCCGAGGTCACCGGCACGATCAAGGACCTCAACCCGGAGGACGAGCGGCCGCTGCCGGACGAGGACCCGGCCGCGGCCTCCTGGGTCTCGCGCGTGCGGCTGCCGTCCACCACCGCGCCGTTCCTCGGCGAAGGGGCCAGGGTCCGCCTGACGGTCGGCCCCTGGAGCTGACGCCCCGCCGGTACGGGTCGCACCGGCGGACCGCGTCAGCCGTGCCCGCGCTCCTCGCGCTCCTCGCGCTCCTCGCGCCGGCGGACCAGCTCCTCGACCGCACTGGGCAGGGTCGTGTCGAAGTCGATCAGCTTCGCCCACGTCGGGGTCACGACGATCCGGACCATCCCGTCGTAGAGCGAGCGGACCTCCGCCTCCCACGCGACCCGCTGCTCGGGCGTCATCCGGTACGTGCCGTTCGCCTGCAGGTACTCGTCGGGGATGCCTTCGACGACGTCCAGCTCGGCCAGGCCGCGGATGAGCAGGATCAGCGGCGGATGCACCTCGGTGTCGATCGTCAGGGCGACCGCCGGGTTGAGCCGCAGGGACGGCAGCTTCGGGGCCCCCGCAGACCGGACAGCTTGTCGGGATTGGTGACGGAGTAGACGGCGGCGATCCGCTCCCCGTCGGGGGTGAGGTCGACGACCACGACGGCGAGCGGGCTGTCACCCGAGAACACCAGGGCTCCGGGGTCCGCGGCCACCCGCCGGTAGCGGACGTCCAGGCCCTGTGCGGGCAGGGCCCGGGCGACCGCCATGAACACCGCGGCGACCCGGTCGCGGCCGTGGACGGGGCGCAGGCTGACCGCGGGCCCCTTGCCGCCGCCGTCGGTCCAGAGCGTCACATCCGGCGCCAGCACCTCCAGCAGGGCCCGCAGGTCGCCGCCGAGCGCGGCCGAGGCGAACCTCTCGGTGACCCTGGCGTGGAGGTCCGGCCCGGGCCGGTGGCGGGGACGGCGGGCGTGCACGTGGCGGCGGGCCCGGGTGGCGAGTTGGCGCACGGCCGCGGGTGAGCGGTCCAGCATCTCCGCGATCTCCGGATGGGCGAACCCGAACACCTCGTGCAGCACGAACACGGCGCGCTCCAGCGGCGAGAGGGTCTCCAGGACGACGAGCACGGCCATCGACAGGTCCTCGGAGCGCTCGGCCGCGTCGGCGACCTCACCCGTCACCAGCGGTTCGGGCAGCCACGGTCCGACGTAGGTCTCGTGCCGGCGGCTGAGGTCCGCACGGCGGGCCAGCGCCCGGTTCACCGCGACGCGCACGAGATAGGCGCGCGCGTTCTCCACGGGCCCGGCGCCGGGGCTGCGGTGCCGGGCGGACCAGGCCAGCCACACGTCCTGCAGGGCGTCCTCGGTGTCGGCGACGGTGCCGAGCATGTTGTAGATCACCGAGAACAGCAGCTCGCGGTGACCGAGGAACGCGTCGGTGGCGTCGTCGGCGGTCGGGTTCGGTGGCGGGGTCGGGTTCGGCGGGTGCGGGTGCGGGTGCGATGGCCGGGTCGGGGTCGGCGTCATGGGTGGTTCCTCCTGCTCTGCCTTGTCTGCCTTGTCTGCCGCGACCGAAGAGTGCCGCCGGGCCCCGGGTGTGACACGGACGGCCCGGGTGTGAGGTACGGCACGGTGGGGGGCCGCTGATGTCACAACCGCTGCCGGGCCGGCCTCTGTGGTGGCGCGGCGGGAAGGAACGGCCTCCCTGCCACGACCGACACGGGAGTCCTCAGATGCGTACGCGGATCCACCAGGCCGGCCTCTTCGACGGCGAACGCCACCTCGGCGTCACCGACGTCGTGCTGGAGGACGGCGCCATCCTGGCGGTCGGCACCGATGCGGACGACAGCCGCGACAGCAGCGGCGACGGCAGCAGCGACGTCGAGATCGAGGTCGACGGGCGGGGCAGGACACTGCTGCCCGGCCTGATCGACGCTCACACCCACGTGTTCGACGGGAGCCTGGCCGAGGCCCTGCGGTACGGGGTCACCACCGAGCTGGACATGTTCTGCCTCCCCCGGCCGCTCGCCCGGCACCGGCTGCTGGCGGCGCAGCGCGACGACGTGGCCGATCTCCGCAGCGCCGGGACGGTGGCGACCGCGCCCGGCGGGCATCCGACGCAGCTGCTGGCGGCGCTGACCGGCACCCTGCTCGACCCGCAGGACGTGACCGGGATCGATTTCGTCACGCGGCCCGAGCAGGCCCCGGCCTTCGTCGCGGCCAGGATCGCCGAGGGAGCGGACTACCTCAAGATCGTCATCGATGACGGCGCGGTGCACGGCGCCGACGTGCCCGCCCTGGCCCCCGAGCTCGCCGCCGCCCTCACCTCGGCGGCGCACGCCGCGGGCCTGAAGGTCGTCGCCCACGCACTCACCGCGCCCGAGGTGGACATCGCGCTCGACGCCGGAGTGGACGGCCTCGCCCACGTGTGGGCCGACCTCGCGCCGGAGGACCCGACGACCCGGCGGCTGGCCCGGCGGGTCGCCGAGCAGGGGGTGTTCGTCGTGACCACCCTCGCGTACTTCGAGGCGATCACCGCCCAGCGGCCCGTCGCCGGGGCCTGTGCGCGCCCGGGCAACCTCCCCGGCGCCGTCGGAGCGGTGCGGGCCCTGCACCGGGCGGGGGTCCCGCTGCTGGCCGGAACCGACGCCACGCCGTTCACGCCCGCCCACGGCGCCGGCCTCCACCGGGAGCTGCGGCTGCTCACCGGGGCGGGACTCACCCCGGCGGAGGCCCTCGCCGCCGCGACGGCCGGGACCGCGCGCCACTTCGGACTGGCCGACCGGGGCCGGATCGCCCCCGGGCTGCGCGCGGACCTGCTGCTGGTCGAGGGCGACCCCACCCGGGACCTCGCCGTGCTCGAAGCCCCGGTCGCGGTCTGGCGGCGCGGGGTCCTCCGGACCGGCTGACCGCACCGCCGCCCGCCGCGGCATCACCATCACCACCGCCGCCACTTCCACCACCACCATCCGAAGGGAACACCGTGTCGCACGACCGTTTCATCCTGCTCGGGGCCGGCGAAGCCAGGCCGGGCCGCATCCCGATCCCGCCCGCGTTCTCGGTCAAGGCCAGGAGCACCGACACCGAGGGGCGGTTCTCCCTGCTGGAGGTGGTCCTCGCCCAGGAGATCCCTCCGCACACGCACCACCTTGCGGACGAGGGCGTCTACGTGCTGAGCGGCGAACTGCTCGTCGACATCGACGACACCGTCCACACCCTCACCGCGGGGCAGTTCGTGCTGCTCCCGCACGGCGTGCCGCACGCGCTGCGCCCCGGTGCCGGCCGGCCGCCCCGCGTCCTGCAGATCTCCTCCCCCGGCGGCTGGGAGTGCTTCGTGGAGGACTTCGTCGAGGCCCGGTCCGGGCTGACCGTCGACGGACGGCTCGACCCGGCCCGGCTCAACCGCATCGCCGCCCGCCACGCCATCACCTACCGGTGACCGCGCTCCCGGTGTGCCACCCTGTCCGCGGGGCGGCACACCGGGAACTGCGGGGACGTGCCGGCCCGGCCCGCCCCCGCACGCTTCAGGGAGCGGTGGTGAGGACGAGCTTCCCGGTGGTGCGGCCCCGCTCACCGACCGCGTGGGCGCGGGCCGCCTCGCCCAGCGGGAAGACCTCCTCGACGATCACGCGCAGCCGTCCGCCCTCGACCAGGGCGGCGATCTGCCGCAGCCCGGCGTGGTCGGGCTCGACGAGCATGAACACGGCCCGCACGCCGGCCGCCTCGGCCTCACCGGCCGGGAACGTGGCGTCCAGCGGGAGGAGCGAGACCAGGGTGCCGCCCGGCCGCAGGGTGCGCAGGGAGCGGGACCAGGAAGCACCGCCGAGGGGGTCCAGGACGACGTCGACGTCGCGCACGGCCAGGCCGACGTCCCGGGTGCGGTGGTCGATCAGCTCGTCGGCGCCCAGGGACCGCAGCAGCGGGTGCTTGGCCGCGCCGGCCGTGCCGATGACGTACGCGCCGCGGGCCTTGGCGATCTGCACCGCCAGGTGGCCGACGCCCCCGGCGGCCGCGTGGACCAGCACGCGCTGCCCGGGCCGGACGTCCGCGGTGTCCACCAGCGCCTGCCAGGCGGTCAGCGAGGCCAGCGGCAGGGCGCCGGCCTCGACGTGGGTCAGGCCGCGGGGGCTCGGGGCGAAGTGCCGGGCCGGCGCGGCGACGTACTCGGCGTAGGCGCCCGCGGGGTGCGGGAAGCGCGGCATCCCGAACACCGCGTCACCGGCCCGGTACAGGGTCACGCCGTCGCCGACCGCCTCGACCACTCCGGCGACGTCGAAGCCGGGCGTGAACGGCGGGGTGGCGCCGTTCGCGAACACCCCCCGCTGCCGGATCTTCCAGTCCGCCGGGTTCACCCCGGCGGCGTGCACCCGCACGAGGATCTCGCCGCGGCCCGGCACCGGCCGCCCGGTCTCGACGAGCCGCAGGACCTCCGGCGGCCCGGCGGCCTCCTGGGAGACGGCGCGCATGGTGGCGGGCACGGCGGCAGGGACGGTGGCGGGGATGGTGGCAGGGGCGGTGGCCTGGTCCATGGGGAAGTGCTCTTCTCTGCGGGAGGGTCGGGCGGGTGCCGGCTCGTTCCCGGCACGTCATCAGACTCCCCGCGCCGACCGCCCTCCCGTAGTGGCCCGCAGGTCGGATGATGAAAGGATCGGGCCATGCACCACGTCGGCGTTCTCGCCCTGGACGGCGTCGTCCCCTTCGAGCTCGGGATCCCCGCGCGGATCTTCGGCGCCGCGCGCGACGGCGCGGGCGAGCCGCTCTACACCGTCACCACGTGCAGCGTGGACGGCCGTCCGGTCCGCACGGACGCCGACTACCGGCTAACCGTCGCCCACGGCGCGGCCCTGCTGGCCGGGGTGGACACCGTCGTCATCCCGCCCTCCCGGGAGCTGGGCGCCATCCGCGAGGAGGGCCGCCTGCCGGAACCCCTGCGCGCAGCCCTGGCCGCCGTCCGTCCCGGCACCCGGATCGTGGCGATCTGCACGGGCGCCTACGTGCTGGCCGCCGCCGGACTGCTCGACGGCCGCCCGGCGACCACCCACTGGCGCGAGGCCGACCGGTTGCAGCGGCTGGTCACCACCGCGCGCATCGACCCCGACGTCCTGTTCGTCGACGACGGCGACCTCCTCACCTCCGCCGGGGCGGCCGCCGGCGTGGACCTGTGCCTGCACATCGTCCGCCGCGACCACGGCAGCGGCGTCGCCAACGAGGTCGCCCGCTCCTGCGTCGTCCCGCCCTGGCGCGACGGCGGTCAGGCGCAGTACCTCCGGCGTCCGGTCCCCGACCCCTCCGGCTCCGGCGCCGGCACCGCGCCCACGCGAGCGTGGGCCATGGAGCGCCTCGACCGGCCGCTCACGCTCGCCGACCTGGCCGCCCACGCCAACGTCAGCGTCCGGACCTTCACCCGCCGTTTCCGCACCGAGGTCGGCACCAGCCCCGGCCGGTGGCTCACCCGTCAGCGCGTCGACCTGGCCCGCCACCTGCTGGAGACCACCGACTGGCCGGTCGACGTGGTGGCCGGCCGCGCCGGGTTCAACACCGGCGTCTCCCTGCGCCAGCACCTCCACGCCGCCGTCGGGGTCACCCCGCAGGCCTACCGCCGCACCTTCCGCCCCCCGGCCGCGACCGGCGGCTGAGCCGCCCCCTCGGCGGCCGGAGCCCGACGCACTCGCGGCGAACGAGCGGCGGACGGGAGGCCTCGCACCGGCCGCCCGCCGCCTCGGTGGGCCCGATCGTCAGTGGGCCCGGTCGTCGCCGGCCGCCGGCTGCTCCGGCGAGGGTGCCTCGGCGGCCAGCAGGACGCGGCGCAGCAGGTCGGAGAGCTGGCGCCGCTCGTCCGGGGTGAGGACGCCGAGCAGTCGCCGCTCCTCGCGGCCGACCACGTCCAGGGCCTCGTGCCAGGCCGCCCGGCCCGTCTCGGTGAGCCGGACGTCGACCCGCCGCCGGTCCTCGGTGGAGGGGGTGCGGACGACGAACCCGCGTCGTTCGAGCGCCTCCAGGCGCCCCGTCACCGAGGCCGGCGCCAGGTTGAGGTCGTTCCGGAGCTCGGACGGGACGGCGTGGCCGCCGCGGCCGGCCAGCTCGTGCAGGGTGTCGAACTCGTGCTTCTGCAGGCCGTAGTCGGCCACGCCCTGTTCGCGCACCCGGCCGAGGTGCCGGGAGAGCTTGCTCATCCGGGTGACGGCGCCCTCGATGTCCGGGTCGAGGTGGGGCAGGACCGGCTGCCAGCGTTCGACGTGGCCGTCGGTCCAGTCGCGGGGCTCGTCCGGCCGCGGTTCGCCCGAGGGCTTCCGGTCCGCTGGTCGGTCGGGGCGGGAGGCACGCGTCATGGCACGAGTCTAGGCGGCGGTGCGTCCACGCCCGGTCGCCAAGTATTTCGTTGCCGAAATTTCGGTACCGAAATATAGTCCCAGCCGTGACCCATCCTCTGAGACTCCGTGACTTCCGCCTGCTCTTCCTCGGCCGGGCGGTCTCCACTCTCGGCGACGCCGTCGTCCCGGCCGCGCTCGCCATCGCGATCACCAGGGCGACCGGCTCCTCCTCCGCGCTCGCCCTGGTCCTGGGCTGCGCCATGGTGCCGCGGCTGCTCCTCCTCCCGCTCGGCGGCGTCGTCGGAGACCGCTTCAACCCGCGCCTGGTCGCGCTCACCACCGACCTGGTGCGGGCCGCCGCGCAGATCCTCGTCGGGCTCGAACTGCTCGGCGGCCAGCCCCGGCTGGCGCACATCGCCGTCGCCGAGGCGGTCGGCGGCATCGCCTCCGCCTTCGCCATGCCGACCGCCTCGCCGCTCGTCGCGGCCACCGTCGAGGGCCCGCTGCGGATGCGCGCCAACGCCCTGCTCGCCTCGACCACCAGCGCCGCCCGGCTCGGCGGACCGGCCGTCGCCGGCCTGCTGGTCTACACCGCGGGAGCCGGCTGGGCGTTCGTCCTGGACGGCGTCTCCTTCCTGGCGAGCGCCGCGCTGCTGAGCCGGCTCACGGTCCGCCACACCCCGGCCGGCCGCCGGCCGCTGCGCGCCGACCTGGCCGAGGGGTGGAGCGAGCTGCGTTCGCGCGACTGGTACTGGACCAGCCTGATCGGCCACGGCGTCTGGAACGGCGCCAGCGCCGTCCTCCTCACCCTCGGCCCGCTGATCGCCACCCAGCGGCTCGGCGGCGACGGCGTCTGGATCGCCATGACCCAGGCCGCCGCCTTCGGCCTCCTGGCCGGTTCGCTGCTCGCCGGGCGGCTCCGGCCGAAGCGCCCCGTCCTGGTCGCCAACCTGGGCCTCGCCCTGTACGCGCTGCCGCTGACCGCCCTCGCCGTGACCGCGCCGGCACCGGTCACGGTCGCCGCCTACGCACTGGCGATGACCGGTCTCGGCTTCCTCAACCCGGTGTGGCAGACCGTCGTCCAGCAGGAGTTCCCGGCCCAGGTGCTGGCCCGGGTGACCTCCTACGACTGGCTGCTCTCACTCGCCGCCGCGCCGCTCGGCTACACGCTGGCGCCGCTCGCCGCCGACGCCTGGGGCAGCACCGGCCCGCTGCTCGTCACCGCCGCGCTGGTGGCACTCGCCTGCGCCGGCACCGCGGCGGTCCCGGGCGTGCGCCGCGTCGGGCGCACCGAGCCGAAGGCCGCGGACTCCTCCGGGGAACAGGACCGGACGGCGCAGCCCGCACCGGCCGACCCCCAGGCCGCCCGCCGCTGACCCGCTCGAACGCCGGACCGCGACCCGACCGCCACCGGACCGGTGGCGGGCCACGAGGTCACTCCGGCCGCCCGTCGGGGGGCCGGAGGCGGCCCCACCGGACACCGGCGCCGCACTGCGCCCCGTCCCAGGTGACGACGCCCTCGTCCGCCTGGGCGCGGACGAAGGAGAGCATGCCGCCGCTCAACCCGGGGATCCGCATCAGGATCGCCGCACGAGCCGTCACCGCGCGGCGCCGGAACCACCTGACAGGGACAAGAGGAAGACGACCGGCCCGACGAGCGCCTCCTCGCCGCCGGAGTCCAACCGCAGGGGTGCGAATCCGACCGTTTTGCCTCCGACGCGGGCGGGTTGTTGCATCCCATCGCCCAAGGCGGACAGCGGTCCGTACGGCCGCGCGATCGTACGACCGGCTCGCGCACCGGCGTGCGAGCACCTCCGACCGGTCGGTGAAGCCGGCGCGCGGGGGCCGGCGCGCGCAGGACCGCCGGTGGTGCGTCAACCCGTCGGCCCACCGGGTCCGTCGGACCGATCCGGAGGCTCCGGGTCGGCCCGCGCGGCCGGGCCCCTACGATACGAGCATGATCGCCTATGCCCCAGCGGCCTTCTTCTTCGCCCTCTGCGGGATCGGAGTCCTGCGCGACCGCCGCCAGTTCAGCAACGCCGTCCTGCTCGGCCTCGCCATGTCCTTCCTCGCGCTGGCCCTGATCGCCGAGCTGCGCAAGGCGCCGACGCTGGTGGCGGGGCTGGTGGCGCTCGCGATCATCGTGATCCCCGCGACCGGCACCCTGGCCCTGATCGGCTTCCTGATCTCCAACGGGCTCACCATGATCCGCAAGGAGGGGTGGCGGCCGGCCAACCTGCTCTCGCTGCTCGCCGGGCTCGGCATCCTCTCGGTGATCGGCCTGCTCGTCGCCGCGCTGGCCACCCACTCGGTGCGGCTCGGCATCGTCGCGGGCACGGCCGTCCTGGTGGTCGGCTACATCTCCTTCCTGTTCGTCTGCTTCGTCGGCTACGCCTTCCTCTACGGGCGCCACCGGCCGCGCCTCGACGTCGACTTCGTGGTGGTGCTCGGCTCCGGGCTGATCGGCGGCGAGCGGGTGCCCCCACTGCTCGCCAGCCGGCTCGACCGGGGCCGCGAGGTCTACGAGCAGCAGGCCGCACGCGGCAACCCGCCGGTCCTGATCACCTCCGGCGGGCAGGGGCCGGACGAGAAGCTCCCGGAGTCCCACGCGATGGCCGACTACCTGCTCGAACGCGGCTTCCCGGCCGAGCACCTGGTCCGCGAGGACCGCTCGCGGACCACCGAGGAGAACCTGCTCTTCAGCAAGGTGATCATGGAGCAGGCCGATCCCGACTACCGCTGCGTCGTCGTCACCAACAACTTCCACGCCTTCCGCGCCGCGCTGACGGCCCGCAAGACCGGTGTCAACGGACAGGTCTTCGGCTCGCGGACCGCCGCGTACTACTGGCCGAGCGCGACCATACGCGAGTTCGCCGCGGTGTTCCTCGCCCACAAGCTGGTCAACTTCGGGATCTGCGGCTTCCTGGCGGTCTGCGGGCTGCTCGCCGCCGCGCTCTGACCCCTCCCCCGAACCAGGACCTGCCGGGCCCGGCCCGGTCGGATCCGCCGAAGCAGAGGCGGGGGGGGACGGGGGCGGGGGCGGGGGCGGAGCCTGCCGGGCCCGTCGTGTCAGGCGGACGGGCGCGGAGCCAGCACCGCGCAGGTGGTGGTGGCGTGCGCGTACAGCTTGCCGTCCGCCACCCCCGTCACCCGCGCCTCGGCCGTCGCCATCGTCCGGCCGACGTGCAGGGCGACGCCCTCGCAGCGCAGCAGCCCCGAGTCGGCGAACAGCGGCCGCAGCATGTGCACGTTCAGCTGGGTGGTGGTGTAGCCGAGGCCGGCCGGGAGCCTGCTCATCACGGCGCAGCCGAGCGCCGAGTCCAGCAGGGTGGCCAGGTAGCCGCCGTGGACGGTGTTCATCGGATTGAACAGGTGCTCGCCGACCTCGCCCTCGAACACCGCCGTCCCGGGCCCGGCCCCGACCAGCCGGAACCCCAGGGTGCTCCCGATCGGCGGCTGCGGGATCCGGCCCTCGACGATCTCGCGGAGGATCTCCTCCCCCGTGAGCTGCGGGAAGGCGGAGACCGGCGGGGCCGGTTGCCAGTGGTGGGTTCGGGTGCGGAGCGTCCCGTCGGGCGCGATCCCGGTGCCGTCGATGTCGAAGGTGGTCATGGCACCAACCTGCCCGCTCACCCGCCGGCACTCAAGTGTGATCTCGCTCGCCCCTTCGCGGAACGCCCGCCACCGGGGCGCCCGTCCCCGGAACGCCCACCGCCGGGGCGCCGGCCCGTGCCCGGCCCGTGCCCGGCTCCCGGCCACGGCGCGCCGGCTCCTTTGACGAAAGGTTGACCTGCTCACGGCAGAACGTTGGTGCCCTCGAATCCTATGGTCGGCGCATGCCCCCACTGCCCAACGGGAGGACCGCCCTACCGGTCCTCCCGTACCGCAAACCCACGCCCGGCCGCGACTACTGGGTGATCGACGACGTCCTGCCCGACCCCGACGCCGTCCGGCGTCGCTGCCTCGACCGCGACGACTGGACGGAGGGGTACCCGTACCGGCCGGAGAGCTGGCCCGGACTGCGGACCATGCCCGGTCTCGACCCCGGCGAGCTCGCCCGGGTCGAGACCCTGGTCCGCAGGGCCACCGGTGCCGGGCGGCTCTGGGTGCAGAGCACCCCGGGCGGCGGCACCCTCAACCACAACTGCGTCCAGGTCGTCGGTGCCGGGGAGTCGGAACCGCGCCCCCACACCGACTCCCGGGCGCTCTGCCGCTACGCGGCCGTGCTCTACCTGAGCCCCGGTGCCCCCGAGGACGCCGGGACCGGGTTCTACCGCCAGCAGTTCCCGGGAGGGCGGCTCGGCGGCAACCTCGTCACCGCGCCGCACAGCAACCTCGTCGAGGCCCTCGGCACCCGCCGCGTCCCGGCCGACGCGTTCACCGAGGACGTGCGCGTGCCCAACCGCTACAACCGGCTGCTCCTCTACCACGCCAACCTCATCCACAGCGCCACCGGCTACCACGGCCTCACGCCGGAGGACCGGCGCATGACGGCGGTCTTCTTCTGGATGGCCTGACGGCCGGACGGCGGCACCCGCCCACCGACGCCGCCCGCACCGGACGGCCCGCCGCCGGGGTTGGCGGCGGCCGGACACGGGGAGGGTCGGGCGTATGGAGAGCGAGCACCCGCCCGGCCCGTCCCGACCGTCCCACCCGCTCGGGACGCCTCCGCAGTCCCACCCGGCCGGCCCGCCCCCGCCGTACCCGGTGACCGAGGCGGTGCGGCCGGAGTGGGGCGCGATCGACGGGCTGGCGACCCTCGACCTGCTGCGGCTGATGAACGCCGAGGACCGGACCGTCGCCGCCGCGGTGGCCGGCGAACTGCCCCGGGTCGCCGCCGTGGTGGACGCGGTCGCCGCCCGGATGGCCCGGGGCGGGCGACTGGTCTACGCGGGCGCCGGCACGGCCGGGCGGCTCGGGATGCTGGACGCGAGCGAGTGCCCGCCGACGTTCGGCACCGCGCCGGGGCAGGTGGTCGGCCTGATCGCGGGCGGACCGCAGGCCGTGCTGCGCGCCGTGGAGGGCGCGGAGGACCGCCAGGAGCTCGCCGTCACCGGCCTCGACGCGCTGGGGCCGACTCCCGACGACACCGTGGTCGGCGTCTCGGCCTCGGGCCGGACGCCGTACACGGTGGCGGCCGTACGGCACGCGCGCGCCGCCGGGGCCCTGACCGTGGGGTTCGCCTGCGCCACGGGCTCGCCGCTGGTCGCCGCGGCCGAGCTGGGCATCGAGGTGGTGGTCGGACCCGAGGTGCTGGCCGGCTCCACCCGCCTCAAGGCGGGGACGGCGCAGAAGCTGGTGCTGAACCTGCTCTCCACCGCGGTCATGGTCCGGCTCGGCAAGACGTACGGGAACCTGATGGTCGACGTCCGGGCCGGCAACGCCAAGCTGCGCGACCGCGCCCGCCGGATCGTCACCGGGATCACCGGCGCGGACGAGGAGACCGCCCGGCGGGCGCTGGACGCGACGGGCGGCGAGGCCAAGGACGCCGTCCTGGTCGTCCTCGCCGGGGTGGACGCGCCGGCCGCCGCGCGGCTGCTCGCCGCCTCGGGCGGGCGGCTGCGCGAGGCCCTGGAGCTGGCGCGACGGCCGGCGGACCGGGCCCAGGAGTAGCCGTACACGCCGGGGCGCGCGGGCACAGGCGCGGCAGCGGGCGCGGGAGAGGTCAGCCGAAGCGGACCGCGGCCCGCGCGACCACCTCGCCGAAGCGGGGCAGGTTCAGGTCGACCGCAGCCCGGTGCTCCTCCTCGGTCAGGGCGGCGAGCGCGTCCTCGACGAACAGCAGCTCGTAACCGTGGTCCGAGGCCGCGCGGGCGGTGGACTCGACGCCGAGGTTGGTGGCGACGCCGCCGAACACCAGCGTCTCCACCCCTCGGGCCCGGAGCAGCTCGTGCAGTCCGGTGCCGTGGAAGGCGCCGATGGTGCGCTTGACCACGACCTCGTCGGCGGCCTCCGCCACCTCGGCCACCAGTTCGCTCCCGGGCGGCTGCTCGGCCACGCCCGGCCGCTCGACGCGCACCGCGACCACCGGTGCCCCTGCGGCGCGGAACGCCTGCGCGAGGTCCAGGGAGACGGCCACCACCTCGGCACCCGTGCGCGGGGCCAGCGGCAGGGCGGCGATCCGGGGCATCAGGTCGACCAGGACGAGGGCGGTACGGGCCGGTTCAAGGGTTCGCATGGCCGGTCACGCTAGCGGATCGGCGCCGGCCCGCGCTTCGCGGGCGGCCTCCGCCCGGACCCCCTCGACCGGGACCCGCGGCCAGGCCTCGACGTCGCGGCCGCCACCGGCGGCTCGGGGCTCGGGGGGCTGGAACGCAGCGGCTCACCCCGCGCGTCCGGCGGACGCGCGGGGTGAGCCGTCAGGGGTGCGAGGGGTCCCGCAGCGGACGCCAGGGGTCGAGGGGTCCCGTGGCAGGCGCCGGCGGTCAGGCCTCCTGGTTGTCCAGCCAGTGCAGCAGGACGGCACGCTCGGTGTCGGTGCCGACCGGAACCGCCGGGTCGAGCGCCCATGCACGGATCCGCCGGACGGTCTCCGGGTCGAGGTCCAGGTACAGGCGCCAGTGGGACCGGGGGTGGCAGTCCGCTTCGCGGGGCTGACCGCACTCGTGGCAGTGGGTGAAGAAGGCGTCGACCAAACGGTGCACGATCGTCTCGGCGGACATGGACGGCGGTACTTCCTCACATGCTCGGTTCGCGCCGCCGGACTCCGCGGACCGGCGGGCCCGCAATCCAGGGTGCGGGCCCGGGCGGGCGGACGGGAGGGACCAACGTCCCGGGAACGACCGGAGGCCCGGTCCCCGTGGGGGTGGGGACCGGGCCGTTCAGGAGGGTCGCTCGCGGAGGTGCCCGCGGAGGTGCCCGCGCAGGGTCGCTGGGGAGGACCGTGCGGCGAGGCCGTCGGGCGGGGCCCGCCCGGTCGGGGCGGGCCCCGCCTCAGCCCCGGCCGGCGGACTTCTGGGTGCGCCGGGAAACCGAGTCGAGCACCACGGCGGCGAGCAGCACCGCACCGGTGATCATGTACTGGATGGCCTGGGCGGCGTGCACCATGTCCAGGCCGGTGGTGATCGACTGGATCACCAGCATGCCGAGCAGGGCCGACCAGGTGGTGCCGCGGCCGCCGAAGAGGCTGGTCCCGCCGATGACGGCGGCGGCGATCGCGCTCATCAGCACGTTGCCCCCGCCGAGCAGCTTGTCGGCGGAACCCTGCTGGGAGGCGATGAAGAGGCCGCCGAGGCCGGCCAGGACGGCGGAGACCATGAACACCGAGATCCGGATCCAGGCCACGTTGATGCCGGCGCGGCGGGCGGCCTCGATGCCGCCGCCGACCGCGAAGATCTGCCGGCCGTACGAGGTGCGGCGGAGCACGAAGTCGGTGAGGACGACCACGCCGACCAGCACGACCAGCGGCAGCGGCAGGCCGCTGTCCTGGTTGAGCGTGTAGGCGCCGACCAGTGCGACCAGGGCCAGGCCGCCGGTGCGCAGCGCGATGTCGCCCAGCGGCCGGGCGGGCAGTCCGGCCGCGGTGCGGCGGCGGGCGGTGAGCAGCTGGGCGGCGAGGAAGCCGCCGATGGCGAGGACGGCGAGCAGCCAGGCGAAGGAGATGTCGCCGTCGCCGAGGAAGTAGTTGTCGAGGTGGGCGACGACGCCGTCGTTGATGTTGTTGACGGTGCCGAGCTTGCCGAGCACGTAGTCCTGGAGGCCGCTCCAGGCGAGCATGCCGGCCAGGGTGACGACGAAGGCGGGTACGCCGATCTTGGCGAAGAAGAAGCCGTGCAGGGCGCCCATGGCGGCGGCCGTGAGCAGGGCTATCAGGATCGCCAGCCACTCGTTGACGCCTTGGCGCACGGCCAGGACGGAGGTGACGGCGGCGCAGACGCCGGCGACCGAGCCGAGCGAGAGGTCGATCTCGCCGAGCAGCAGCACGAAGACGACGCCGACCGAGATCAGGCCGTAGCCGGCGATCCACTTGGTGATGTTGGTCAGGTTGTCGGCCTGGAGGAAGTGGCCGGTGACGCTCTGGAAGATGACGGCGATCAGGATCAGGCCGATGACGACCGGCAGTGAGCCGAGGTCGCCGCTGCGGATCTTGCGCCGGAACTCCTCGGCGTACCCGGCGAGGCCGCCCTGGCGGACCAGCAGGCGCGGGTCGCTCGCGTTCGCGCCGGCGCCGCCGTCGGCGGGCCCGGCGGTGGGGGTGGTCTGGCTGGTGGTCACTTCGCTTCCTCCGCGATGCGTGCCTGGCGCCGGGTGACGGCATTGTCGGTGGCGCCGGTGATGGCGGAGATGATCTCCTCCGACGTGGTGCCGGCGACCGGGAAGACGCCGTTGTTGCGGCCGAGCCGCAGGACGGCGACGCTGTCGGCGACCGCGCGGACGTCCGCCATGTTGTGGCTGATCAGGATGACGCCGAGGCCGCGCTGGCGCAGTCGCTCGACCAGGTCGAGGACCTGCGCGGTCTGTTCGACGCCCAGTGCCGCGGTGGGCTCGTCGAGGATGACGATCCTCGGGTCGCCGACCAGGGCGCGGGCGATGGCGACGACCTGGCGCTGTCCGCCGGAGAGCGCGGCGATCGGGATCCGCACGCTGGGGATGCGGATCGACAGGGTGTCCAGCAGTTCCTTGGCGCGGCGCTCCATGGCGACCTCGTCCAGCGTGCCGCGTCGGCGCAGTTCGCGGCCGAGGAACAGGTTGGCGACGACGTCGAGGTTGTCGCAGAGCGCGAGGTCCTGGTAGACGGTGGCGATGCCGAGCGCCTGGGCGTCCTGCGGCCGGGTGATCCGGACCGGGCGGCCTTCCCAGGTGATGGTGCCCTCGTCGATGGGGTGGACGCCGGCGATCGTCTTGACCAGGGTGGACTTGCCGGCGCCGTTGTCGCCGACCAGGGCGACGACCTCGCCGGCGTGGACGTCGAGGTCGACGTCGGTGAGGGCCTGGACGGCGCCGAAGCGCTTGGAGACCGCGCGCAGCGCCAGTACGGGTGCGCCTGTCACGTGAACCATCTCCTGCGTGGGTGTGCGTGGCGGGGGTGGGTGGGTGCTCGCGGGGGTGTGGTCCCCGCGAACGGGTCGTGCTCGCGGAAGGGGCCGTGCTCACGAGCGGGTCGTGCTCGCGACGGGCCGGTGTTCGCGGCCGGGTGCCCGCGGGGGGGTGGTTCCCTGCGGCGGTCCGGGTGCCCGCCCGGGAGGGCGGGCGGACGGTCGGCGGGCCGGCGCTCCCCGGTCGGGCGGGGAGCGCCGCAGCGGTGTGCCGGGGCGGGGCCGACGGACCCGCGGCGTGGGCTACTTGATGCCTGCGGCGGTGCAGCCGGCGGCGTAGTCGGCGGTGCAGATGTCGGCGGCCTTGTAGAGGCCGTCGGCGATCACGGTGTCCTTGATGTTGGTCTTGGTGACGACCTTGGGCTCCAGCAGCTTGGCCGGGATGCCCTTGTCGGTGTCGCTGTCCACGGTGGCGGAGGCGACGGCCTTGACGTCCTTGCCCTGCAGCAGGCTGACGGCCAGTTCGGCGGCGCTGTCGGCGAGCGGCTTGTAGGCCTTGTAGATGGTGTAGGCCTGGTCACCGGCGACGATCCGCTGGACGGCGTCCAGGCCGGCGTCCTGACCGCCGACCGGGACGGTGATGCCGGCCGCCTTGAGCTGGGTGATGATGGCGCCGGCCATGCCGTCGTTGGCGGAGTAGACGGCCTGGAAGCCGTCCTTGCCGAGCTGGGTGATGGCGGCGCCGGTCTTCTGGCCCGCGACGGTGGGCTTCCACTCGCCTGACTGCTCGTAGACCACCTTCTTGATCTTGCCGTCGAGCACCTTGTGGGCGCCGGACTTGAAGAGGGCGGCGTTCGGGTCGGCCTCGTCGCCGTTGATCATCACGATGTCGGCGTCGGCGGCCTTGGCCCCGAGCGCGTCCAGCAGGGCCTGGCCCTGGAGTTCGCCGACCTTCTCGTTGTCGAAGGAGACGTAGGCGGAGACCGGGCCGGTCGCGAGCCGGTCGTAGGCGACGACCTTGACCCCCTTGGCGGCCGCCTCCTTGACCCAGGACTGGGTGGACTTGGCGTCGAAGGCGTCGAGGACGATCACCTTGACGCCCTCGGCGATGAGGGTGTCGAACTGCTGCTTCTGCTTGGCGGCGCTGCCCTCGGCGTTGCTGTAGCGGACCTTGCAGTCCGGGCAGAGGGCGGTGACCTTGGCCTCGATGAACGGGCGGTCGAACGACTCGTAGCGGGTGGAGGACGCGTTCTCCGGCAGCAGCAGGCCGATGGACTTGGTGTCCCCGGAGCTCGCGGTGTCCTTCTTGTCGGCGCCGGCCTTGCCGCAGGCGGCCATGGACAGGGCCATCGAGACCGCGGCGGTGCCGATGACGACACGACGCATCGTTGCGTTCATAGGGGGGTGCCTCCGTGACAGGTGCCGCAGCGCTGCGGCGAGGTGGGAGGAGTTAACCCGGACCCGTCATCTGGCGTCAATAAGTAAATTCAAGCTCTCCGCAATCCCGACTCTTTCGTTATCTTCATGAACGCTCGCCAGAGCTTGAAACCTGGAGTTTCCTCCGAGTCGAGCTATGACAGGACATGACAGAACGGACGAATCACCTGCTCCAAGGGCTCTCACCTGGTACGAACCTGGGAGACGGGCGGGCGGACACGCGGCGGATCACCACCCCACGGCCCGACCGAGGCCTACTTGACAGGAGCAGGGCAAGCCGACTCACGCGTTCAAGAGTTTGATCATCCGTCAGCAAAGAGGGTCGACATACGGGCCCGGTAGCGCCCGGGCGTCGTCCCGAAGAGCCGGCTGAAGGCGTGCGAGAGCGCGTACGGGGTCGCGTAGCCGACCCGGCCGGCGATCACGTCCAGCGGTTCGGCGGTCTGCTGGAGCAGTGCCGCCGCACGCGTCATCCGCCACCAGGTGAGGTAGGCCATCGGCGGACGGCCGACCAGCCCGGTGAACCGCCGGGTCAGGGTGGCACGGGAGACCCCGGCGTGGGCGGCGAGGTCCTCGGCGCTCCAGCTCCGCGCCGGGTCCTCGTGCAGCGCCCGCAGCGCGGCCGCCACCACCGGGTCGCCCAGCGCGGCGGGCCAGCGGCCGCCCCTCCGGTCCGGCCCCCCGGACAGCGTGGCGGTCTCCGGTCCACCCGGCAGCCCCGGGCCTCCCGCACCGCCCCCGCCACCACCGCCCCCGCCACCGACGGCACCGCCACCACCGCCGGACGGCCCGGCCAGCCAGGCGCGCACCATGTAGACCAGCAGCAGGTCGATCAGGCTCGGCACGGCCAGCGCCGCACCCGCCTCGTCGGCAGCCAGCTCGCCGCCCAACAGGTCGACCGCCGAGCGGAGTTGGGGATGCCCGCCGATCCGGTTCGGCAGGTGGACCACGTCCGGCAGCTCCAGCATCAGCGGATGCGTCCGGCTGTGCTCCAGGCGGTACTTGCCGCAGAGCAGTTCGGCGACCGGCCCCGTCCCGGCGCCGAGGACGGGCACCCGGGATCCCTCCGGGCCGAGCGGCGGCACCGTCCGGGCGGGTCCGAGCAGTTGGTCGATCGGCCGGGCCCGCGCGGCCTCGGCCGGCTCCAGCGGCGCACTCGCCAGCACGTGGCCCGTCCCGTGCGGCAGCAGCACCGCGTCACCCGCGCCCAGCGACACCGGTTCGCCGCCCTCGGGCAGCAGCCAGCAGCCGCCCTCCAGCACCACGTGGAACCCGGCCCCGTCGTACGCGGGGATCCGGGTGGACCACGGCCCGTCCACCCGGAGCCGGACCGAGGAGGGCCGGCCGATGCGCACGGCCGCGATCGCGTCGCTCACCACGTCCATCCGGCCATCCTATGCCGCCCGGAGCAGCCATGAGCCGATCACGTATCCAGATGATCCAAACAGGCATTGAGACACTCACCCGTCCGTCCTAGGCTCGACACCGGCGGCGCACGAGAGGTGCGCGGCGACACAGCGGCAGGGGAGGAACCATGGAGCGGATCGTGCTCGGCGACGCGGAGGTCATCAGGGTGGTCGAGTGGGCGGGGGCGTTCACCCCGGCGAAGACGATCGTGCCCGACATGCCGGCCGAGGAGTGGGAACGCAACCGCGACTGGCTGGCACCGGACCACTGGGACCCGGCGGCGGACACCTACCTGGGCGCACTGCAGACCTGGGTGATCCGGCACGGCGGGCGGACCGTCCTGGTCGACACCGCGGTCGGGGACGGGCGGCAGCGCCCGCACAGCCCGGCCTTCCACGACCGGCGGAGCGACTTCCTCGACCGGCTCGCGGCGGCGGGCGTGCGGCCGGAGGACGTCGACGTCGTGGTCAACACCCACCTGCACGGCGACCACGTCGGCTGGAACACCCTCGCCCGGGACGGCGAGTGGGTGCCCGCCTTCCCCAACGCCGTCTACTACCTGCCGGCCGCCGACCACGCCGCGATCGACCCGGCGGGCCCGGAGTCGGGGCCGGCCCCGGCGGGCGTCGACGCACGGGTCTGGCGGGAGGAGCGGCGCCTGCTGTTCGCCGACAGCATCGCGCCGGTCATCCGCTCCGGGCAGGCCGTGCTCTGGTCCGACGGCCACCGCATCGACGAGGCGCTCACCCTGGAGCCCGCCCCCGGCCACACCCCCGGCTCGTCGGTCCTGCGGCTCGACTCGCGCGGGGACCGGGCGGTGTTCGTCGGTGATCTGCTGCACAGCCCGGTGCAGTTGGTCCGCCCGAGCTGCAACAGCTGCTTCTGCGAGGACCCGGCCGGGGCCGCCGCCAGCCGGCTGCGGGTGCTGCGGCGGGCCGCCGACGAACGGGAGCTGGTCATCCCGGCGCACTTCGCGGGCGCGGGCGCCGTCGAGGTCCGCCGGGAGGGCGACGGCTTCGCGGTCTCCCGCTGGGCCGCCTGACCGGCGCGGCCGGCCGGGCAGCCGGCCTCCCCCGAGGCGGGCAGCCGGCCTCCCCCGAGGCGGGCAGCCGGCCTCCCCCGAGGCGGGCAGCCGGCCTCCCCGAGGCGGACGGCCTCCCGAACCGCGGCCGGGCCCTCCCGGCCGAGCCCGGTCGCCCCGCCCCGCCCCACCCCGGGCCGGGGTGGGTGGACGGGACCGCGCCGCACCGTGCGAGCACGGCAGCGCCCCACGGAACCCGTCCCCCGCCCTCGAACGACGGCTACGGCCTCTCGAAGTACTGCACCACTCCGCCCGCCGAGAAGCAGAGCGCGCCCGCGAACGTCCCCCAGTTCGCGATGTCGGTGTTGACCTGGCTTCCGGTCTCCGGACGGGTGAACGCGGCCAGCGCCGAGACCAGGAAGAGCACGGACCCGACCTGGTTGACCACCACGATCCACCAGCCGATGCCGCGCGCGTGCAAGCAGAAGTGGCCGTGGCAGACCTCGACGAGCGCGAGGTGCCCCGCGACCAGGAACAGCACGCACCCCACCATGTCGGGAGCCCAGACCAGCCGGTCCGCCTGCTGCACCGAGAGGCCCTGGAGGAAGGAGTCCAGCAGGTTGACACCGAACACCAGGGTCCCGACGAACAGGACGAAGGTCCCGAGCCAGTCGATCCGCTGGGGCTCGTAGCTCCACCACCGCCAGCGCCAGGTGACCGGTGCGTCCGTTCCGCCGGAGCGGCGGGGTGCGTTGACCGCCTGGAGCAGTGAGGTGTAGCCGCCGGTGTTGAAGAACAGGCCTCCGACGAAGTAGACCGAGGCGATCCCGGTCGGGCCGACGGCGGTGGTCTCGGCGAGGAGGGCGCCGAGGGCGAACAGCCCGCCCCCGATGACGAACGCGACGGCGGCGACCGTGTTGAGCGTGCGCAGGCGGCGCAGCGCCCGGCTGTCCGCGGTGCGCGGAGCACCCTCCGCACCCGACTCGGCCAGCGTCCTGAACACGCCCCGCTTGCGGGCCAGCCGGGACTCCCAGACCGCCAGGCCGCCCTCCGCCCTGCGCCAGGTGACCCGGGTCGTGAACGGTCCCGCGCCCTCGGCGCGCTCGTCGAGACGAACCATGGCACGAGCGTAGTGGTGATCTGTCAGATGGCCTCGTAGGCCTGCCACGCGGCGGGCTGTCGGCATGTGGGGCAGCGGCCGGTCCGGGTTCGGGAACCCGGGATCCGGTACGTCACCGGCTCCACCTCGACCGCCGGACACGGGCCGCCGGCCACGGGACACGGACCACGGGGCACGCGTACCGGGCGGAAGCCGATCGGGCACCGGCGGGCACGGTCCGCCGGGCGACACCGGGCGACACCGGGCGTTCGGTTCGACGAACGCCCGGCCGAGGATCGTGCTCCGGCCCCCACTCCCCTCGTGGTGGGGGCCGGAGCGGGCCTCAGTCGCGCCGACGAGAGAGAGCATGCCGATGGGGACCACCGGACGGCCATGCATTAGCCTCTGGGCCTAATAGTCAACAACGCGGCAGGTCAGGACGGCTGCGGGGAGCCGGAGGAAGGTTCGTGATCGCACTGAGGTTCGGGGTCGCGGACCTCGCGAGGACCCGGTTCGTCATATCCCCGCTCGACCACCTGATGGCCGGCGCGGCCCGGTTGGGCGTGCACCAGGGCAGCGGGTCGCGCAGCGAGCGCTGGTGGCGGGACATCCGCCGCAACGTGCCCCAGCGGGCCGTGCGCTTCCTCGAAGTGGTCAACGCGAGCCCGGTAGGCGTCCCCGACTTCATGGTGGCGGACCTCGACGCCGTCCGCCGGCAGCTGACCGACGAGCTCGACGCGCTCCTCTCCGTCCCGCAGCAGGCCGTGGAGGAGGGCGTCGCGATGTTCGGCAGCGGCCCGGAAGTCCCGGCCGCCCTGGCCCGGTTGCGCGAGGACGGCAGCCGGGGCCTGCGCGAGGTCAGCGACGGCGCCTGGGCGCTGTTCCGGTCCTGCCTCGCCCCGGACTGGCCCGACATCCGCCGCGCCCTGGAGGCCGACATCGCCGTCCGGGCCCGCACCGCCGCCCGCTCCGGGATCGGCGAGATGCTCGACTCGCTCCACCCGAAGGCCGTCTGGCGGGACGACGGGGTGCTGGAGTGCACCCTCGGCGAGCTGGAGGGCTCCTTCGACCTCGGCGGCCGGGGCCTGGAACTGCGGCCCAACTACTTCGTCCAGCGGAGCATCAGCCTGCTCGCCGGGCCGGACCGCCAGAGCCTGCTGCTGCACCCGATCGCCGCCCCGACCGCCGAGCCTGCGGCCCGGACACCGGCCGCCGACGGCCTCGCCGCCGTGCTCGGCCCCGCCCGGGCCCGCGTCCTGCGCACCATCGCCGGCAGCGCCTGCTCCACCACCGAGCTCGCCCAGCGGCTCGGCGTCACCCCGCCCTCCGCGTCCGCCCATGCCGCCGCCCTGCGCACGGCCGGCCTGATCGCCACCCGCCGCGAGGGCAAGCAGGTCCGCCACACCCTCACCGACGTCGGCCACGATCTCCTCCTCGACAACCCGGTGCCCCTGCCCCCGGCCTGAGCGTCGGTCGGTGACGGCTCGGACGGACCGCGGGGTGAGCGTCCTCGCGGCCTGGGCCCGTGAGCCGGGCCGAGGAGCCGGACGGCGGGACGCGGACGATTCGGGCGCGCGTCCAGGTGGGGGCACCTCCCGGCCGGAGGTCGGCAGGTACCCCCGCTTCGCGGTCCCCGCTCAGCCGGCCCGGACCGCGTCCACCCAGCGGGCGAGGTCCTGCTCGGCGAGTTCGGGGTGGGCGAGCAGCCGCTCGCGCACGGCGGCGAGCACGGGCCCGCCGCCCGCCAGCGCGAGGTCCTTGGCGGCCAGCCGCACCGGGAAGTCCGCGTCGGTGGCACGGGCGCGGCCGACCGCGCCGCCCAGCGGGCCGCCCGCCAGCGCCCCCAGGGCCAGTTCCTCCGACAGTCCGAGCGAGTCGGCCAGCGCGAGTGCCTCCGCGACCACCGCGACTCCCCCGATCATGGCGCCGATCACCACCAGTTTCAGCGCCGCGCCCGACCCGGGACCGCCGCAGCGCACCACCGAGCCGAGCGTCTCCAGCACCGGCAGGACGCGGTCGAGGTCGGCCGGCTCCCCGCCGGCCAGCACGGTCAGCCCGCCCGACGCGGCGGGGCCGACGCTCCCGAGCACCGGCGCGTCCACCAGCCCGACCCCGTCCGGCAGTCGACCGCGCAGGGCGGCCACCGCCTCCGGCCCGACGGAGGACATGTCGATCCAGACCGTGCCGGGCGCCAGCTCCCCCGCGAACCGTCCGGCCACCGCCGTCAGCGCCGCCGGATCGGACAGCATCGTGACGACGACGCCCGCCCCGAGCACCGCCCCGGCCGGGTCGGCGGCCTCCGGGAGCCCCTCCGCCCTGCCGGGCGAGCGGTTCCACACCGTCAACGGGTGTCCTGCGGCAGCGAGTCGACGGGCCATCGGCTGCCCCATCCGGCCGAGGCCGAGGAATGCGATCTTCTCCATGGCCTCCACGCTACGAAGCGCCGAGCAAGGCGACAAGCGAATGTCTCGCATGGTAGCCATGCAGGATGGACATGGCATGGCTCGAAGTCTTCCGCACCGCGGCCCGGCTGGGGTCGTTCACCGCCGCCGGTGAGCGACTGGGATTCACCCAGTCCGCGATATCACGTCAGATCTCCACACTGGAGGCCGAGTTCGGTGCTCCGCTGTTCGACCGCCTGGCCCGCGGGGTGCGGCTCACCGAGCACGGGCGCACCCTGCTGCCGCACGCCGAGGCGCTGTTGGAGCGGCTGGACGGCACCCGCCGCGACCTCGCGGCGCTCACCGCGCTGGACCTCGGCCGGCTGCGGGTCGGCGCCTTCGACAGCGCCAACGCGGCCCTGGTGCCGGCCGCGCTGGCGGCGTTCCGGGCGGCGCACCCGCGGGTCGGCGTCTCGCTCACCGAAGGGCTCTCGGCCGCCCTGCTCGACCGGTTGCGGGACGGCGCGATCGACCTCGCCGTGGTCTCCTCCTACGCCGAACACCCTTACGACACCGAGCTGTTCGACCTCCGGCCACTGGTCGAGGACCCGGTCCTGGTGGCCCTCCCGCCGGACCACCCGCTGACCGGGCGGGAGGTGGTGCGGCTGGCCGAACTGGCCGAGGAGCACTGGATCGCCGTCAGCCGGCGGGCCGAGTCCACCCTGCTGGCCGCCTGCGTGCGCAGCGGCTTCCGGCCGCGGATCGAGTACGAGGTGGCCGGGTGGCCCGCCAAACTCGGCCTGGTGGCCGTCGGCCTGGGCGTCACCCTGATCCCGGCACTGGCCGCCCGGGCCGCCCGCCCGGACGTCGCCCTCGTCCCGCTCCATCCGGACGACACGCCCGTCCGCCTGGTCCGCACCGCCGTCCGCCGGGGCTGGTCGGTCCCGCCGGCGGTCACCGCCTTCCTCGGGCACCTGGCCGCGGCGGCGCAGCCGTCCCACCGGGGCTGAGCAGCCGGGCCCACCGGGGCTGAGCAGCCGGGCCCCGGCGGGCCCGACGGGCGGGCGGACCCGGTGGACGGACGGCGACGGTCGGTCACCCCTCACGCGTCCGCCGGGACCGGGACACGGCCCGGGACACGGTCCGGGACACCCGGGACGCGGGCGGGCGGACCCGGGCGGCCCCGGGCGCAGGGCCGGGCCCGAAGTCGGGCCAGGAGACGACCGGTGCCCCAGGCGACCGGGACGGCGGGCAGCGGACCTTGGAGGTCACGCCCGGCCGGAGCCGGGCGGCCGCACCGTTCCGCACCCACCCACGGGAACCACCTCATGACCGCACAGTCCGCTCCGTCCGCCGCCCTCCTCGACGCCCGACGCTCCGTCTGCCTGCCCGACCTGCTCCGCCGGCAGGTGGCCGCCCGGCCCGACGCCACGGCCGTCACCGGCGACGGCGGCCGGCTCAGCTACCGCGAGCTCGGCGGGGCCGCCGACGCCCTCGGAGCCCACCTGCACCAGCTGGGCGTGGCCGCCGACGACTGCGTCGGCCTGTACACCGAGCCCTCCCTGGACCTGATGACCGGGGCCTGGGGCATCCTCTGCGCGGGCGCCGCCTACCTGCCGCTCTCCCCGGAGTACCCCGAGGAGCGGATCCGCTACATGATCGAGTCGAGCGGGACCAGGGTGATCGTCGCCCAGGCCCACCTGCGGGAGCGCCTCGCCGGGCTGGTCCCGGCCGGCGTCCGGATCGTCACGCCCGCCGACCTCCGGGACACCGGCGCCAACGGCAGCACCGGCAGCACCGGCGCCACCGGCACGCACCCGATCCCGCACCAGAGCCAGGGCCCCGGTGACCACCCGCCCGGCCCGACCCCGGACGCGCTGGCGTACGTCATCTACACCTCCGGCAGCACCGGCCGGCCCAAGGGCGTGATGATCGAGCACCACAGCATCGTGTCGCAGCTGCGCTGGCTGGCCGACGCCGGCCACCTCGGCCCGGACACCACCGTGCTGCAGAAGACGCCGATGAGCTTCGACGCCGCGCAGTGGGAGATCCTCGCCCCCGCCGCGGGCGCGCACGTGGTGATGGGCGCACCCGGCGTCTACCGCGACCCGGACGGGCTGATCGACACCGTGCTGGAGCACGGCGTGACCACCCTGCAGTGCGTGCCCACGCTGCTCCAGGCGCTGCTGGACACCGAACGGCTGGCCGGCTGCACCTCGCTGCGCGCGGTCTACTCGGGCGGTGAGGCGCTCTCCGTCCGCCTCGCCCGGGCGCTCACCGCCGAGTTGCCCGGCGTCTCGCTGGTCAACCTGTACGGGCCGACCGAGTGCACCATCAACGCGACAGCCCACCGGGTGGACCCGGAGTGCCTCGGCGAGGGGTCCGGATCGGTGCCGATCGGCGTGCCGGTCGACCGCACCCGCTGCTTCGTGCTGGACGCGGAGCTGGCCCCGGTGGAGGTCGGCGCCACCGGCGAGCTGTACATCGGCGGCGTCCAGCTGGCCCGCGGCTACCTGAACCGGCCCGACCTGACGGCGGAGCGGTTCGTCGCCTCCCCGTACCTGCCGGGCGAGCGGCTGTACCGCACCGGCGACCTCGCCCAGTGGAACCCGGACGGCACCCTGCAGTGCGCCGGCCGGGTGGACAACCAGGTCAAGCTGCGCGGCTACCGCGTCGAGCTGGACGAGATCGCGCTCGCCGTCGAGGAGCACACCTGGGTGCGCCGCGCCGCCGCGGTGGTCACCGACGACGCGCGGACGGGGCACCGGAACCTGGTGGCCTGCGTGGAGCTGAACCCCAAGGAGGCGGCCCTGATGGACCAGGGCAGCCACGGCGGGCACCACCGGTCGAAGGCGAGCAAGCTCCAGGTGAAGGCGCAGCTGTCGAACCCGGGCGTGCGGAGCCCGGGCCGGCTGGCCGGCCGGCCGGTGGTCGGGCTGCCGGGGCGGCGGGAGAGCGCCCGGCAGCGCCGGGAGACCTTCGCCCGCAAGACCTACCGCTACTTCGAGGGCGGCCCGGTGACCCGGGACGACCTGCTGGCCCTGCTCGCCGCGCCGCACCCGGCCGGCCGGCCGGTCCGCCGGAGCGGCGGCGTGACCCTGGCCGAACTGGGCGGAATCCTGCGGTGGTTCGGCCAGTTCCACAGCGCGGAGCGGCTGCTGCCGAAGTACGCGTACGCGTCCCCCGGCGCCCTGTACGCCACCCAGCTCTACCTGGAGACGGACGGCTCCCACGGCCTGCCCGCGGGCGTCCACTACTACCACCCGGTCGACCACGGCCTGGTCCGGGTCGGCGACGCGGCGGGGGACGCCGTACCCCTGGCCCTGCACTTCCTCGGCCGGCGCGGCGCGATCGAGCCGGTCTACCGCAACAACATCCGGGAGGTGCTGGAGTTCGAGACCGGGCACATGCTCGGCGTGCTGGAGGAGGTGCTGCCCGGGTACGGGCTGGCCGTCCGGCCGCTCGGCCACGAGCCGGCCGTCCGGGGGCGGCTGGACGTCGCCGAGGAGGACCTCTACCTGGGCAGCTTCGCGGTCGTCCCGGAGGACGGGCGGCCGCACCGGGACGACACCGAGCTCTACGTCCAGGCCCATCCCGGCCGGGTCGAGGGCCTGCCGGCCGGCACCTACCGCTACGCGGACGGCGGGCTGACCAGGATCTCGGACGAGCTGGTGGAGCCCCGGCACGTGATCGCGATCAACCAGCAGGTCCACCGGCGGTCGGCCTTCGGCATCACGGCGGTGAGCCGGGCGGCGGAGCCGTGGCTGGAGTACATCGGTCTCGGCACCCGGCTGCACCACCTGCAGCGCAACGGGCTCGGCCTCGGGTTCATGTCCTCGGGCTACAGCTCGAAGAGCGGCCATCCGCTGCCGGCCGCCCGCCGGCTGGACGCGATCCTCGCCTCGTGCGGGATCGCGGCCGGGCCGTCGTACTTCTTCCTCGGCGGGCGGGTCAGCGAGGAGCAGATCCGCAGCGAGGGCATGCGGGAGGACGCCGTCCACATGAAGGGGCCGGCGGAGATGATCAGGGACGAGCTGGCCGCCGTGCTGCCGGACTACATGATCCCCAACCGGGTGCTGATCCTGGACGAGCTGCCGCTGACCGCCAACGGCAAGGTCGACGTCAAGGCCCTCGCCGCCGGTGAACAGGTGCGGGACGCCGACACGGGCGCGCCGTTCGTGGCGCCGTCGACGCCGACCGAACGCCGGCTCGCCGGGGTCTGGGGCGCCGCGCTGAAGTACGAGGCGGTCTCACTGGCCGACGAGTTCTTCGCCGCGGGCGGGAACTCGCTGGTCGCGGTGGCGCTGGTCAACCGGGTCAACCGGGAGTTCGGCGTCCGGCTGCCGCTCCAGGTGCTGTTCGAGAGCCCCCGGCTGGCCGACCTGGCGGAGCGGATCGACCGCTCCGGCGCCGGAGGGTCCGGCGGGCCCGCCTCCCGGCTGGTCCCGCTGCACCGCGACGGCGCCGGTGACCCGGTGTTCTGCTGGCCGGGGCTGGGCGGATACCCGATGAACCTGCGGCCGCTCGCCGGCCGGACGGGCCGGCCGTTCTACGGCGTCCAGACGCACGGCATCAACCCCGGGGAGACGCCGTACCCGACGATCCGGGAGATGGCCGCCGCCGACGTGGCGGAGATCCGCCGGATCCGCCCGGAGGGCCCGTACACCCTCTGGGGCTACTCCTTCGGCGCCCGGGTGGCCTTCGAGGCCGCCTGGCAGCTGGAGCAGGCCGGTCAGCGGGTGGACGACCTGCTGCTGATCTGCCCGGGCAACCCGGAGCTGCGGAAGGCCGACGGCGAGCGGTACGGGCGCGAGTACTCGTACCGCAACCCGGCGTACCTGACGATCCTGTACTCGGTGTTCGCGGGCTCGATCAGCGGGCCCGATCTGGTCCGGTGCCTGGCCGAGGTGCGGGACGAGGACGGCTTCGCCGCCTTCGTCCACCGGCTGCTGCCGGAGCTGGACGAGGAGCTGGTCCGCCGGATCGCCCGGATCGTCGGTGAGACCTACGAGTTCGAGTACAGCTTCCGCGAGCTGACCGAGCGGCGGCTGTCGGCGCCGGTGACGATCTTCAAGGCCACCGGCGACGACTACTCGTTCGTCGAGGACAGCTCCGGCTACTCGGCGACGGCGCCGACCGTGGTCGAACTGGACGGCGACCACTACGGGGTGCTGAAGGAGCACGGTGTCGGCGAGCTGGTCGCCGCCATCAGGTCCCGGTCGAACGCCTGAACACCCGGACACCCCGGACACCCCGAACCCCCGGGCACCCCACCAGCCCGGTCCGGACCGGCCGCCGCGAGCGGCCGGACCGGACCGGACCACCGCCCTCACGCGGGCCGCGCCGGACACGCCGTCAAGGGCGCGTCCCCTTTCCCGCACCCCCCGCGTTCGCCGCGGGCGCCCCCGACACCCCGGCGGCGTCCGCGGCTTCGGCGGTGCCCGCTGTGCCCGCTGTGCCCGCGGCCTCGGCGGCCTCGGCGAGCAGCTTGATCCGCGCCAGCCGCCGGTCCCAGTCCGCCGCGAGCGAGGCCATCCACCGCGCGGTCGCGTCCAGCGCCGCGGGCCGGACGGCGTAGCGGACCTCCCGCCCGGCCCGGTGGCCGGCGACCAGCCCCGCGGCCTCCAGGACGGCGAGATGCTTGACCACGGCCTGCCGGGTGACGGGCAGCGGCTCCGCGAGGGTGGTCGCGGTCGCCTCGCCGCGGGCGGCGAGCAGGTCGAGCAGCCGGCGCCGGGTCGGGTCCGCCAGCGCGCCGAGCACGCTGTCGACGACCTCGGTGCCGGCGCCCCGCTCCTGCGTCACTCCGACCTCTGCTCTGCGCGCGTGCGGAGCGCGTCGAACACCTGGGGCCAGCCGCCGCTGTTGTCCTGGACGGCCTTGCTCCGCTGCTCCTCGGAGGCGGCCAGGGCCGCGAACCCGCTCTCGACGACGCGCAGCCGGGTCTTGTCGCCCTCCGCGCTCAGGGTGAACTCCACCAGGGTGGTGTTGTCCTCGCGCAGTTCCTCGCCCGGGAAGGCGCTGGCCCAGCGGTAGGCCAGGTAGGTCGGCGGTTCGACCTTCTCCACCCGCACCGGGAAGTCGCCGTACTCGGCGTTGTGCGCCACGACGGACTCGCCCTCGCGGGCCACCGTGCCGGCCAGGCCCTCCGGCGTGCCCACCCAGAAGCCGGGCTCGGCCACCAGCGACCAGACCCGCTCCAGGGAGGCCTCGATCAGGGTCTCGCGCTCGATCCTGTCCTCGCTCATGGGATGCTCCTCCGTCGTCACCAATGAATGCAACTCCATGGTTGCACCTCAATCCACCCGGGCGCAACCGGAGGGTTGCGCCCGGGTGCGGTCGCCCCGGTCAGCCCCACCACTGCTCCGGGACGGCGGTCTCCTCCCGCGGCAGCCCGGCCGGGTCCTCGGCGGCCCGCTCCGGACCGGCCGTGACCAGCAGCTCGTCCAGCCCGGTCGCGGCCACCTGGTAGCCGGACTCGCGCAGCACCACGGCGACCGCACCGGTGACCGCGGCCCTGATGCCCTCGACCGGAGGCGACGGGTCGACCCGGTCGGCGCCGTCACCCCCGCCGCCGTCGGCCCCGTCGGCCGACTGCCAGTCGACCACCACCCCTTGCGGGCGGTGGCCGATCCGCAGACCGGACACCCCCCGTCCGGTGTCGAACCCGGCCCGGGCCAGGTCGGCTGTCACGTCCTCGAAGAGTTCCCGGTGATCCACCATTGGCGCAGCGTAGGCCCGGCGCCGCACCCTCCCCGGGCACGGCGCGCGCCGAAACGCTTCAGCGCCCCGGCAACAGCACCCGGGCGCAGCATCCCGGCACCCCACCGGGGGTCGGGGACCACCGGACGGGCCGACACGAGCGGCCGGACGGGCCGATGGACGTGCACAGGCGGCGCGGTGCCGACAGCATGACAGAGTAAGCGCTCCATCACTTTGAGCAACGGGGTCGGCGGATCGGCGGATCCGCGCGTCGGCGTACCCGACACCCCCGCATCGAGAGGTCCGATGATCACATCACTCCGCCGGCCGGCAACTCTGCGGCCGGGCGTCCAGGACGTTCCGCAGCGGACGCCGGGGAGCCCGTCGTGAGAGCCGACCAGCAGTCGAGCCCGGGGCCGGCCACCAGCACCCGCGCGGCGCCCGCCAACAAGGCCGAGGCGCTCGCCGACTGGGCCGACGGGCGGCTCGGCATCTACGCCCTGTCCAAGTCCAACCTGCGCAAGATCTTCCCGGACCACTGGTCCTTCATGCTCGGCGAGATCTGCCTCTACACCTTCATCATCGTCATCCTGACCGGCGTCTGGCTGACGCTGTTCTTCGTCCCCTCGATGGGCGAGGTCATCTACGAGGGCTCGTACGTGCCCCTCAGGGGCATCCCGATGTCCGAGGCCTTCGCCTCGACGATGGAGATCAGTTTCGACATCCGCGGCGGTCTGCTGATCCGGCAGATCCACCACTGGGCCGCCATCGTCTTCGTCGCCGCCATGTTCGTCCACATGATGCGCGTCTTCTTCACCGGGGCGTTCCGCAAGCCGCGCGAGATCAACTGGCTGTTCGGCGCACTGCTGCTGTTCCTCGGCATGTTCGACGGGTTCATGGGCTACTCGCTGCCCGACGACCTGCTCTCCGGCACCGGCATCCGGTTCATGGAGGGCGCGATCCTCGCCGTGCCGATCGTCGGAACGTACCTCCAGTTCTTCATCTTCGGCGGCGAGTTCCCGGGCGTGGTGATCATCCCGCGGCTGTTCACCGTGCACGTCCTGCTGATCCCGGGGATCATGCTGGGGCTGCTGGTGGCCCACCTGATCCTGGTCTTCTACCACAAGCACACCCAGTTCGCCGGACCCGGCCGGACCAACGAGAACGTGGTCGGGATGCCGCTGATGCCGGTCTACATGGCCAAGGCGGGCGGCTTCTTCTTCCTGGTGTTCGGCGCCGTCTCCGCGATGGCGGCGATCGCCACCGTCAACCCGATCTGGCTGTACGGCCCCTACCGGCCCGACCAGGTCTCCACGGACGCCCAGCCGGACTGGTACATGGGCTTCTCCGAGGGCCTGATCCGGATCATGCCGGGCTGGGAGATCGGACTCTGGGGCCACACCCTCAACATGGGTGTCTTCGTACCGCTGATGATCTTCCCGCTGGTCCTGGTGGCGATCTGGTCCTACCCGTTCCTGGAGGCGTGGATCACCGGCGACCGGCGCGAGCACCACATCGCGGACCGGCCGCGCAACGCCCCGGTGCGCACCGCCTTCGGCGCCGCCTGGATCAGCCTCTACCTGATCCTGCTGGCCGGCGGCGGCAACGACCTGCTGGCCACGCACTTCCACCTGTCGATCAACGCGATCACCAACGCGGTCCGGATCGGCTTCTTCGTCGTCCCGGTGGTGGTCTTCGTCATCACCAAGCGGTGGTGCCTGGGCCTCCAGCGGCGGGACAAGGAGAAGGTGCTGCACGGCCGGGAGACCGGCGTCATCAAGCGGCTCCAGCACGGCGAGTTCATCGAGGTCCACGCGCCGCTGCCGCAGGGCCGGCTGCACACGCTCACCTCGCACGACCAGCCGCAGCCCGTCGAGCTGCCGGCCGAGGTGGACGAGAACGGGGTGGCCCGCAAGGTCGGGCTGCTGGCCCGCACCCGCGCCAAGCTCTCCCGCGGCTTCTACGGCTCGGGCAGCCAGATCGCCAAGCCGACGGTCGAGGAGCACGAGGAGATCACCAGCGGCCACGGGCACCACTGACCCGGACGCCCCCGCACGACCGGGCCCGCCGCACCCCCGTGAGGGTGCGGCGGGCCCGGTCGTGTCCCGGCCCCGCGGGACCGGGAGCCACCCGTCCCGCGGGGCGCCGTCAGCCGTGCAGGGCCGCCGGGAGGGCCGCGAGCAATGCCGCCGCCAGGGCCACCGAGAGGCAGAGGGCCGCCCAGCGGGCGCAGATCCGGCGGCACTCGGAGCGGTAGCGGGCGGCCAGTTGCCGGCACCGCTCGACCGCCCGGTCGACGACCTCCTCGGCGTACCGGAGCCGGTCGTCCGCGTAGGCCCGCTCCAGGGCCTCCCGGTCGTCGGGCGGGAGCCAGGGGAACCGGTCGGCGAAGGCCCGGGCGTCCCGCTCGGCCGCCGCCACCTCCGCCTCCCAGGCGAGATAGCCCTCCAGCCGGGCGATCTCCACCCGGGCGTCCACCGCCGGCCCGCCCGCGCTCGGGTCCGTCGCCCGCCTGCCCGGCCGGGCGTTCCGCGCCTTCGGCGGGCGCTGCCTGCCACCCATGACCGCTCCTTGTCCCGTCGTCGTCCCAGCACCCCCCGGCGCGAACCGCTCCGCAGCCACGCAACTACTATCAGTGACCAATGGCGGGTGGCGCCCGACTCGCCGGGCCGCCGCCCGGCCGGTCCGCAGGGACCCGGCGCGCGTCGCGCGGCGCGCGCCGGGGAGGCTCCGGCGCACCTCGGCGGGGGTGCGAACGGGCGTGGCGACACCGGAAGTACGGACACGCTCCGCACACGGCTGTGTACCATCAGCCATCGAGACCGGCGCCCTGCCCCGCGTCGGCCCCGCCCGCCCCCGGCCCAGCCCGGGACGTGATCCCAGGAGGTCAGCCATGCCCGACGCCGGTCGGTTCAGCGAGTTGGGCGAGCAGGGCTCGCGCGCGGTCATGGAGGCCGCGGCGGTGCTGGAACGCGAGCTCTCCGCCGGGCTGGCGGACGCCAAGGCGGCCACCGCCCGGCTGACCGGCGAGCACCGCGTGGACCAGGAGGAGTTCGACCGACTGGTCCGCCGGGTCTCGGAGAACACCCACCAGCTGATCGACGCCGTCAGCACCCGGGTCCTCGCCAGCACCACCGGCGAGGTGTCCGAGCAGGCCGAGCGGCTCACCGCCAACGCCCACGACGTCCTCGACCTGCTGCTGAACCTCAGCAGCCTCGCCCCCGGCCTCGCCAACCGGACGCTTCAGGGCGCCTTCGGCCCGCAGCGCGGCGCCGCCGACCGGGCCGAGGGCGCCGGCGGCGAGTCGGCCGACCGGCCGAACGGGTGAGCACGACGGCCGGGCCGGCGGCCGTCGGGGCTCCGCTGGTCGAACGGGTCCTCGCCCGGTACCGCGAGCGGACCGTCGCCGAGCTGCTCCGCCACATCCCCGAACAGAGCCCGCCCTACCTCTACGAGCTCGCCGCCGACTACCCGGTCCGGCCCTGCAAGGGCCTGCGCGCGGCGCTCTGCCTGGCCACCTGCACCGCCTTCGGCGGCTCGCCCGGGCGGGCCCTCAACCCGGCGGTCACCGTCGAACTGTTCCACAACGCCTTCCTGATCCACGACGACATCCAGGACGGCAGCGAGCTGCGCCGGGGCGCGCCCACGCTCCCCACCCAGTACGGCGTCGAGGTCGCACTGAACGTCGGCAACGCGACCCACCTGCTCGGACTGCGCCGGGTGATGGCCAACCGGCGCGGCCTGGGCGGCGAACTGGCCTGGCGGCTGTTCGAGGAGACCGAGCTGATGTGCCGGCAGTCGCTGGAGGGCCAGGCGATGGAGATCGGCTGGATCAGGGACAACGTCTGCGAGCTGACGGCCACCGACTACTACCGGATGTGCCTCAAGAAGACGTCCTGGTACACCTTCCTCTACCCGTGCCGCTCCGGACTGCTGGTCGCCCGCGGCGCCGGTACGGACGCCAACCGGCTCGACCGCTTCGGCTGGTACCTCGGCGCCGCCTTCCAGATCCAGGACGACGTGCTCAACCTGATCGGCACGGCCGAGGTGTACGGCAAGGAGATCGCCGGGGACCTCTGGGAGGGCAAGCGGACCCTCATGCTGATCCACCTGCTGGAGCGCGGCACCCCCGGCGAACGGGCCCGCGTCGTGCGGTACCTGAGCCGCACCCGCTCCCAGCGCGGCCCCGAGGCGGCCGAGGACGTCCGCTGGCTGCTCGACCGGATGGCCGCGTACGACTGCGTGGCGAGCGCCCAGGAGGCGGCCGCCGGGCTGGTCGCCGCCGCCGAGCGGGAGATCGAGGGCGTCCTCGCGGACGTCTCCCCGGACGCGGCCGGAGCGGCCGGGGAGGACGCCGACACGGCCGAGGAGGCCGCCGAGGCGCGGGAGTTCCTGCTGGCCCTGCCCGGATTCGTGGTCGCCCGCGGCCGCTGACCCTTGCGCGTTCACCCACCCTGCGTAAGATCCACAAGGCTGACCCCGGCGGACGGGAACCGGCCGCGGGTCGGTCGACGTCACCGGGGATGACGTCGCTGCGGTCAACGTGGGGGTGGGGTGGCCGATGTCCGTGGAATCCGGCCTGCGCGAGCTCGAACGGCTCGCCGGGCGACTGCCTGCCGGGGTCGACCTGTACCGGCTCCGGCCGGACGGCCGCGTCCTGCTCGCCGACCGGGACGGCGCACGGGAGTTGGGCCCGGACACCGCACACGGCCCGGCCGGTGAGGAACTGCTCCGCTTCATCGACGAGGGCCAGTTCGCCCACTACCTGGTCGGCGACGCCAAGACCTCGCCCGAGCGGCCGTCCAACGCCACCTACAAGCTCGGCATCGTCGCCCCGCGCAGCGCCTTCACCCCGCACGCCCACGGCGGCGAGCACCTGGTGCTCAGCCTCGGCCACGCCGCCTGCGGCCTCTACGACGCCGAGCGGCGCCGGGTGGTGGACGTCCCGCTGACGCCCGGACTGCTGATCCGGATCCCCGAACTGATGCCGCACTCCTTCGCCAACCGGGGCACCGAACCGCTCAACATCCTCGCCGCCAACACCGGTTACGGCATCGACCACGAGGACTACGCGATCACCGCCGCCGAGGCCGAACGCCGCCAGGAGACCGAACTCGCCGAGGCCCTGCGGGCGGTGGAGCGCGAACAGCAGGTGGGCGGGGTCAGCGCCCGGGAACGGCTGGCCGCCCGGCTGCGCCGGCTCGCGGCCGCGCTGGAGGTGCCGCGGTGATCTGCCCGCACTGCCGGCAGCAACTGCTGCAGCGCGAACGCCACGGCCGCCGCTGCGGCCGGTGCCGGCGCGAGTTCGCGCTGGACCCGAAGCTCGACCAGGGCCTGCACGACCTCCGGGTACGGCAGCACGCGGCCCGGCTCACCGGCGGCGGCCGCCTCGTCTGCACCACCGACCAGCTGCGCTGGTCCCTCGTCAAGCGGCAGCAGCCCTCGGCGCTCCCGGACCGCCCGCCCGCGGAACCGCCCGCGCCCATCGCCGGGACCGACCGCCCGGGCTGCACGACGGCGGGCGCGGCCGTCCCGCTGACCGCCGCCGTCCTCTGGGCCGTCCTCGCGCCCGGCTACCCGCTCCTCGCCCTCGCACCGGCCGCGATCGGCCTGTGGTTCCTGTTCGGCCTGCTGGTCATCGTCCTGGAACGCCGGAAGCTCCCGCAGAAGCGCCGGGAGTGGCAGTCGTCGCACGACCGGTGGACCGAACAGCTCCGGGAGTGGCAGGCCGAGCAGCAGCGCTGGACCGAAACCATGGTGACCCCCGTCGACCTGACGGACCAGCGGTTCCGCTCCTCGGTCCTGTACTCCTGGAAACGCACCTACGGCGCCCTGCCCGCGGGCGTGGTCGACGAGTCGACCGTCCGGCCGACCGGACCGTCCGGCGCCCCGGCGCTCGCCGTGCTCTGCCCGGACCCCACGGTGACGACCTTCCTGCACGCCAACGGCTTCCCCGGGCGCCACGACGCGCTCCTCGTGCGCACGCCGGAGGAGATACCCGCCGGACTCCCCGTGGTCGTCCTGCACGACGCCTCCCCGCAGGGCTGCCTGCTCGTCGCCGACACCCGCGCCGCGCTGCCCGGCCGCCGGGTCGTCGACGCCGGGCTGTCGGCACGGACCGTGCTCGCCGAGCGGACGCGGACGGTCCAGCTGTACGCCCGCCAACAGCGCGCAGCGCTCGCGGAACAGCTGGCGCGGCTGCCTGAACTCACCGGGGCCGAACGCACCTGGTACGAGAAGGGCCTGTGGAGCCCGATCGCCGCCCAGCCGCCCAGGCGGGTGCTGGCGGCCGCCGAACGGGCCGCCGAACGCGCGCTGGGACGCGACCCGGGACGCGACCTGGGGTTCCTGAGCTGGCCGACCCGCCCGGCCGGGCCCGCCCCGGCTGCGCCACCCGCCCGCCCGGCAGACCTGGGCAAGGCCGGACCGGAGGCGCCGCGATGATCTGTCCGCACTGCGCGAAGAGCCTGCGCCAGCGCGAGCGCGGCGGGCACCGCTGCTCGTACTGCCGCAAGGACTTCGCCCTCGATCCGAAGTCGGAGGGCACCGGGCTCCACGACCTGCGGATCCGCAAGCTGACCGCGAAGCTCACCCTGGACGGCCGACTGGCCTGCACCACCGACCAGTTGCGGTACGCCCTGCAGCGGCGCGGCCGGCCCGAACCGGCCTTCCTCGGCAGCCGGGGCGGCGGCTCCTGCCTGGCCGTGCTCGGAGTCGCGGCCGCGGTCGTCGGCGCGGCCCTGAACGGGGTGCTCACCGTACTCCTGGTACTCGGCGGCCTCGTCCTGATCGGCAGCGGCGTCCGGCTGTTCCGGCTCGCCGACAAGCCCGCGCCGCCCGCCCCGGTCGAACTCCGCTGGGACGCCGGCGCCTTCCGCGGCACCGTGGTCGACCGGTGGAAGAAGGTCTACGGCACGCTGCCCGCCGGGCTGGTCGAGGACGAACTGGTCCGCCCGGGCCCGCCGCCCGCCGACCCGGCGTTCGTGCTGCTCTGCCCGGACCGCACGGTGACGGCCTTCCTGCACGCCAACGACTACCCGCGCCGCCACCGCGCGCTGCTCGCGGCCGACCTGCGCGGCGTCCCCGCCGGACTGCCCGTGGTGGTGCTGCACGACGCCTCCCCGCAGGGCTGCCTGCTGGTCGCCGACGCCCGCGCCGCGCTGACCCGCCGCAGGGTCCTCGACGCCGGCCTCCCGGTCCGCACGGTGCTGGTCGACCAGTCCAAGTACGTCCTGCTCCGCGACCCGCACCGCTCCGAGGAGTTGCAGACCCGGCTGGAGCGGACCGTGCCGGGGCTGACCGCCACCGAGCTGACCTGGTTCGCCGAGGGCTGGTGGAGCCCGCTCGCCGCACTGCCGCCCAAACGGCTGATGGCCGTCGCCGTCCGGGCCGCCGAACGGGCGGGCCCGGCGCACCCGGCACGCGGGCCGGGCGCGGCGGGCGGGCCGGGCGCGGCGGGCGGCCTCGTCAAGGCCCCGGCGGCCCGGCGGCCCGAGCCGCCCGAGAGCCCCGCCGAGACCCGTCGACGCGCCCTCGCCGTCGGCTTCCTGACCTGGCCCGACGACCGGCCCGGCACCGGGCCCGGGCCCGCCGAGAAGGGCACCGCATGACCCCGCGTCCACTGCTGGACGGAGCACTGACCGTCGCCGCCGCCCGGGCCGGAGCCCCCGGCGGGCTGCGCTACACCGAACGCCAGCTCTACTACGAGCTGTGCCGGGTGCTCCAGCCGCTGCACGCCGGCCCGCGCCGGATCCCCTACACCCTGGCACCGCCGCTGCGGTACGGCCGCTTCGCCGACGCGCTGGCCGCCCGGCGCGGCGGGCTGCCGGGCCTGCTGCCGCCGCTGGAGCCCGGTGCGGCGGTGGCACCGCACGCCCGGGTGGCCACCGAGGGCGACCTCTACGACTACGGGCTGCCCCGGCTGCTGGTCTGCCAGAGCCCCGAGATCGCCGCCATGCTGGTCGCCAACGACCTGCACCTGGAGGCCGCCTGCCCCGTCGTCCCCGCCGCCGACCTGCCGCTCGACCCGCGGCTGACGGCGGCGCTGGCCCGCGCGGGCGACGCCGTGGTGCACGTGCTGCACGACGCCAGCCCGGCCGGTCTGGCCTGCTTCGAGCGGGTCCGGGCGGAGTACGGCGGCGGCGCGGGAGGCTCCGGCGCGGGCGACAGCGAGAAGGGACACAGCGAGAAGGGGGGCAGCGAGGCGGGGGGCACCGAGGCTGGGGCCGGCGGCGCGGACGGGGCCGGCGCGGTACGGGTGCGCTCGATGGGCCTGGTCCCCCGGCACGCCACCGCCCTCCACCTGACCTCCGGCCGCGGCCCGCGCGCCTACCGGGGCCCGCTGCCCGCCGGACTCCGGCCCGAGGAGCGGGCCTGGCTCGGCAGCGGCCGGACCATCGAACTGGCCGCCGTCGGCCCTGCCCGGCTGCTGCACACCGTGATCCGCCAGGTCCGCGGCACCGCCACCGGACCGCGCCGCACCCCGCTGCGGAGCCGGGTGCGCACCGCACGGGAAGCCGGCTTCCTCAGCTGGCCCACCGCCTGACCACCCGCCCCGTCACCGACGCGTGAGGACCCCTCGACCCATGAGCAACGCACGCCACCTCGGCTACCGCGACGAACTGCTGGCCGACGGCCAGCTGCACCGGCGGTACGAGGACGGCCGCAGCGAGTGGCGCCGGCGCGGCGCCGGCCACCTCGTCCACTGGCAGGACAGCCTCGGCCGGTCCGGCACCGACGAACGCCTCGGCCGGGACCTCGTCAAACGGCGCCACACCGACGGCACCACCGAGTACGGCCGCGACATCGGCTACGGGCGCACCGTCTGGGCCGGCGGCCTGGTCACCGTCAACCGCACCTCCTTCAGGGGGCGGCTCGGCGTGGTCGTCGGCGCGCTCGGCGTGGCCGGCGCCGCGGCGATCACCGCCGCGCAGCTCCCGCCCGAGACGCTGACCGAGGAGGAAGAGGAGGAGCTGCGCCGGACCGCCCAGCGCCAGCAGGCCGACGGCGGCGGCGGGGGGTCCGACGGCGGCGGCGCCGAGGCCGACTGGGGAGACTCCGACGACGGCTGGGAGGACACCGGCGACGACTGGGACGGCGACGACTTCGGCTGAGCCGAGCCGCGCCCTCGCAGACCCCCGACGAAAGGCACCACCCCATGCCCCGCTGCTGCGCCTGCAACGGCCCCGACGCCGACCGGGCCCGCTCCCACCTCGCCGCGCTCACCGGCGCCCCGGCGCCGGCCCCGACGCCGGCCGACGACACCGACCGGGGCGGCCGGGCCGCCCTCCTCCACGGTGAACCCGGCTTCGCCACCGGCCCGTTCACCGTCGACGGCACCACCGCCGTGGGCGAGGTCACCCTGCACAACCGGCCCGAGCTGCTCGACGCCCTCGCCGCCACCGGCTCCCCCGCCCCCGGGACCTGCCCGGACGGTGAACTGCTGCTACGGCTGTGGCTCCGGCTCGGCGCCGACGGGATCCGGCGCGCCGACGGACTGTTCGCGCTCGCCGTGGTCGACGGACCCGACCTCGTCCTGATCCGCGACCACGCCGGCGCCCGCACCCTCTTCTACGCCCGCGCCGACGGCTGCTGGGCCGCGTCCACCTCGCTGCGCGCGCTGCGCCGCTGGCCCGCGCTCGGCACCGGGCTCAACCTGGCCGCCGTCCGGTCCTTCCTCACCTTCGCCTACCTGCCCGGCGAGGAGACGCTGCTGCGCGGAGTCCACGAGGCGCTGCCGGGACGGATCCTGCGGCTCGCGGCCGACGGTTCGGCGCACCAGGACCCGTACTGGGAGCCGGCCGAACTGCTCGCCGAGGACGGCCTCCTCCCGCCCGCCGGGTACGCGCGGGAGCTGCGCGCACTGCTGGAGCGCGCCACCGAGCGCCGGCTGCCGGCCGGCGAGGCGGTGGCGGTGCTGCTCTCCGGCGGCGTCGACAGCTCCCTGGTCACCGCGCTCGCCGCCCGGCTGCACGACCACCCCGTCCACACCTACTCGATCAGCTTCGGCGACCGGCTCCCCAACGAGCTCGGCTACTCCGGCCTGGTCGCGGGCCACTGCGGGACCTCCCACCGGGTCCTCACCGTCTCCGGCGCGGAGGTCGCCGCCCGGCTCGCCGACACCGTCGCCCTGCTCGACAGCCCGGTCGGGGACCCGCTGACCGTCCCCAACCTGATGCTCGCCGAGGCCGTCGCGGGCGACGGGATCACCGTCTCGCTCAACGGCGAGGGCGGCGACCCGGTGTTCGGCGGCCCGAAGAACCTGCCGATGCTGGTCCACGAGATGCACCGGGACGACCCGGACCCCGACGCGCGGGCCGAGGCGTACCTGCGGTCCTACCGCAAGTGCTACGAGGACCTGCCCCGGCTGCTCACCCCGGAGGCGCTGCGGGCGCTGGCCGGTGAACCGCAGCCGCGCCGCTTCGTCGCGCCGTACCTGCGGCCCGGGCCGATGCACACGCTGCTCAACCAGCTGCTCCACTGCAACCTGCGGACCAAGGGCGCCCACCACATCCTCACCAAGGTCGAGCGGCTGACCGCCTCGCAGGGCGTGCAGGGCCGGTCGCCGCTCTTCGACCGGCACGTCGTCGACCACGCCTTCGCCACCCCGCCGACGCTCAAGCTCCGCGGCACGGTGGAGAAGTGGGTGCTCAAGGAGGCCGTCCGCGACCTGCTGCCGGCGGCCGTCGTCGACCGGCCGAAGAGCGGCATGCGGGTGCCGGTCCAGCAGTGGCTGAACGGGCCGCTGCGCGACCTCTCCGGAGACCTGCTGCTCGGCCGCGCCTCCCGTGAGCGCGGCCTGGTCCGGCCCGACACCGTCCGCACCTGGATGCGGCGGGAGGGCACGCTGCTGCCGCGCCAGGGCGGCAAGCTCTGGCTGGTGCTCACGCTCGAACTCTGGCTGCGCGCCTACGACCTGTGAGGCCGTCCGGCCCGGCCCCCACCACCGCCCCGGTCCGACCCGGCCCGACTCTGCCCGCCACTGCCCGCCACTGCCCGCCACTGCGCGATCTCGTCCCGACCCTGCCCGACCCTGCCCGACCCGCAACAACAGCTGCCCAGGCCCGGGAGGCCCGCCCATGGAAGCGTCCACCGAACCGTCGATCCACCTGACCGACCCACGCACCGGCCACACCCGCGGCACCCTGGTGCCCGCCCGCGCCGGGCAGGTCACCGAGACCGTCGCCCGGGCCCGGGCCGCCGCGCCGCGCTGGCGCGCACTCACCCCGCGCGAGCGCGAACGCCGCCTCGACGCACTCGCCGACCTCGTCGAACGGCACCTCACCGAGTACACCGTGCTGGAGCAGGCCGGCACCGGCAAGCCCGAGGAGGAGGCGGCCGGCGAGATACGCCAGGTCGCCGACCTGTTCCGGTTCTACGCGGGCGCCGCCCGGGCCGGCAGCGCTCCCGCCGCCGGCCGCTACCTGCCCGGCCACGAGAGCTGGGTCCGCTGGGAGCCGATCGGCGTGGTCGCCGCCGTCGTCCCGTGGAACTACCCGCTGCTGATGGCCGCCTGGCGGGGCGCCCCGGCACTGGCCGCGGGCAACACGGTGGTCGTCAAACCGGCCGAGACCACCCCCGACTCCGCCGCGCTGCTCGCCACCCACGCCGCCGAGGCCCTCGGCGAGGACGTGCTCACCGCCCTTCCCGGCGACCGGGAGACCGGGCGCCTGCTGGTCACCGCCGACGTCGACCTGATCGCCTTCACCGGCAGCGCCGCCGCCGGCGCCGACATCGCCGCCCGGGCCGGCCACCGGCGGGTCAGCCTGGAGCTGGGCGGCAACAGCCCCGTCCTCGTGCTGCCCGACGCCCCCGCGCACACCTGGGCCGCCCTCGCCGAGGCCTGCACCTACAACGCGGGCCAGAGCTGCGCCGCGCCCGCCCGCGTGATCACCTTGTCCGAGCACTACGAGCAGGTCGTCGCCGCGCTCACCGCCGCCTTCGCCGAGCGGCAGGCCGGCCGCGACTTCGGCCCGCTCAACAACCCCGACCAGGCCGCCCGCTACGACCGCATCCTCGCCGCCTCCGCCGCCGAGCGCTCGACCGCCGCGCCCGGCCGCACCGACGGCCTGTGGCGCCCGGCCCGCCTGCTCGCCGACCTGCCGGACGACGACCCCGCCGTACTGGAGGAGGTCTTCGGCCCGCTGCTCACCGTCCAGCACGCCCCCACCGTCGAGGCCGCGCTCGCCCTCGCCAACGCCGTCCCGCAGGCCCTCGGGGCCAGCGTCTGGACCCGCGACCTCTCCACCGCCCTCGACCTCACCGCCCGGCTGGACGCCGGCGAGACCTGGATCAACTGCCACCTCGTCCAGACCGCCGAACTCCCGCACGGCGGCCGCGGTGCCTCCGGCCACGGCACCGACCTCTCCGTCCTCGCCCTCCAGGAGTACCAGCGCCCGAAGACGGTCACCGCCCGGCTCTGAAGTCCTTCGCGTCCGAGCACTTCGCGTGCGAGAACTTCGCGTCCGAGTACGTCGCGTCCGAGCAGCTCGCGTCTGAGTACTTCGCGCAGGGGAACTGAGTACCCGTGCGCTGACGGGGCGGCGGGGCACCCGGGCAGGATCGCCGGTATGACGAAGAGGGTGGCCCGGTCGCGGGCCGGGTGGTGGCGTGCACCGATGGTGTCGACGCTGGTGACGGGGCTCTGCCTGCCGGTCCTGCTCTTTCTCCGGGGGCTGGCCGAGATGGCCCTCGATCCGTGTCCCTCCGAGCCCGGGTCCTGCCCGGCGACCCGTCACGGCCTGGCGTTCGCGGACGGGTGCCTGACGGCCACGCTGGTGCTGCTGGTGGTCCAGTGGCCGGTCGCGTTCCTGCTGCGACCGGCCCGGGTCTGGGCCGCCCTGGCACCCGGGACCGCCCTGTTCCTGGGCGTGGTGACGGTCTTCGGCGTCCAGCCGGGGCAGTGAGCGGGTCGCTCAGACGAAGGCGCCCGGGCGTCCGAGGGCGACGAGGTGGTGGTCCTTGGTGCCGACGTAGATCCGGCCCTTGTCGGTGGCCGGGACGGAGAACTTGCCGACCGTGCCGAGCGGGAAGGAGCGGCGCAGCTTGAGGACGCCGTCGACCGGCACGGGATCGTAGGCGCGCAGTTCGCCGCCCTCCCCGTACTGGCCGGTGCCGGACCAGATCACCCAGACCAGCGCCGAGCCGGAGCGGGTGCCGTCCGAGGTGACGACGGGCGAGCCGGACATCTTGAGGAAGTCCTCGGCGCTGGTGCCGGCGCTGCTGAGCTGCGGATTGCCGGCGGCGTTCACCGAGTACCCGAGAGCGCGCAGCTTGCCGAAGTTCTCAACGGTGTAGACGTAGCCGCCGTCGCCGCCCCAGACGGCCGGGTGGCCCCAGACGCCGCCGAAGGGTCCGGTGAGGCCGACCACCTTGTCGGTCCCGCCGGGGCCCTGGGCCGTGCCGCCCAGGTCGTCGCGGTCGAGCAGGAAGATCCGGCCGTCCTTGCCGACCTGGACGAGCAGGCGGGGGTGGGCGGGGGTGCCGAAGGTGGACGGGAGGGCGACCGGACCGCCGGAGCCCAGGTCGGTGTCCCGCTTGTCGAGGGTGGCGTTGTTGGTGGGGCTGAAGAAGTCCTGGGGCGCGAAGCCACCGTCCTCGTCGACGGCGAAGCGGATCACCGACTCGCCGAGGCCGCCGGGGGGCCGGTTGCCGGGGCCGGGGGCGGGTGAGGCGCCGGCGCCCTGGCCGTTGGCGGTGGTGAGGAAGAACCGGCCGGGGCCGTCCGAGACGAGGCCGCTGCCGGCCATCCAGATCGAGGCGCGCTGGGTGTCGGAGCCGGCGACGGTGGAGAACAGGGTGAGCTTGCGGGTGCGGGTGTCGAGGCCGGCCAGGGTGCCGATGTAGTCCCCGATGCCGCAGAGGGATCCGAAGCCGAGGTAGAGCCGGCCGTCGAGGAGCAGCAGTCCGGGGCGCTGGAGGGAGCGGTAGGCGTTGAACGGCTTGCCGGGGGCGTTGACCGGGTCGCCCTGGACGGTGACGGGCCAGCCGCTGCGTTCGGCGCCGGTCTGGGCGTCGACGGCGTGCACGTAGTAGTGCGGGTGCTTGTCGTCGGGCCCGTCGTTGACCTTGCTGGTCAGGTAGACGGTTCCGGTGGCGGGGTCGTACACCGGGGTGGAGGTGGTGCCGACGTTGGGGCCGGGGTCGGAGCAGCCGATGGCGGCGGAGGGCCAGGCCGGTCCCATCTCGCGGTGCCAGGTGATCTTCCCGGTGTTCGCGGCGATGCCGTAGACGTGGTTGGTCTCGGTGGCGACGACGACGGTCGGGCCGATGACGAGCGGCTGGGCGAAGACCTGTCCGTTGACCGGGGTGGAGAAGCGCACGCCGAAGTCGGACTTGCCGACCTCCGCGGGGCTCAGCGCGGGTTCGTCGCGGTCCCAGGCGGTGCGGTCGGTGGAGAAGGAGCCGGTGGTGACGTCGGCGCGGGCGGTGCCGACGGCCGCGGGGGCGAGCAGGGCGAGGCCGGTGAGGACGGCGGCGGCGCGCGGCAGCCGACGGGGGCCCGGGCGGCGGTGGCCCGCCGGGTTCGGGAGGGTGGTCCGGCACGGGAGGGTGGTCCGGTGCGGGTCGGTGGCTCGGTTCATGGCGCCCATGGTTCGGCGGGGCGGGTGGGGCCACCAGCGGGGATGGTCCACTCGGCGGGCGGCCGTTCGCGGCGTTCACCGGACAGGGCGGGCGGCCTGCTCTATCGTCGACGCGGCAGGTTTCCGAGTGACGGGTGGTGCGGTTGTGTGGTATGGGGTCATTGGTACCGGTGGGGTGGGTCGGACGATCGCGGACAAGCTGGTGGCGCTCGGCCACGAGGTGACGATCGGTTCTCGGACCAAGGACAACGAGAACGCGCTGGCGTGGGCCGAGCAGGCCGGTCCGAACGGGCACGCCGGCACGTTCGCCGAGGCCGCGGAGTTCGGCGCGAGAGTGGTGAACGCGACCGCCGGGACGGTGTCGCTGGAGGCGCTGGGGGCGGCGGGCGCGGAGCGGCTGGCGGGGAAGGTCCTGCTGGACCTCTCCAATCCGCTGGTGTTCTCCCCCGAGGGCACGGTGTCGCTGGACCCGGTGAACACCGACAGTGTCGGCGAGCGGATCCAGCGGGAGTTCCCGCGGACCCGGGTGGTGAAGGCGCTCAACACGCTGACCGCGCCGCTGATGGTGGACCCGGCCCGGCTGCCGGGTGAGCACAACGTCTTCGTGGCCGGTGACGACGCGGCGGCCAAGGCCGAGGTCGTGGCGCTGCTGGGCGAGTTCGGCTGGCCGGCGGAGTCCGTGATCGACCTGGGGGACATCGCGGGCGCCCGGGCGCTGGAGATGACCATGCCGTTCTGGATCCGGCTGATGCAGGCCTTCGGCACGACGGAGTTCAACTACTCGTTCAAGCGCGCGCAGTAGCGGCCGCACGGACGCCCCCGCGCCTCCCCCGACGGAACGGGGAGGCGCGGGGGCGTCGGTATCGCCCGGGGGGGGTGCCGCTACCGGCGGGCGGTGGAGGCGGGGACCCGGTCGGCCGGGTCGTCCTCGACAGGCTCGGGCGCGCCGGCCACCTGGCGTGGCACCCGGGTGCCGGCGGGGCCGCCGGTCCGGCCGGACCGGGCCGCCTCGGCCAGGGCGAGCCGGCGGTCGGCCTCGGCCTGGATGGCGTCCTTGTCGCCGATCTCGGCGTCCGGCAGCGCGTCCGGGAGGAGGTCCTCCAGGAGCCGCAGCGGCCGGTAGGCCAGGCCGAGCAGGCCCCAGAGCGTGAGCACCAGGCCGACCACGACGAGGAGCAGTCCGGCGCCGCGGCCCGGTCCGGTGCCGAGGACCAGTCCGACCGAGTCGGCGAGCGCCCCGCCGGGGCGCATCAGCGGCTCGAAGACGTGGTCGGAGAGCGGGCCCGCGGTGAGGAAGCCGAGCGGCATCATCGACATGGCGAGCATCTGGTTGGTCGCCAGGACGCGGCCCTGGAGCTCCATGCCGACCTTGGTCTGGATCAGCGCCATCCAGTGCGAGTTGAGGATCATCATGGCGGCCCAGAGGACGAACAGTCCGCAGGCGGTCAGCGCGGCCTCGGGTCGGCTGCCGGTCAGGACGGCGGCGACGCCGACCACCGAGGTGAAGCCGATCATGCCGAAGGTCCGCCGCCGCGTGCCGCCCCAGAGGGCCATGACCAGGGCGCCGGTCATGGCTCCCAGACCACCGAGCGCGGTGATCACACCGAGCTGGACGGCCGAACCGCTCGCCAGCACCATCGGGGTGATGAGCACGGTGGCCACGGCGAACAGGTAGTTGAACACCACGAAGAAGACCACCATGGCGACCAGGCTGTGCCGGCGCACGATGTACCGCCAGCCGGTGACCACCTCGCGGATCAGCGGCTCCTCCTGCCGGTCGAACATCGCGTCCGGGAAGCGGACCAGCAGCAGGCAGGTGACACCGATGAGGAAGGTCACCATGTCGAACAGCACGACGCCGTGCAGGCCGATCAGCGAGACCAGCACGCCACCGCCCAGGACGGCCATCATGTCGCCCGCGCCGGTACCGAGTTGGGCGAGGCCGTTGGCCTGCCCCAGGTACCGCTTGGGCACCAGCTGGGTGATCGCGGCCAGGTAGGCCGGGCGTTGGAAGGCCGAGCAGACGGCGCCGGTGCAGGCCACCACGTAGATGTGCCAGACCTGGAGGAGGTCGGCCCAGAGCAGCGCGCCGAGGCCGAGCATGCCGGCGGCGGCCACGGTGTCGGTGACGATCATGATCCTGCGGCGGTCGACCCGGTCGGCGAGCGCCCCGGCGATCGGCAGCAGCAGGACGGCGGGCAGCACCGCGACCACCGAGATCATCGCGAAGTCGAAGGCCGAGCCGGTCTGCTGGTAGACCCAGACGCCGAGGGCGAAGGTGGAGAGACTGGTACCGATCATCGAGACGAACTGGCCGATCGCCACCTTGGCGAAGGTCCCCAGCTCCGCGCGGGCGGCCGGGCGCTTGGCGTCCGCCCGGTCGTCGACCGTGCCCGTGGCGGCGAACCCGACCAGCACCCGGGCGAGTTCCTCGGCCTGGTGCTTCAGGAAGTAGTGCCCGGCGCGCGGGATGACGGCGAGGTCGACGGTCCCGCCGAAGTGCTCCCACTCGGCGTACCGCTCCTGGTACAGCAGGGTGGCGCGGTCCTTCTCTCCGACGACGCAGAGGATCGGCGCCTCGATCGGCTCCGGGCGGGCGTCGCCGTAGGCGCGGGTGTAGAAGTCCTCGGCCTGCCGGACGTCGTGGCGCAGCGCCCGGACCAGGAAGTCCTGCTCGGCCTGGTCGTAGACGTCGGTGAAGCCGCCCATGGCGCGCAGGTAGTCGAGGTAGGAGCGGTTGGAGAGCATCCGGTCGCCGGGGAGCCTGCGGGCCATCCACTCGGCGAACCGGCCGGGCAGCCGCGCGGCGGGGAATGTCCCGCCGAGGGCGACGCCGCGCAAGTCGGCGCCGGCCGCCTCCAGTCGGGAGCCGAGCGCGGTGGCGAGCGCGCCGCCGAGGCAGTGGCCGTAGAGCAGCACCGGGCCGTCGATCCGCTCGCGGATCTGTGCGGTCAGGGTGTCGGCCAGCGCGTCGAGTTCGGCGAGTTCGTCGTCGGGGCGGCTCGGGTCGTGGCCGGGCAGCTCGACGGCGTAGAGCCGGTGGTCGGCGGGCAGGGCGTCGGCGAGGGGCTGGAAGGTGATCGGGCTGCCGCCGCCGTACGGGACGCACACGACGGTGACCGCCGCGGGCGTGTTCCCGCGGGTGAGCTTGTGGACCAGGGTGCGCGGGCCCTCGTCGGCGGTGCCGCCGGCCCGGGCGTCGAGCAGTGCGGCGAGTTCGCGGACGGTGGGGTGCTGGAACAGGTCGATGACCGAGAGGCCGCGGCCGATCAGCCGGACGGCGTGCACGGCGGAGAAGGAGTCGCCGCCGAGGGCGAAGAAGTCGTCGGCGGCGCCGATCTCCTCGGCGGCCAGCACCTGGCGGTAGGCGGCGGCCACCGCGTGCTCCGTCTCGGTGGCGGGCTCACCGCCGCCCGCCGAGGCCGGCTGCGCGGCGACCGGTTCGGGCAGGGCGGCCCGGTCGACCTTGCCGTTGGCGTTCAGCGGCAGAGCGTCCAGGACGACCAGGACGGCGGGCACCATGTAGTCGGGCAGCCGGGTGCGCAGGGCGGCGCGCAGCGCGCCCGGGTCGGGGGCGGCGGCCGGGTCGGCCGGGACGAGGTAGCCGGCCAGGGTGCGGGCGGCGCCCTCGCCGCGGGTCACCACGACGGCCTCGCGCACCTCGGGGCGGGCCGTCAGCTCGGCCTCGACCTCGCCGATCTCGACCCGGAAGCCGCGGATCTTGACCTGGTGGTCGATCCGGCCGAGGAACTCCACGGCGCCGTCGGGGCGGAGCCGGACCAGGTCGCCGGTGCGGTAGCAGCGGCGGCCGTTCACCTCGGTGAAGCGCTCGGCGGTGAGGTCGTCGCGGCCGAGGTAGCCGCGCGCCACGCCGGCGCCGGAGACGTACAGCTCGCCCGGGACGCCGACCGGGACCGGGCGGCGGCGGGCGTCCAGGACGTGCGCGCCGACGTTGCCGAACGGGCGGCCGAGCGGGGCGGTGGCGGCGTCGCCGAGGTCGGCGGGGACGGGCGCGCCGAGCATCGAGACGGTGGTCTCGGTGGGCCCGTAGTGGTTGTGCAGCGGAAGGTCCGGCCGGGCGGCGCGGATCCGGGCCACCAGGTCGGGCCGCAGGGCCTCGCCCGCGCAGATCAGCAGCCGGGCGGGCAGGATCGCGCCGAGGCCGGCGCCGTGCGCGGCGAGGCCCTCCAGGTGGCTGGGGACGAGCTTCATCGCGTCGATCCGGTGCTCGGCCGCGTAGGCGGCGAAGGCCTCCGGGTCGGTCGCCTGGTCGCGGGTGAGCAGGTGCAGGCAGCCGCCGCCGGTGAGGGCGCCGAACACGTTGGTGGTGCCGAGGTCGGCGGCGAAGGTGGAGACCAGCGCCCAGTTCCAGCCCTGCTGGTCGCCGCCGACGCGCTCGCGCAGGCCGTGCAGGTAGTTGCGGTAGTTGCGGTGCTCGACGGCGACGCCCTTGGGCGCACCGGTGGAGCCGGAGGTGAAGACCAGGTAGCAGAGGTGCTCGGGCCGGACGTCCACCTCGGGCGCGTCGGCGGTGGCCGAGCCGTCCGGCACCACCGCCGGGATCCCGGGGGCCGACCGGCCGCGCAGGTCCTCGGTGGTCACCACGGCGGCGGCCCCGGCGGCGTCGAGCAGTCCGTGGATGCGCTCGTCCGGGTAGACCGGGTCGAGCGGCAGGTAGGCGCCGCCGGCCTTGAGGATGCCGAGCATCCCGACCACCAGGGCGGCGGAGCGCTCGACCAGCAGCCCCACCGGGCGGTCCGGGCCGACGCCGAGCGCCCGCAGCCGGTGCGCCAGCGCGTTGGCCCGGTGGTCGAGTTCGGCGTAGCTGAGGACGCCGTCGGCGCCGCGGACGGCGGGCGCGCCGGGGGTGCGGCGGGCCTGCTCCTCGACCAGGCCGTGCAGAGTGCCGCCGAGGTCCCAGCCGCGCAGGGTGTCGTCCCACTCGGCGAGTTGCCGCTGCTCGGACGGGGTGAGCAGGGGCAGGTCGGCGAGCGGGCGGTCGGGGGCCTCGGCCATCGCGTCGAGCACGGTGGTGAGGTGGCCGAGCACGCGGCGGACGGTCGGCTCGTCGTACAGCTCGGTGCGCCAGACCAGGTCGGCGGCCAGTTCACCGCCGGTGTCGACGACGGCCACCGACAGGTCGAACTTGGCGGTGTCGGTGCCGATCGGCCGCCAGTCCACGGCGTGGCCGGGCAGCCCCGGCCGGGCCTCGGCCTGGTTGTGGACGTTGAGCAGGACCTGGAAGAGCGGGGTGTGGGCGAGTTCGCGCTCCAGGCCGAGCGCGTCGATCAGCCGCTCGAACGGCAGGTCCTGGTGGCCGAACGCGCCGAGGGCGGACTCCCGTACGCGGTCCAGCAGCTGGCGGACGGTCGGGTCGCCGGAGAGGTCGGTGCGCATCGCCAGCGTGTTGACGAAGCAGCCGACCAGCGGCTCGGTCTCGCTGCGGGTGCGCCCGGCGACCGGGGTGCCGACGGTCACGTCCTCGCTGCCGGTGTAGCGGCCGAGGACGGTCTGCAGGGCGGCGAGCAGCACCATGTAGACGGTGGTGCCGGTCTGTTCGGCGAGTGCCCGGATCCGGCGGGTGCGCTCGGCGCCCAGCTCGGCGGTGAACCGGGCGCCGGCGGTGCCGGCCACGGCCGGCCGGGGGCGGTCGGTGGGCACGGTGACGGTGGCGGTGGCGCCGCGCAGGCGCTCCTGCCACCAGGCCTGCTGCCGGTCGAGCTCGGCGGCGAGTTCGGTGTGCTGCCAGTGCGCGACGTCGGCGTACTGGACGGTCAGCGGCGGGAACTCGGGCGCCCGGCCCTCGCGCCGGGCCGCGTAGGCGGTCGCGAGGTCGCCGAACAGGACCCCGATCGACCAGCCGTCGGCGGCGATGTGGTGCAGCACCAGGCTGAGTACGGCGCCGTCGCCGGTGCGCAGCAGGGCGGCGCGCAGCGGCAGGTCGACGGCGAGGTCGAAGGGGCGGTGGGCCTCGGTCTCCAGCCAGGCGTCGACCCGGTCGGCGGGGACGTCCGCGGTGGTGAGGGTGAGGCGCTCGGCGGGCAGCGGCTCCGGGCGGACCTCGCCGTCGACGGTCGGGTAGGCGGTGCGGAGCACCTCGTGCCGGGTGAGGACGTCGGTGAGGGCCGCGTGGAGCACGGTCGGGTCGGGTTCGCCGTCGATGTGCAGGGCGAGCGGGATGTGGTAGGCGGCGCTGTCGGGCTCGTACTGGGCGAGGAACCACATCCGGCGCTGGGCCGAGGAGAGCGGCGCCGGGGTGCCGTCGGGGCGCGGGGCGATGGCGTAGCGGTCGCCGGTGCCGCCGGCCGCGGCGGCCTGGGCGTTGGCCTTGGCGTTGGCCTTGGCGTTGGCCTTCGCCCTGGCGAGGCGGCGGCGGAGCAGCTCCTGCCGTCGGGCCTCCGGGTCCTGGGTGGTCCCGGTGGTGGGCTGGTCGGTCATGCGGTCTCCCCCGTCCGGGCGCCGGCGGTACCGGCGGCCGTCTCGTGGTGCGGGTCCCCGGACGCGCCGGGGTCGCCGGCGCCGTCGGGGTCGGTCGGGCGGTCGAGGTCGCTCAGGTCGTCCGGATCGGCGTGGCCGTGCGGGTCGTCGAGGTCGTTCGGGTCATCGAGGTCGTTCGGGTCGTCGAGGTCGCCGATCTCGGCGAGCATCCGCTCCTCGATGCGGCGGGCCAGCGCGGCCAGGGTGCGGGCCTCGAAGATGGTGCGCAGCGGCAAGTCCGTCTCGAAGGTGTCGCGGACCTTGGTGAGCAGCCGGGTGGCGAGCAGCGAGTGCCCGCCGACGGTGAAGAAGTCGTCGTGCCGGCCGACCCGTTCGACCCCGAGGACCTCCTGCCAGAGGTCGGCGAGGAGTTCCTCGCAGTCGCCCTCGGGCGGGGCCCCGGCGCCGCCGAGCTGCGGAGCGGGCAGCGCGGCCCGGTCGACCTTGCCGCTGGGGGTCAGCGGGAGCGCGTCGAGCAGGACGAGCGCGGCGGGCACCATGTAGTCGGGCAGCCGCTCGGCGAGCGCGGTGCGCAGGTCGTCCTCGGTGAGCCCCTCCCCGGTGGGCCCGTCCCCGGTGGGCGGGGTGCCGGGGGTGCCGGGAGTGCCGGGAGTGCCGGGGACGGCGTACCCGGCGAGGACCGGGCCGGCCGGGGTTCCGACGAGCCGGACGGCCGCCGCGGCCACCCCCGGGACCGCGGCGAGCGCGGCCTCGATCTCACCGAGCTCGATGCGGAAGCCGCGGAGCTTGACCTGGGCGTCGGCGCGGCCGTGGTACTCCAGCCGGCCGTCGGCGCGGCGGCAGACGAGGTCGCCGGTGCGGTACATCAGCGCGCCGTCGGGGCCGCCGGGTTCGGCGGTGAACCGTTCGGCGGTGAGGTCGTCGCGGCCGTGGTAGCCGAGCGCGACGCCCGCGCCGGCGATGCAGAGCTCGCCGACGCCGTTGACCGGGACGGGCAGACCCGCGGAGTCGAGCAGGTGCAGCCGGGTGTTGGCGATGGGCGCGCCGAGCGCCACCACGCCTCCGTGGGCGGCGAGTTCGGGGGTGACCCGCTGCGCGGTGGACCAGACGGTGGTCTCGGTCGGACCGTACAGGTTCCACAGCGCGCCCACGCGCGGGAGCAGCGCCCCGGCGAGGTCGGCGGTGAGGGCCTCGCCGCCGCACAGGGCGGTCAGGCCGGGGTCGCCGGACCAGCCGGCCTCCAGCAGCATCCGCCAGGTGGCGGGGGTGGCCTGGAGGTGGGTGACACCGCGGTCCGTCAGCCAGCGGGCCAGCGCGTGGCCGTCGGTGGCGGTGGCCCGGTCGGCGATCTCCACCCGGGCGCCGGTTACCAGCGGCAGCCAGAGCTCCAGGCCGGCGATGTCGAAGGTGACGGTGGTGACGGCGGCCATCACGTCCTGCCCGGTGAGGCCGGGTTCGCGGCCCATCGAGGTGAGGAAGTTGACGATCGCGCGGTGCGGGACGGCGACGCCCTTGGGGCGGCCGGTGGAGCCGGAGGTGTACAGCAGGTAGGCGCGGTCCTCCGGACCGACGGTGACGGCGGGCGCCCCGGTGGGGGCGGCGGCGTGCTCGGGGCCGTCCACCAGAACGGCCTCGCGGCCGTCCAGCAGCGGGTCGCCCGCCGTCGCGGTCTCCGCGACCAGCAGGGTGACGCCGGCGTCGTCGAGGACGCCGCGGTTGCGGACGAGCGGCTGGTCGACGTCGAGCGGCAGGTAGGCGGCGCCGCTGCGCAGCACGCCGAGCAGGGCGGCGGGCAGCAGCCGGCCGCGCCGGACGGCGACCCCGACCAGGCTCCCCGGACCGGCGCCGCGGGCGGCCAGCAGGTGGGCCAACCGGTCGGCGGCGTCGTCGAGTCCGGCGTAGTCGAGGACGCCGTCGGCGGCGGAGACGGCGACCGCGTCCGGGGTGCGGGCCGCCTGGGCCGCGACCAGCTCGTGCAGCCGGGCGTCGGGGACCGGCGCCGCGGTGCGGTTGCCCGGCTCCTCGGCGGCGAGTCCGGCGAGTTCCGCGAGTTCCGTGAGTTCGGCGGCGGAGAGCATGGCGAACTCGCCGAGCGGACGGTCGGGTTCGGCGACGGCGGCGGTGAGCAGCGCGACCAGGTGGTCCAGCACGGCCCGGACGGACCGCTCCTCGTAGCGCGAGGTGCGGTACTCGGCGGAGAGCAGCGGGCCGTCGGCCGGGAACTCCAGGAAGATCGAGAGGTCGGTCTTGGCGGTGCCGTTGCACACCTCGGCGGTGAACCGCAGGCTGAGGCCGGGCAGTTCGACGGCGGCCACCGGGTGGTTCTGGACGGCGAGCAGCACCTGGGAGATCGGCGAGGCGGTGAGCCCGCCCGAGCCGCCGAAGCGGCGGGCGTGGTCGACGAACGGGTGGCCGCTGTGCTCGGCGGCGTCCAGGACGACCGAGCGGACCCGGGAGACCAGGTCGCGGAAGGTGTCGGTGCCGGCCGCGTCGAAGCGCAGTGCCACGGTGTTGATCAGCGAGCCGAGGACCTGCTCCAGCTCGGGGACGGGCCGGACGGCGAACGGGCTGATCACCGCGAAGTCGGTGCGGCCGGTGTAGCGGTGCAGGACCCCGCCGAGCGCGGCGAGCACGGCCATGTAGAGGCTGGCGCCCTCCTGGGCGGCCCAGCGCTCGGTGGAGTGGATCAGCTCGGCGTCGAGCCGGCGGGCGATCCGGCGGCCCGCGATGTCCTGCGGGTTGGGGCGGGAGCGGTCGCCGGGCAGGTGCTGCTCGGCGTCCAGCCCGCGCAGCCGCTCGCTCCAGCGCCGGGCCGCCTCCTGGCCGGCCGCCACCGCGCGCTCCTCCCAGCGGGCGACGTCGGAGAGCTGGAGGGCGGGTTCGGGCAGCTCGCCGTCCCGGTGGGCGCGGGCGATCTCGGCGAGCAGCAGCCCCGCGGCCCAGCCGTCCATCGCGGCGTGGTGGACGGTGAACAGCAGCTCGTGCCGGTCCTCGCCGGTCCGCACCGCGAGGACGCGCAGCAGCCTGCCGCCGGCCAGGTCGAGCGGCCGGGCGGCCTCGGCGCGCAGCGCGGCGTCGAGGGCCTGCTCGTCGGCGCCGGTGAGGTCGAGCAGCGGGACGTCGACGGGGTAGGGCGGGCGGACCTCCGCGCTGACCTCGCCCTCGTCCCCGCGCGGGTTCTCGACGCCGCGCAGCGCGGTGCGCAGCACCTCGTGCCGGCGGACCACCTCGGTCACGGCGCGGCCGAGGGCCTCGCGGTCGAGGACGCCGTCGGCCCGGACGAGCAGCGGCACGTTGTAGAGGGGGCTGCCGGCCTGGATCGACTCGTGCAGCCGGAGTTCGCGCTGGAAGCTGGTGGCGCGGGCGGGCAGTCCGGCCCCGCGCTCGGGGGGTGCGACGGAGCGGCGTCCGCCGCCGCCGTTGGCGACCCGGACGGCCAGTGCGGCGACGGTAGGCGCGGCGAAGAACTCGGCGAGCGGCACCCGGGTGCCGAACTCGCGCTCGATCCGGGCCAGCAGTCCGGCGGCGAGCAGCGAGTGCCCGCCGAGGTCGAGGAAGACGTCGTGCACGCCGACCTCGGGGACGCCGAGCAGGCCCTGCCAGAGTTCGGCGATGCGGGTCTCGACGGGGGTGCGGGGGGCGACGAACAGCTCGTGGCCGGCCCGGCTCCGGGCGACCGCGGGAAGCGCCTTGCGGTCGGTCTTGCCGTTGGGGGTGAGCGGCAGGCTCTCCAGGACGGCGACGGCCAGCGGCACCATGTAGCCGGGCAGGGCGGCGGCGCAGTGGGCGCGCAGTTCGGCGGGGGACGGTTCGGCGGTGCCGGGCGCGGGCTGGACGAAGGCGGCCAGGTAGTCGCCGGCCTCGTCGCGCTGGACGACGGCGGCTGCGGCCTCGACGGCGGGGTGCGCGGTGAGCACCGCCTCGATCTCGCCGAGCTCGACCCGGAAGCCGCGGACCTTCACCTGGTGGTCGACGCGGCCGTGGTACTCCAGGTCGCCGTCCGGCAGACGGCGGACGAGGTCGCCGGTGCGGTAGCAGCGCACGCCGTCGACGGTGACGAACCGCTCCTCGGTGAGGTCGGGGCGGCCGTGGTAGCCGCGGGCCAGGCCCTCGCCGGAGAGGTACAGCTCCCCGATGCCGCCGTCCGGCACGGGTATCCGCTGCTCGTCGAGGACGTGGCCGACGGTGCCCTCCAGCGGGCGGCCGATGACCGGCTCGCCGGTCTCGTGGCGGCCGACCAGCGACCAGGTGGAGTAGACGGTGTCCTCGGTGGGGCCGTAGAGGTTGTAGAGCCGTTCCACCTTGGGCTGGGCGTACACCTTGTCCGCGAGGCGGCGCGGCAGCGCCTCGCCCGCCAGGTTGACCACCCGCACGCCGTCCGGCAGCCCGCCGCCGCCGGGGAGGCCGTCGCCGCGCAGCAGCGCCGCCATCGCGCTGGGCACGGTGTTGACCAGGGTCACCTCCTCGCGGGCGGGCAGTTCGGGGAGCGCGAGGACGTTCTCGGCCACCACGAGCGTGCCGCCGACGGCGAGTGGGAGGAACAGCTCGTAGACGGAGATGTCGAAGCAGACGGAGGTGCCGAACAGCACGCCGGCCAGGTCGGCCGGGGTGTAGGTCCGTGCGGCCCAGCGGAGCATGGCGTTGACGCCGCGCCGGGTGACCGCGACGCCCTTGGGGCGGCCGGTGGAGCCGGAGGTGTAGAGGACGTAGGCGAGCCCGTCGGCGTCGGCCGGGGCGGGAGTGGCGGCGGCGAGGGTGGGCGTCCCTGCGGCGGAGATGGGCGTCCCTGTGGCGGGGACGTCGCCGTCGACGTGGAGGAGGGTGGCGCCGGCGCCGGCCAACAGGTGCTCGTGGGCACGGTCGGTCACCACCACGGGGGCCTGGGCGTCGCCGACGACCAGTTCGAGGCGGTCGCGCGGGTAGGCCGGGTCGAGCGGCACGTACGCACCGCCGGCCCGCAGGACCGCCAGCAGGGTGACCACGAGGTTCGCCGTTCGCGGCAGGCAGACCCCGACCAAGGTCTCGGCCCGGACCCCGGCGTCGGCCAGGCGTGCTGTCACCACGTCGACCGCGGCGTCGAGTTCACGGTACGTCAGCCTCGTCCGGCCGTCGATCACGGCGGTGGCTTCGGGGGTGCGCCGGGCCTGAGCGGCGAACAGCTCGGCCGGCGATGCTGCCGGGTCCAGCGGAGGATGTCCCGTCGAACTCATCAACTCTCCTGAGGGTGTTGCTGCTCCGACTTGTGGTCGGCGAGAAACGGTCGGTGTGCCCCCGGAGATGGTGGGGTAAAGATCTTCTGATGACCAGCACATTTCCGTCACTCGTTCGATATGCCGGAAAGATCACCTCAATCACCCTCCCCATCGGTGCGCAGACGTGAGGGTTCGCCGGTGATTTCGCACTGATTGTCAGGACCCTTGGCATCGGCGGCCGTTGACGCTACGTTCGTCCCCAACGGGTTCCGGGAGACGGCCGACGCCGTTCCGCCGGAGACGCAAGGCCGGTTCCGGCCAATTGATTGTCAGAGACCTGCCAGGTCAGCGGCCGCGCCACCCGGCGCGGGGCGGAACGGCGGCGGTGGCGCCGACGGTCACTGTGCGTACAACAGTGACTGTGAGTCGCGAGTGCGGCGGCGGCCAGTGCGCCGGCGGCGGTGGCGGCGGGGTCGGTTGCGCACATCCGACCGGACGGTCGGGCACACCGGCGGGCAAGCGGTCGGACGGTCGCGCACGCGCCGCGCATCCGGTCGGGCACCCGGCCGGCCGACCCGGCGTACGACAGGGTGGGCGGCAGGGTGGGCGGGAGCCGCCCCGGACAGGGGCCAGAATGTACGCCATGTCCCGACGACGCCCCGCGCCCCGCGCCGCCGCGCCCGCGCCCCGCCTGCTCCCCTCCTCCCCCTGCCCCTGCGGGCTGCCCGCGACGTACGGCGAGTGCTGCGGCCGCCTGCACCGCGGCCAGGCCGCCGCGACCACGGCCGAGGCCCTGATGCGCTCGCGGTTCAGCGCCTTCGCCGCCCGCGACGAGGCCTACCTGCTGCGCACCTGGCACCCCGACACCCGGCCGGACTCGGTCGACTTCGACCCGGGGCTGCGCTGGGTCCGCCTGGAGGTGCTCTCCGGCTCCGAGGGCGGAGCGTTCCACGCCGAGGGCACGGTGGCCTTCCGCGCCCACTACACCGAGGGCCGGGAGGAGGGCGTCCTCACCGAGCACAGCCGCTTCGTCCGGCACGAGGGCGCCTGGGTGTACCTCGACGCCCTCTCGCTCGACTGAGCGGCGGGCGGGCGGCCGGCACCGGGACACCGGGGCACCGGGGCACCGGGGCACCGGGGCACCGGGGCACCGGGGCACCGGGGCACCGGGCGACACCCCCCGCGCGGCACCGGGCGGCACCGGGCGGCACCGGCCGACGGGGCGGGCCCGCCGGTGGCCCGCCGCGCGGCTGCTACGGGTAGCGACTGCTACAGGTAGTCGTCCAGCCGGGCCAGCGCGAAGCCCTGCGCGGTGACCTCCTCGACGACCTTGCGGAGCAGGTCGGTCATGGTGCCCGGCCAGAGGTCGGTGCCCCGGAAGTGGGTGAGGATGATGTCGCCCGAGTGCAGGCGCTGGTCGAGCTGGCGGTACTCCATCCGGTCCGGGAAGGCCTCCTCGTTCCAGAGCGGCACCGCCTCGATGCCGCAGGAGGCGGCCGCCCGCAGGGTGTCCTCGTTGTACTCGCCGTACGGGGGCCGGAAGAGCCGGGGGCGGGCGCCGATCTGCTGCTCCAGCTGGTCCTGCTGGTTGCAGATCTCCTCCCGCTGGGTCTCGTAGCCGAGGACCTTGAGGTTGCGGTGGTTGATCGTGTGGTTGTTCACCGCGTCGCCCTGGGCCGCGAGCCGGCGGAAGTACCCGTAGTCGGAGCGGGCCAGGTAGTCGGCGACGAAGGTGGAGAGCGGGATCCCCAGTTCGGCGGCCATCCGGCTGAACTCCGGGTCCTTCTCCGCGCCGTCGTCGACCGTGAGGAAGACGATCCTCTCGTCGGTGGGCACCCGGTAGACCACCGGCGGCAGGCCGTCGGCGAGCTTCACCCCCGAGGCCGCGTGCAGCTCCGGCCTGCTCGCCGGGCGCGGCGGCGCGGGCAGCGGCGGACGCTCCAGCCCCCAGCGGTGGGCGGTCTCCAGCGCGGTCCGGACGGCCTCGGCCTTGCGGGCCACCGCCTCGCTGCTGGTCTCCTCCTCCGCACGGGCGGGCCCCGGCAGGGACAGCGGCACGGCGGGCGGACGCGGAGCGCCCTTGTCGGCCGGCGCCCCGCCCGCGGGCGCCCCGGGTCCGGGCGCCGCGCTCACCCCGGCCCGCGCCGGCTCCGGCGCCGCCGGGCCCCCGGTCGGCCCGCCGCAGCCCGCGACCACGGCGGCCAGGCACACCGCCGCGACCAGCCCGGCGCGGCTCCGGTGATGCCCCCTCAGAAACCCGCTAATACGACAATCTGATGGTCTATCCATGGACCCACTGCTCCCCCGCCACGCCGACCACTCAATCCCCCCGTCACCCGGGCGGCGCAGCCGGACGCCGCCCGAGGGCCCTCACGCAGCGCCCCCGCCCGGCACCTTCACCGGGGGCACCTTCACCCCCGGGCGCCTTCACCGGGCGCCTTCACCCGGCCCGGGGCGCGGGTCGGGGCGGGGCGCGCGCGGGGCGGGGCGGGTCGGGGCGCGCGCGGCGGCGTGGCCCGAGGCGCGGACGGCGGCGAGCAGGGAGCGGGCCCGAGCGGCAGCGGCCACCCGCCGGCGAGCACCACCGGCTCCCGTTGCGGGCGCCGCCCGCCGACGAGCGCGAGCACGACGCCTTGGACGAGACGTCGTACTCGCATTCACTCGCCCGGGCACGCGAACCCCCAACGCGCTCGGCCGCCACGGCGTCCGCGTCCCGGTCAGCCGTACATCGCCAGGCGGTACAGGGTCGCGAGCGCGCCGTCGATGGGATGGGGCTGCGGCCTGCCGGAGGAATCGAGCCTGTTCCACCTCTGCAGGTTCACCGCGACCGCCATTTGCCGCTTGCCGTCGGCACGGGTCATGGCCAGCGCTCCACCACCCCAGACCGTGCCGCCGTGGCCCCAGAAGACGCCCTGCCCGGGATCCTCCATCGGGTGCAGGCCGAGGCCGTAGTCGATCGTCCTGCCCTCCTGGGAGACGACCGGGACCGTGCGTTGCATCTGCGCCAGCGACGACGGGCTGACGATCTCCCCGGCCAGCAGCATGCCGTAGAAGCGGTTGAGGTCCGCGACGGTCGATATCAGCGAGGCCGACGGCCCCACCCACGACATGTCGTAGACGCTGTAGTCGCGCGGCGGGTCGATCATGCCGAACCACGCCTCGTAGAGCTGCGAGTGCGGGCCGTCGACGTACGGTCCGGAGGGGAGTTCGGTGTCCCGGAGCCCGGCGCGCTCGATGACGTTCCGGGTGATGTACTGCTCGGCCGTGGTGCCGGTCACCACTTCCAGGAGTCGGACGAGGAGCAGGTAGTTGGTGTTGGAGTACACCCCCGGTGTGCCGCCCGGGGCGCCGACCGCGGGTGCGGTGACGCCCATCCCGATCAGGTCGGCGGGGTCGAACCGCGTGAGCCGGTGGTCGTCCAGACTCTGGGGCCCGGTGTCCGCGAGGGCGGGGAACGCCTTGAGGGAGGGGTAGGCGTACGGGAGGTACTCGGCGAGGCCGCTGGTGTGGTTGATCAGCATCCGGACCGTGATGGCGTCACCGCGTTCTCCGGGGACCAGCCCCGGAAGGTACCGGCTGATCGGTGTGTCGAGGCCGATCCGGCCGCTCTCGACCTGTTGCAGGACCGCGGCGGCGGTGAAGGTCTTGGTGATGCTGCCGACGCGGTGCCGCATGTCGGCGGTGACGGGGCGACCGGTGGCGACATCGGCGACCCCGGCGGCACCGCGCCAGACCTGGTCGCCGTCACGCACCTCGGCGAACAGGCCCGGCATCCCGGCGCGGTGGACGTTCTCGACGGCTGCGTTCAGCGCCGCCGAATCCAGTGGGTTCTTCACGTCATGCGTCCTTTCGTGTTCCCCGGGGTGAGCGCCGCATCGGTCGCCCGACCGGGACAAACAGGGCACGAGTGGCGTGCCGGCCCGCCGGCACACCCATGTCCTCATTATGCACACGGTGCGTGCAACACCAAGTGCACAGGTAGGCTGGGACCCGGCGAGAGGAGCCCGATGGCAGGCCGAAGGCGTTGGTCCCCCGAAGAGATCCTGGATGCGGCGGCGGAGCTGCTGCGCACGGACGACGCGGAGTCGTTCAGCGTGCGCAAGCTGGCCGCGGTCCTCGGAACCGATTCCTCCAGCCTCTACCGGCACTTCCGCAGCAAGACCGAACTGCTGCGCGCGGTCGCCGACCGGATCCTCCTGGCCGCGATGGACGGCTACCGCCCCGAGGGCGACTGGAAGCAGCGCATCACCTCCCTGGCCCTGCGCGTGCGAGAGGCCTTCGGCCGACAGCCCCAACTCGCCGCGGTCTGGGGGCGCTACGCGTCCAGCGGCACCGGCTCCCGGCTGGTCATGGAAGAGGCGCTGGAGGCGCTGCGCGCGTCGGGACTGCCCGACGAGGAGATCCCGACGCACTACCACCGGACCGCGGTCCTCCTCGCCGCGCTGATCGCCTCCGAGGCCGGGGTCAGCGCGGTCACCCCGGAGGAGCACGAACAGGGCATGGAGCTGTTCCGCGTGGCGGTCCTGGGCGCCGACCCCGAACGCTTCCCGAACCTCGCCCACTTCGCCCGCGACGTCCGCCCCCTCGGGGTGGACCGCCGCGCCGCGTTCGAGGAGATCCTCGCCGCCCAACTCGCCCACATCGAGGCCGCGATCCGCCCGAACCAGGCGGTGCCGTCAAAGTCGTGAGGGCTCACCGGCAGGCCGCCGGGGCGCGAGAAGACAGGGCCGGAACCGGGCGCTCGGCCGCTCACGGGGCGGGTTGACCAGCAAACTCCACCCGGCCGTCGACGGACGGATGTCGCGACCGTTTGAGGACACGGGCGCGCTGGAGTCGGAGGTCAGGAAGCACCCCCACGACGGTGGGGATGGGCCCTCAACGATGGCCGGCGCTGCCAGTAGGGGCGTTCTGTGCCCCGCACACGCGGGGACACCCAGCCCTGGCTGAACCGGGCCGCCTCCCTGTCGGCGTACTCCTCCAACAGTCGGGCGGCCTTCACGGGAACGTGCTCACCGGCTGCGCAGGCCCGTTCATGTCGTGCGCCCACAGTTCGTGGGCAGCGGCGAGCGGGGCCTCGGAGTCCGGACACACCTCGCAGTGGACGATTGTCCGCGCGATCCGCAGGGACTCGCCGAAGGGGCCGGCCACCCGGTGTCCTGCGGCGTGCCACGGGACCTCCCCCCGAGGCCGTGAGGTGGGAAGTGGAAAGGGCCGGCCAGGGGCTCACCCGCCGCGATGGGCAAGAGCCCCGTCCTCATTGGTTGAGGCCGGGCCCTTGACTACTCGTCAGATCACTTCACTCGCCGGGGTTCAGGGCTTCGTCTTCCTTGACGATGACGTGCTCCTCACCCTCGATGGTGATCACCTCGCCATTGGCGAAACCGTCCTTCTTGGGCGCCGTGCCTTCGTCGTTCGTCTGCTCGGTCGCCATGTCTACCTCCGGCGCTCACCGCGATGAATAGCTGTCCTGTCAGGCAGCTGCTCGGAGTCTTGACCACGTTCGATTTGTGCGGCAAGTCCAAGATCAGCCACGACGCGCAAGCACAGAGACGGGGCCCTGAGCACAGCTCCTCAGACGCGATTGCCCCAGCGGGAGGCGATGGCGTCGCGGGCGTTGTGGCCGTGGAGGCTGCCTTCACCCTCACCGCGGCGCGCGCTGTGCGACTGGCACCGGATGTCGAAGGACACCGCCGGAACGTGGGTTGGGGCAGCCGCCGGCCGACCTGGCTACCGCACCCGCCAGGTCGCCGCCGTCGAGCTGCCCATCGCCGTCCCGCTCTACCGGACAACCTCGTCGGCGTCGCCGGTCGCTCGCGGCAGGTGACGACCGCGGCGAGGGCACGGACGGCAACGTGTGGGCGCTGTGCTGCCCGTAGCACAAGGCCAAGCCGCGGCGGGACTTCAACGCCGAACGTCCGCCGTTCTGACAGCACGCCGCCCCGGTGCAGACCGTGAGAGGTCCGAACCGGGGCGGTGGGCGACTGTCAGCGCTGAGTGAAGTCGTCCGCTTCGTACCTGTCGACAGCGAGGAAGTCCGGCGCCCCGTGCGATGAAGCCGGGTCGGACACGAACACGCCGGCCGTGTAACTGTCGCCCAGCGCGACCCAGTCGGGCTGCGTGGGCGCCGGGGCGGACACCGGGGCGGACACCGGATCGGGCGTGTGGAGGACCGCATGGCCGTTCACCCAGGCGAATCGAGCCGCGTACACCGCGCCGGAACTGCTCACAACGGGAAGCTCGGACGGGACGTACTTCCCCCCGCTCGCGACGATCACGGCCACGCCGTTCCGGTACTCGATCGACAGGGTCGCGGCGTCCTCGGGCTTGATCTGGTCTGCCGGGATCAGCGCCGGTTCCGTGGGTGCCGTTGCTGCGGGGGTGGAGGTCAGTCCGAGGTTTGCCAGCTGCTCGGGTGACATCTGCACCTTCGCGGGTCCCTTGGAGTTGGGCGTCTCGGGCATGGCTGTCTCCTTACCGGTCGGCTCGCTGCCGACCCTGCGCGGATCTTCCCATGACGGACAGTCATCAAACCGTCACTCCTGACAGATCGGAGGTGCGCGCCATGCCTCGCGAACCATGCCCCGTGCAGTGTCCCCGGGTGCCCCGAGCAGGGACGTGGCCCCTTGCACATCAGCTCGTTTCCGCAGGTCGGGAACATGGTGCAAGAGTGAACCGTCCTGCCAGGTGGTCGCCCAGGCCAGGTCGAACGGGAGCGCCCGCAGCAGCTCGCCGTGCGCGCGGTCCAGCCAGACCTCCACCGGGCGGGCGGCCCAGGCGGGCTCGGTCCGGAAGGGCCGGCGCCCCGGCGGGCGCTCCGCCGGGGTGGCGAAGTACGGGTTGAGCGGTCCGTCGACGTCCAGCAGGAGCAGCGGGCGTGGTTCCACGGGACGGAACCGTACCCCGCACGGGCGGGCCGGAGCAGCGGCGGTGCCGGTTCCGGGGATGATCGAAAACCGTTCGTCACCGGGGCGGCCGGGCGCCGATAATGCGCGCATGACGATCAGCGGGACACGTACTACCGAGATGACCTGGGCCGTTTCGGCCGCCGACGTCGGGTCCGCGGAGGCCCTGGCGTTGCTGCGGGAGTACTACGTGGACGTCGCCAACCGGTACTACCGGCTCCACCTCGGCCGGGAGGGCACGACGGAGGAGATCGAGACCGGGCTGGCGGACTCGCCCAGCGACGACCTCGCCCCGCCCGCCGGGGTGTTCCTGCTCGGGCGCTACGGCGGGGTGGCCGACTCCTGCGCCGGCCTGCGCGTGCTCGACGCCCGCACGGTGGAGCTGACCAGGGTGTACGTCCGCCCCGCCCGGCGCGGCACCGGCGGGGGCGCGCAGCTGCTGGCCGCCGTCGACGAGGCGGCGCGGGCGCTGGGGGCGGAGCGGATCGTGCTCGACACCCGGCTCGACCTGGTCGAGGCCCGCGCGCTGTACCTGCGGAACGGGTACCACGAGATCCCCGCGTACAACAGCGGTCCGTACTCCGAGGTCTGGTACGGCAAGGACCTCACGCCCGGCCCCGCCGACGACCAGGCCCAGTCCCCGACCTCGGGCGGACCGCGTGCAGACCGTTGAGCTGCTCTGCGACGCGCCGTTCGACCGCGCCGTTCGCACGCTCTGGCAGCAGCTGGCCGACGGCGGCGTGGACAGCCTCGCGCACAACACCCACGCCGGCCACCGCCCGCACCTGACCCTGGCCTCGTGCGCCCGGATGCCCGACGGAGCCGCCGAGCGGCTCGACACGCTCCTTCGGGACGCCCTGCCGCTGCCGGTCCGGCTGACCGGGCTGCTCTCGTTCAGCGCCCGCAGCCGACGCCGGGTGCTCAGCCGGTCGGTGGTGCCGACCGTCGACCTGATGCTGCTGCACCAGCGGGTCTGGGAGGTGCTGGACGGCGCCGAGGAGCCGGACCGGCACTACGTCCCGGGCCGCTGGTCCCCGCACCTGTCCCTCACCCGCCGCCTCGTCCCGGAGGACGTCACGCTCGCGCACGACCTGCTCGGGCGTCTCCCCGACCTCACCGGGACCTTCGACGCGGCCCGCAGCTTCGATTCCGAGACGCAGGAGGCCCGTCCGCTGGGAGCGGGATGAGGGCCGGACGCCCCCGGGCGGCACGGCGGCGAGCGGCACGGCGGCGAGCGGGGCGCCGGAGGGAGTATCCGCGGCAGGGCAGGGCAGGGCAGGGCGGGGCGGGGCGTCCGGGGCCAGGCGGTCCGGGGCGGGGTGCCTGGCCGCCGCGGGACCGGGGCGCTTGCGGACGATCGGCGGCGCCCGCCGGGCGGTCACGCTCCGGGCGCGGCGGGTGAGGGCCGCCGGCCGGGTCGTCGGCGGGCCCGGAGGGTGCCTTCAGGACGCCGGAGCGGCCAGGGCCTCCGCCAGTTCGGCGGCGTCGGGCGGGTTGGCGCCGGGGCGGGCGACGGTCAGGGCCGCGGCGGCGGCCGCCCGGGTCAGGGCCTCGTCGAGGCCGGCGCCGCCGTGGCGGGCGTGGAGCAGGGCGGCCATGAAGGAGTCGCCGGCGCCGACGGTGTCGGCCACCTCGACCGGGCGGGCCGGCACCTCGGCGCGGCGGCCGTCGGCGGTGAGCGCGAAGGCACCGTCGGGCCCGAGGGTGACCGCGACGGTGGCCGGGCCGAGGCCGAGCCAGTGGCGGGCCACCTCCTCGGGCTCCCGGCCCGGGTAGAGCCAGCCGAGGTCCTCGTCGCTGGCCTTGACGAGGTCGCTGAGCGCCACGCACCGCTCGACCCGCCGGACGGCGTCGGCGTGACCGCCCAGCAGCGCCGGGCGGACGTTGGGGTCGTAGCTGACGCCCGCCCGGCCGCGCCACCGCTCGACCAGGTCGAGCACGGCGGCCGCGCCGGGCTCGGTGACCGCGGCGATCGAGCCGATGTGCAGGTGTCCCGGCGGGTGCGGGAGTTCACCGGCCGGGAGGGTCCAGCCGATGTCGAAGGTGTAGCGGGCCCGTCCTTCCCCGTCGAGCCGGACCACGGCGGAGGGGGTGCGCAGGCCCCCGGCCGGGCCGGTGAGGACGGCGACGCCGGCCGATTCGAGGTGGGCCCGGATCAGCCGCCCGTACGGGTCGTCGCCGAGCTGGGTCAGCAAAGTGGTCGGCGTCCCGAGCCGGGCCAGTCCGTACGCGACGTTGGCCGGACTGCCGCCGGGGTGGACGGTGTCGGGCGCGCCGTCGGTGCGGACGACGTCGGCGACGCACTCGCCGATCACCACGAACTGCGGGCTGGTCACGGGCTGCTCCTGCCGGTCCGGTGCACCGGCGGGGCTGCGGGCGGCCGGCGCGGCTGCCCAGCCTACGAGGTGGCCGGCGCGCGCGGCCGGCGCGTACGGCGGGAGCACCGCCGGGGGCGCGCGACCGGTGGCAGGAACGGTGGCGGAACAGCAGCCGGAACGGCGCGAAGAACGGCGGGAGGAAACAGCGGTGGGAACGGCGGCGGGGCGGTGCACGGGTGCGGCCGCGCCGCGCGGGTGCGACCGTAGGCACCGTAGGCATGAGTACGGCCGCCGGACCTGGCCAGGTTCTCCGACGGCCGTGGCCCCGCCCGTCAGGGGGTGGGGCTCTTCGAACCTATGACACTGCGCAGCCGCTCGGCTACCACGGTGGTCCGTCCGGGGGACGACCGCGTGTCGCGCGGCTCCGGCGGGGTCGGCGGGAACGGCTGGAACCCGGCGGGGTTGTCGGACCCCTCTGCTACGTTCCGTGTCCTTAAGGTCGCTCCACGGAACCGGGTGTCGCCCGGTCCGTGCGGCGGGCCGCACGACACGAGAGAGGTGATCGCCTTGTCCAGGTACCGCCCCGTCCTCGCCGCCGCGCTCGCGCTGGGCGCGGCACTGCTCGGTCTCGCCCCGCCGGTCGCGGCCGCCCCGGCGCCGGGCGCCGGCCCGGGGGTGGGCACCGACGTGGGCACCGACGTGGGCACGGGGAACGGCACCGGGGATCCGGTGTTCCCCGGGCTGGGCACCACCGACTACGACGCGCTCGCCTACGACCTCGCCTTCACGTACCGGGCCGACACCCGCACCGTGGACGGCACCACCGTGCTGACCGCCCGCGCGCTCACCGCGCTGCCCAGCCTGGAGCTGGACGCCCTCGGGCTGGACGTGCGCTCCGTCCGGGTCGACGGCCGGCCGGCGCGGTTCCGGAAGCACGACGAGAAGCTGACCGTGGTGCCGGCCCGGGCGGTACGGCGCGGCGCCGCGCTGCGGGTGGAGGTCGCGTACACGGCCGACCCGCGGGCCGCGCTGCCGCACACCGGCTGGGTGGTGACACCCGACGGCTTCGCGGTGGCCGGCCAGCCGGACGGTGCGCACACCGTGTTCCCGTGCAACGACCGCCCGGGCGACAAGGCCCGCTTCGCCATCACCGTCACCGCGCCGGGCGAGCTGTACGGCGTGGCCAACGGGACGCTCACCACCACCAGGCCGAACTCCGACGGCTCCACCACCCGCCGGTACGTGTCGCGCGAGCCGATGGCGACCGAGCTGGTCCAGGTGTCGGTGGGCCGGTACACGGTGCGCGAGAGCCGGGGCCCCGGTGGGATCCCGCTGAGGGACGTCGTCCCCACCGCGCGGGCCGCCGCGCTGGAGCCCGCCCTCGCACTGACCCCCGGGCAGCTGGCCTGGGTCGAGGGGCACCTCGGCCGGTTCCCCTTCGAGACGTACGGGCTGATGCCCGCCGACACCGACGACCCGGCGGCGTTCGACTTCACCGGGCTGGAGACGCAGACGCTCACGCTCTACAAGCCGAACTTCCTCCGCCAGCCCGCGCACCTGATCGGCTCGCACATGGTGCACGAGCTGGTGCACTCCTGGTTCGGCAACAGCGTCACCCCGGGCACCTGGGCCGACCTCTGGGTGAACGAGGGCCACGCCGACTTCTACGGCCTGATGTACCGCTACGAGCGGGGCTGGCCGGATTCCTCCGGCTTCACCACCCTGGAGGACCGGATGCGGGCCGTGTACGCCAAGGGCGACCAGTGGCGCCGCGACTCCGGGCCGGTCGCCGCGCCGACCGCCGCCAACCTCTTCGACAGCCAGCGCTACACCGGCGGCGCGTTGGTGCTGTTCGCCCTGCGGGAGCGGGTCGGCACCGCCGTGTTCGACCGGATCGAGCGGGCCTTCCTCCAGCGGTACCGCAACGACAGCGCCACGACCGCCGACTTCCTGCGGACCGCCGACGAGGTCTCGGGGCAGCAGCTGAGCGGGTTCCTCACGGAGTGGCTGTACGGCGACAAGACGCCGCCGATGCCGGGCCACCCGGACTGGACGGTGGACCAGGTGGACCGCGCGGCCCGGCGTGCCGCCGACGTGCCGCACGGGTCCGGGACGCTCTGACCGCCGGGGCCTTCCGGGACCGCCGGCCCCGGAAGGCCCCGGCCCGGCCCCCCGGCCCGGAACGCCCCGGCCCGGGAAGGGAGGCCGGGGAGTCGTCACACGGCCCGGAAGTGGCGCGGCACGGGACCGGTCCGACTCGGTCCGCCGACCGGGTCGGCCGACCCGACGCGCCGGGTCGGTGCGCCCGGGCGCCGTCCGCGCGCCCCTGGACGGCCCCGGCGGACGGGCGGATCGTGGTGCGCACGGCCCGCCCGCCGCCCGGCCAAGTCCCGGCCGGCTCGCGGGCCGTCCACCGTTCCGGGCAGGTCCGCCGGTCCGGGCCCGGTGCTCCTCCCGGGCCGTTCCGCGCCGTACCCGGCCCCGCCGCGCCGTACCCGGCCGGGCCGTCGGACGGGAGGCAGCCCGGGGGCAGTCCGGGGGCAGTCCGGAAGGCGGCCCGGGAGCGCCGGCCCCGTCACCGGGCGGCTCGGTGGGCCCGCCCGTCCCGAGGGAGCCGCCGGTCCGGCCGAAGATCGGAAAAGTCGCCCCGGGCAGGCAACCGAATCCGCGCCCCAGCGCGTTCAGCAGCCGTGAGGACGAAAACGGGGACACGGCGGCCACGGCCGACCGGCAGGGCCTCCGCCGCCGGAAAGGCGGCGAGGACGACGGACACGACGGCGGGAACGCAATGGCGGGGGCGGCAGGATGAGGGACGCGACACCGGACTTCGAGGAGTTCGTCGCCGCCCGCAGCCCACGGCTGCTCCGGATGGCGTGGCTGCTCACGGGCGATCCCTACCTGGCCGAGGACCTGTTGCAGACCGCCCTGGCCAAGGTCTGGCCGCGTTGGGACCAGATCTCCATCGACCGGCCCGAGGCGTACGTCCGACGGGTGCTGGTGAACTCGCACGTCTCCTGGTGGCGCCGCCGCTGGCACGGGGAGCTGCCGCACGACCGGCTGCCCGAGCCGCCGGTCGACGCGGACCCGTTCGAGGACGTGGTGGTCGGCCAGGTGGTGGCCGCCGCTGTGCGGGCGCTGCCGCCGCGCCAGCGGGCCGTCGTCGTCCTGCGCTTCTTCGAGGACCTCAGCGTGGAGGAGACCGCCGAGGCGCTGGGCTGCACCGCGGGCACCGTCAAGAGCCAGACGCACCGCGCCCTGCAGGCGTTGCGGGGCAAACTGCCGACCCGCGAACTGCTGCTGCACGGAGGACACCGTGACGGGGCGTGAGTCCGGCCCGGACGACGGCCGGCCGTCGGACCCCGAGGTCGAGGACGAACTGCGGATCCTGCTCCACCTGGCCGCCCCCCACCTCGCGGCGCCCGAAGACCGGATGGACCGGATCCGCGAGCGGGCGGCCCGGACCCGGCGGCGGCGCCGGACCGCCGCCCTGGCGGCCGGTCTGGCCACCGGCCTGACCGCCGCGGTGCTGGCCGCCGCCCCGGCCCTCGCGCCGGGCCCCACGGGGACGGCACTGGCTCCCGGATCCGTCGGCCCGGCCGCGCCCGGCGGGGCGCCGTCGAGCGCGGTCCCCGGTCCCGCGCCGGACCGCAGCACCGGAACCGTCACCGGAGGACCGGTCCGGTTCCCCGAGCTGGACGGGGTGATCATCGACATCCCGCCCGACTGGTACCGGCTGTCGGTGCCCGGCACGGGCCGGAAGGACGACACCGGCGCCAGCTACGGCTACACCTCCAACCAGCCGCTCGTCCCCGAATCGGGCTGCCCCACCAGGAACGGAACCAGGGAGCGGCTCTGCCTCGCCTCCGGGGCCCTGGAGGACGGCGGGGCCCTGCTCAGCCTCACGCTCGTGCGCGACCCGGCCGTGGCCGGCAAGCAGGCGGGCCGGTCCGCCACGGCCACCGAGATCCTGCCGGAGAAGTCCTGCCTCATGCTGGGCGGTACGCGTGCGTTCCGCGGGTACCGGACAGTGGTGGCGGACACCAGCCCGACGGTCGTCGAACTGACTGCCTGCCTGCGCAGGTCGTCCGAGCAGACCGTGCTCGCGGTGGACCGGATCCTCGACTCGGTCCGGCTGTCCGGCGGGGCCGCGGACGCCCCGACGACGGCCCCCGGGTGACGGCGGGCCGGGGCTCCCCGGCCCGCCCGTTGCGGTGGCGCGCCCGGCGGGCGCTCCACCGGCTGGTCACCGGCGGGCCGACGCCGCCGGGCCACCGCGGGCCTGCACCGAACGCGTCCGGCGGCACCGGCGCAGGCGCGTGCGAGGGAGCGGCCGACAGCGGTGCGGCGGCACGACCGACGGCGGTGCCGCCGAGGTGAACGACGACACGGCCGGCAGGGTGAACGGCAGCGTGACCCATGGCGCGGCGGGCCGGGCCAGCAACCGGACCACCGACGACCGAGCCACCGACCGGGCCACCGTCGGGGCGGCGCGCTCCGGGGGTCGTGCCGCCGACGCGTGGCGCGACCGGGACACGGCGGCGGGGAGCGGCCGTAACCCGAGTGGCGCAGCGTCGTTGGACGGGGCATGAAGAAGCGCAGCATGCTCGCCGTCGCCTCGCTCGCCGTGGGTGTCGTGGCCTCCCTGACCGCTCCCAGCGCCCACGCCTCCGCCGTCGGCGGCCAGGGCGACCTGGCCGGGCCGCTCCAGGGCGGGGTCCCGGCCTCGGTGCCGGACGCCCTCCCGGGCCAGGTCGGGGACGCCGGCGGCGTGGTCGGCGACGCGACCGGGTACGTGACGGGTCAGGCGCCCGGGCTGGTCGGACTGCCCTCCTGACGGCCCGTCGCCACACCCGCCCGTCGTGCTGGGGGCCCTTCGTGCTGGGGCCCGTTGCGCTGAGGCCCGTTGTGGTGGGGGCCGTCGTGACGGCAGCCCGTCGTGATGGTGGTCGTCGGCCCTGGTGAGGGCGAGTCCTCGGTGCCGCTCCGCCGTGGGTACCGCTCCGCCGTCAGTGCTGCTCCGCCGTGGGTGACCGTCAGCCGAGCGGGGCGCCGAGGTCCTGGGTCCAGTACAGGCCGGCCGGTCCGGTGGCCACACCGATGCCGACGTCCTTGAAGGCGCAGTCCAGCATGTTCGACTGGTGGATGCCCTTGTCCATCCAGCGGGAGAAGACCACGGCGGGGGCGCTCGGCCCCCGGTCGAGGTTCTCGCCCCACTGCGACCAGCGGTAGCCGGCCGTGCTCAGCCGGGAGTCCGCGCGGGTGCCGTCCGGGCTGATGTGGTCGAAGAATCCGCGCGCCACCATGTCCTCCGAGTGCTTCTGGGCGGCCGCGTGCAGCTTGGGGTCGATCCGCAGCGGGCCGCAGCCGGTCCTGGCGCGCTCGGCGTTGACCAGGTCCACCAGCTGGCGCTCCAGGCTGGGTGGCGGGCTGGCCGGGCGGCTACTGCTGCTCGGGGTCGGGGTGGCCGCCGGGGTGCTCGGAGCCGGCGGCTCGACGGGCGCGGACGCGACGGTGGCCATGACGGTCGGGACTGCGGTCGGGGTCTCGGGCTCCGGTGCCGGCGGCGCCGGTATCGCGGCCGCCGCCGGGGTGTCGGGCGCGGCAGCCGGAGTGGTCGGTTCGGGTGTGGTCTCCCCGGGCTGCGGGTGGTTCGGCCAGACCATCGCGAGCGTGGCCGCCGCCAGCACGGCGGCCGTACCACCCGCCAGGACGGTCTTCCGGCGCGCGAACTCGGCCCAGCCGCCCGTCCCCCCTGCCGGGTCGGTCGGGGGCGCGCCCGCCCCGCCGGGCGAGGTCGCGCCGGAGCCCGTGGCGGTGCCGGAGGCGGCCGAACCCGGCTCGGTGGCGGGACCGGCGGCCGCCCCGCCGGCGGGTGCGGCGGACGGGTTGGCCGCGGCGGCCGCGGCCTGGAGGGCCAGCCCGGTCGGCGTGTCCATCGGCACCGGCACCAGCGCCAGGCCGGCCAGCAGCCCCTCGGCCGGGAAGAGGTCGCGGCCCAGCCCGTCGCAGGAGGCGCAGGCCCTGATGTGCCGGGCGATCCGCTTGCGCCAGACGGAGTCCGGTGCGCCGTCCCACCCTGCCGTGAGTTCGGCCAGCTCGGGGCAGCGCGGGTAGGCGGTCAGTGCGCGGACCACCACCCGGCCCGCCTCCAGCTGCTTCTTCATCCGCTGCACCCGGACGGCGGCGTGCTGGGGCGTCAGGTCGAGCGCTGCGGCGAGTTCGGCGCGGGTGAGGTCGCCGCACGCCTCCAGCCACCAGAGGGCGAGCAGTTCCTGGTCGTCCTGGTCCAGCCAGCGGGTGGCCTCGGCGACCTCCCGGCGCTGGCCGGAGAGGCCGAGCCGGAGGATGGTCAGGTCGGTGAAGTCCGCGCGGGGATCGGCCACCTCCCAGGTCTCGTCGAGGCCGCCGACGGCCGCCTGCTGCTGACCCGTCGACCGCCGGCGGACCTGGTTCATGGTGATCGCGACCAGCCAGGACCGGAACGCCTCGGGGTCGCGCAGCCCGTCCAGTCCGTCGAGGGCCCGGATCATCGTCTCCTGCGCGACGTCGTCCACGTCGGCGTGGCCGTTCAGTGCCCGCCCTGCGACGTTGTAGACCAGCGGGAGCCACGCGGCGACCAGCGCCTCCCGCGCCTGCGGGTCGCCCGCCTGGGCCGCGAGTACCAGGGTCGTCCCGGTCCTGCTCTGCACGTCAACGTTCATGGGTCCGCACTCCGTCTTGCTGTCGTCCGTCCGCCGCTGCCTCCTCGGAGACCTCTGGGGAGTGCTCAGATAACAACAATTCGCGCGGATTGGGAAAATCCGAGGTCAGCAGGGGTGCTCTCCGGGGTGGGAACGGGCCGGACAGGGCAGGGCAGGGAGCGGAAACGGGAACGGGCACACGAGGCAGGACCAGGACCGGGCAGACCGCGGGCAGACCGGTCGCCGGTCACGACGGCGAGGCGAAGACCTGCGTCCACCAGGGGCCGCCGGAGCCCGTCCGGACGCCCACGCCGATCTGCTTGAAGGAGCAGTTGAGGATGTTGGCCCGGTGGCCGGGGCTGTTCATCCAGGACTCCATCACCGCCGCGGGGTCCTTCTGGCCGCGCGCGATGTTCTCGCCCCAGCTGCTCCAGCGGTAGCCGGCCGCCTCGATGCGCTGGTCCGCGTGGTTGCCCTCGGGACTGGCGTGGTCGAAGAAGTTGCGGTTCGCCATGTCCTCGCTGTGCACCTGGGCGGCGGCGGTCAGCCGCGAGTCCACGGTGAGCGGGCCGCAGCCGGCCTGGGCTCGCTGGGCGTTGACCAGGTCCGCCACCTGCTGGGCGAACTGGGTGTTCGACCCGCCCGGGCCCGCGGTGCCGGTCGGCTTGGCGGTGGCCGAGGACGGCTTGGCGCCGGTGGGCGCGGCGGTGGTCGTGGCGGCCGGCGACTCCGGCTTGGTGGTGGGGGCGGCGGTCGGGCTCGCGGTGGGGTTGCGCGGCGTGCCGGAGGCCGAGGACGGGGCGGCCGAGGCGGTCTGTCCCGGCGTTCCGGCGGAGGCGGAGGCGGAAGGTGCCGTCGGCGTCGCGGACGCGGTACCGGTGGCCGGGGCCGCGGTCGCCGCACGGGCCGGGTCGCCGGCGGGCGGGGTACCCCCGGCCGGGGTGGCGGCCGGGTCGACGACGCCCGCCCCGGGCACCTGGATGCCGTTCTGGTCGCCGGCCTCCGCCGCGATCAGCGGCTCGTAGGCCACGGCCTGCCGGCCGTCGTCGACGCCCTCGTCGCCCCGGTACACCGCGTACCCGGCGCCGGCCAGGGCGGCTATCACCCCGGTGCCCGCGACGGCGGCGACGACCGCCACCATCGGTCCGAGGCCGCCGCGCCGCCGGCCGCGGCGGCCGTGCCCGCGACGCCGCTCGGCGGCACGCCGCGAGGCGCGCCCACCGGCGCCGTCATGGCGTCCGGTCGCGGGGAGGATGGTCGTCCGGTCTTCGCTGTTCACCTGCGCACGCTTCCTGCTGTCCGGGTCCGTCGGGAGGGTACCGACACCTTGGAGACCTCACGGCGGAAGCGGGATAACAGAAAGTACGAACGAATTTCCGAGAATCCTCCGGGGAGACGCGCGAGGGGCGCGGAAGGGGCGCAGAACAGGCGCAGAACAAGCACAGAACGGGCGCTGGAGGAGCAGCGGCGGCGGGGAACACGACCCGCACTGCCCCCGCCCCGCCGTGCACGCCGTGCGGCGCGGGGCTGGAGCCGGACCCGCGCCGGATCAGGCCGGATCAGGCCGGATCAGGCCGGATCAGGCCGGATCAGGCCGGAACGGGCCGCGCCGCGGCAGTGGTCAGGGCGTCCGCCGGCGCGCCTGCTTCGCCTCGCGGGCGACCGCCCAGGCGTCGGCGACGGTCCCGAGGTGCCCGAGCTTGTCGGGATTGACCACGCTTCGGACGGTGCGGATCCGCCCGTCGAGGACTTCCAGGACCAGGACGTAGAGGATCCCGCCGTCCCGGTCGCGGAAGACCGCGCCGGGCTGGCCGTTGACCTCGTGCAGCTCGAACGTCACGTCGATCCGGGTCAGCGAGGGGATGCCCGCGCCCAGCAGCCGGGCCACCTTCTCCGCGCCCACGACGACCCTGGCCAGCTGCGGGGCCTTGCCGCCGCTGTCCCCGACCAGCTGCACGTCCGCGGCCAGCAGGTGCTGCAGCCCGCCCACGTCGCCGTCCTTGAGCGCGTCGAAGAACCGGCTCGCCAGCTCCCGCCGCTCCCGCCCGTCCACGTCGAACCGCGGCCGGCCGGCCTCCATGTGCCGCCGCGCCCGCACCAGCAACTGCCGGCAGGCCGCCTCCGAACGACCCACCGCCGCGGCGACGTCGTCGAACCCGAAGGCGAACACCTCCCGCAGCAGGAACACCGCCCGCTCCAGCGGGCTGAGCCGTTCCAGCAACAGCAGCGCCGCCATCGACACCGAGTCGGCGAGCTCGACCGACCGCGCCGGGTCCTGGTAGGGATCGCTCAGCAGGGGCTCGGGGAACCACGGCCCGACGTACGCCTCCCGCCGCACCCGGGCGGAACGCAGTACGTCGATCGAGATCCGCGTCACCGTGGTCGACAGGAAGGCCTTGGTCGACGTCGGCCGGGTCGTCGAGCCGTCGAAGCGCAGCCAGGTCTCCTGGACCGCGTCCTCGGCCTCGCTCACACTGCCCAGAATCCGGTAGGCGATCGAGAACAGCAGCGGCCGCAGCTCCTCGAACTCCTCGACCTTGCCCATGCCGACTCCCCTTCCCCGAACCCCTTCCACCTGGCCGTACTCATCGGCGCAGGCGGTCCCCCCGTGATCATCCGGACCACCGGCACGCAAGCGTAGGGCCCGGCCGCGGTGGCCACGGGCGGCGGCCCCGCGGCCGCCGCCCGTGCGCACGACGGTCAGTGGAACCGGCCGGCCACGTAGTCGCCGGCCGGCTGCCGGGTGATGACGTTCAGCCGGTTCGCCATGTTCATGAACGAGACCAGGAGCACCAGGGCGGTGAGCTGCTCCTGGTCGAAGTGCTCGGCGGCGGCCGCCCACGCCGGGTCGGTGACACCGCCGGCCCCGTCCGCGGTCCGGGTCGCCTGCTCCGCCAGCTCCAGCGCGGCCCGCTCGGCCGCGGTGAAGACCGTGGCCTCCCGCCACACCGCCACCAGGTTCAGCCGCACCGAGGTCTCGCCGGCAGCGGCGGCCTCCTTCGTGTGCATGTCGACGCAGACCGCGCAGCCGTTGATCTGGCTCACCCGGAGCGACACCAGCTCCTGCGTCACGGTCGGCAGCGACGACTCCTTGAGCGCCCTGCCGGCCGCCATGACGTGCTTGAGGGCCTTGCCGGCGGTCGGGTCGGCGAAGAAGTCCAGTCGAGCATCCATGATGTGCCCCTCCATCGGTCATCCGAGGTTTCACCCCCTGAGACGGATCGGCACGCCCTCCTGTGACACGGGCCGATGTGACCTGCGTCTCCTCCCCCGGCCGCTCGAACACGACGCCGGCTCGGCCCGATTCAGCCCGATTCGGCCTGATTCAGCGCAGCTCGGCCCAGCCCGGCGCGACTCCGCCTTCAGAAATATTCCTTGACGCGAATATTCGTGTAGGCGAATACTGACTCCCATGGACGCACTCCTCACCGCACTGGCCGACCCGGCCCGATGGCGGCTCGTGACCCTGCTGGCCGAGCGGCCCCGCCCGGTCGGCGTCCTCGCGGAGCTCGCCGGGGCACGCCAGCCGCAGACGACCAAGCACCTCCAGACCCTGAAGCGCGCCGGCGTCGTCACCTCCCAGCGCACCGGCCAGCGCCGCATCTACGCGCTGCGGCCCGGTCCCCTGAGGGAGCTGGCAGCCGCGCTCGGCGGCCTCGCCGACGCCGCGGACCGGACGGACGGCCCGCACGCGACCTTCGAGCGCTACGGCCTCAGCCTCCGGGCGGAGCGGCTGGCCGCCGAGGAGCCGGGGTGGGCCGACGGGCGGTCCTTCAGGTTCCTCCGGTCCCTGCCGGGACCACCCGGGCCCGTCTGGCGCCACCTGACCGAGACTCCCCTGCTCGCCCGCTGGTGGACGCCCGACGACCTCCGCGTCTCCGAGCTCGTCTTCGAGGCGCGGCCGGGCGGGCGGATCGTCCACGAGTACCGCGACGTCGAGGACACCGACGGTTCCGACCGGGTCGCCGGGCGCGCGGAGGGGGTCGTCGTCGACGTGCACCCCGGCGAGCGCCTCGCCTACCGGCTCTCGCCGCTCCTCCCCGACGGCGGACTCGCCTTCACCGCCCACGTCGAACTCGGTCTGCGGGCCACCGCGACCGGCACCGACCTCGACGCCCACTGGCTGATCACCGACAGCACCGTCGACTCTGCGGACTTCATCGCAGGAATCGAGATCGGCTTCGGCCAGAGCCTCGACAAACTCGCAGCGGGCCTCGCCGCGGGGTCCCACCACACGGGAACAGGGAGCACGAAGTGACGGAGCAGACTGCCGGCCGCCGGGTCGTCACCAACATGAGCCTCTCCCTCGACGGACGCTACGCCTCACCGGACGACCCGCTGGACATGGGCTGGGTGATGCCCTACGCCCACACGGACGTCGCCCGCAACCACCTCACCGGCCTCTGGGAACCCGCCACGACGGCCCTGCTCGGACGGGTCAACGCCGAGGGGTTCCTGGGGTTCTGGCCCGCCGTCATCGGCATGGAGGGGGCCGACCCGCGCGACACGGCCTTCGCGAAGTGGCTCGTCGGCACCGAGAAGGTGGTCCTCTCCAGCACCCTCCGCGAGGCGCCGTGGGAGCGTACGACGATCGCCGACGGACCGACCGCCGAGGTGGTCTCGGACCTCAAGGCCGCCGACGGGGGTGACATCCTCGTCCTCTCCAGCGCGAGCGTCATCAAGGCCCTGCTGGCGGCCGACCTGGTCGACCGCCTCGCGCTCACGGTCTTCCCGGTCGTCCTCGGCGGCGGGCCCCGCCTCTTCGACGACGGCCTGCCCGCGGGGAAGTGGGCGCTCGTCAGCCAGGCCGCGGGCGAGCACGGCACGGTGGCACTCGTCTACGACCGGCTCCGCTGAGCCCGTCGGCCGGAGCACATCCGGTCGGCGTGCGCAGGATGAGAGTCGGTGTGCCGGGCCGCCGCCGCCAACCCGCGCCTGACGCCGGAAGCCCTGGAAGCCCTCCTCACCGACCCCCGCACCGCAGAGGGCGCTGCGGCCGACCCGTCCCTCCCCGTACCCCGCATGCACGCACTCCTCGACCGCTGCCTGAACGGCACCGCCATCCCGCCGACGGCGGCCCGACGCCGAGAGGCGACACCCACGTAGCGATCACACGTCTGCCGACGTTCTCCGTTCGTCACCTACGCAGTGGCTCCGGCGCCGCCCGGGGGCATGTCGTAGGTGACGAACATGGTGCGCGTGGCGACCTGGTCGTACTTGCTGCGGGCGCGGTGGTTGTCGTCGGCCGTGATCCAGCGGACGGTGTTCCAGCCGCGTTCGGCGGCGATCTCGCGCAGCCGGGCGAGCAGGGCGTCGACAGCGCCGGTGCCGCGGGCGGACGGGGCGACGAAGAGGTCGTCGAGGAAGCCCGCGACGGCGCCGTGCAGGGGGCGGACGAAGGGGCGGTAGTGGGCCAGGCCGACCGGGGTGCCGTCGGTGTCGCGGACCAGCAGGCCGTCCAGCTCGTGGGCCGGGTCGGAGAGCCACGACCACACCAGCTCGGCCTTCTCGTCCGACGCCGGCACCCGGTAGAACTCGCAGTACCCACGGAACAGCTCGCGCCAGGCGGCGAAGTCGCCGCTCCCCGGGGCGTCGACGGTCCAGCGGGCGGCGGTGGTCACGGACGTCATGGCGGGCTCCCCCGGAGTGCACTCGATTCTGCGGTCGCGGGACAGCATGACGGTCCGTCGGGTCACGGCCGATCGACAGTCCGGCCAAGAACGACCCCGGTACCGCTCCATCGAGGCAGACGCGCGGTACCCGCCGCGCCGACCGGCGTCGCCCTGCCCCTGCGGCCGTCGTCCCGTCCTGACCGGCGGCCTCCCGCCTCGGCGGCAGGCGGGGGCGCGGCAAGCGGGAGCACGGCGGGCGGCGGGGCGTGTCCGCCGTGCGCGATCGGCCCGCGTCGCCGATGCTGGACGCCCGCGCGCAAACCCCCGCCTCCCGTTCTCCCGAGGAGCCCGCGATGCTGCTCCGGCACCTGGCCCTGACCTCCCGCGCCGTGGCGGCCGAGCCCGGGCGCCGGGCCAAGACCGAACTGCTCGCGGCGTGCCTGCGCGACCTCGGCCCGGAGGAGGCACCGGCAGCGGTCGCACTGCTCTCCGGCGAGTCCCAGCGGCTGCGGACCGGCGTCGGACCGGCCGCCCTGCGCGACCTGCCGCCGCCCGCCGCCGAACCGGTGCTCGGGGTACGGCAGACGGAGCGGGCCCTGGAGGAGATCTCCACCGTGCACGGCACGGGCGCGCAGGCCGAACGCCACCGGTTGCTGGCCGGACTGTTCGAGCGGGCCACCGAGGTCGAGCAGGCCTTCCTGCGCGCGGTCCTGGTAGGCGACCTGCGCCAGGGCGCGCTGGACGCGGTGGTCGCGGACGCGGTGGCGCGGGCCGCCGGCGTGCCGGCGGCGGCGGTACGCCGGGCACTGATGTTCCGCGGCTCGGCGCGGGCGGTCGCGGCGGCGGCGCTGGCCGGCGGCGTACCGGCACTGGCCGGGTTCCGGCTGGAGGTGGGCCGCCCGGTCCGGCCGATGCTGGCGGCCTCGGCGCCGGACGTCGGGGCGGCGCTGGAGCGGGTCGACGGCACGGCCGCGCTGGAGTGGAAGCTGGACGGCGTCCGGCTCCAGGTGCACCGGGACGGCGGGGAGGTCGCGGCCTTCACCCGTTCGCTGGACGACATCACCGCCCGGGTCCCCGAGGTGGTGGAGGCCGCACTGGCCCTTCCGGTCCGGTCGGCGGTGCTGGACGGCGAGGCGATCGCGCTCGGCGCGGACGGGCGGCCCCGCCCCTTCCAGGAGACCGCCGCCCGGACCGCCGCCCGCCGGGACCCGGACCGGCTGCGCGCCGAGGTCCCGCTCAGCGCGCACTTCTTCGACCTGCTGCACCGGGACGGCGAGGACCTGGTGGACCGGCCGGGCCGGGAACGCTGGGCCGCGCTGGCCGAGGCCGTCCCCGCGGGACTGCGGGTGGCGCACACCGAGACCGGGGACCGTGCGGAGGCGCTCGCCTTCTTCCGGAACACCCTCGCGCGCGGGCACGAGGGGGTGCTGGTGAAGGACCCGGCGGCCGGCTACCAGGCGGGCCGGCGCGGCGCCGGTTGGATCAAGGTCAAGCCCCGGCACACCCTGGACCTGGTGGTGCTCGCCGCCGAGTGGGGCAGCGGGCGGCGGCACGGTCTCCTCAGCAACCTGCACCTGGGCGCCCGGGCGGGCGGCGAAACAGGGCTGGGGCCGTGGGTGATGCTCGGCAAGACCTTCAAGGGACTCACCGACGAGACACTCGCCTGGCAGACCGAGGCGCTGCTGGCCCGCGAGGTCGAGCGGGACGCCTGGACGGTGCGGGTGCGGCCGGAGCTGGTGGTCGAGATCGCCTTCGACGGCGTGCAGCGCAGCCCCCGCTACCCCGCCGGGCTGGCGCTCCGCTTCGCGCGGGTGGTGCGCTACCGGCCCGACAAGGCGGCGGCCGAGGCGGACACCGTGGCCTCCGTCCGGGAGATCGCGGCCGCCGAGGGGCTGTGAGGACCGGCCGGGCAGACGGCGGGCCCGGCGCCCGCCGGCCCGGACAGACCGCCCTCCGGCGGGCAGCCGGTCCGCAGCTGATCTGACGGTCACTCAAACTTCTTTTTCCTCACACCCGTTCACGACCAGAGGCAAATCGGCCATTCTGCGCAAGGCGGCCACGCACTCTTCGTATGCGACGGGAGCTGGGGCTAGGTTGACACCGACAGCAAGGGGCGGCACGGCCCGGGCCGTCCGGTGCCACACCAGTGAGAGGTGTCCGACCATGCACGTGAGTGTCGATCCGGACCGCTGCTGCAGCTCCGGCCAGTGCGTCATGACCGTGCCGGAGTTCTTCGAACAGGACGACTCGGACGGCCTCGTGAGGATCCGTCGGGTCGTCCTGGAGCCGACGCGGTTCGCCGATGTCCGGCTCGCCGCCAAGCTCTGCCCCGGCGGAGCGATCACCGTCACCGAGGGTGCCGAGCCCACCGGGGAGGCCGAGGAGGCTCGGCAGGCGGAGGGCACCGGGCACGGCGGGGGCCACGGGCACGGCCCCGCCGCGTAACCGCGAGGCCTCTCCACCGCCGTCGCCCGCGCCCCTACACCCCCCTTCACCTCACCACCCCTCACCTCCCTTCGTCACCACGCGCCCCACTTCGTCATACGAGGAGGAGACCTCACCTTGACGAGCACACCCACCACCCAGGCCCCACTGCTCCCGGCCCGGCACGACACCCGCTGCCCGTTCAGCCCGCCGCCCGTCTACACCGAGGCGGCGACCACGGGCCCGGTCAGCCGCGCCGAGCTGCCGGACGGCACCTCCTGCTGGCTGGTCACCGGCTACCAGGAGGTCCGTACGGTCCTCTCCGACCGGCGGTTCAGCGCCGACGCCCGGCGGCCCGAGTTCCCGTTCCTCAGCAGCGGGCAGCGCGAGATCGTGACCGCCAACCCCTCCTTCCTCCGCCTCGACGACCCCGAGCACGCCCGCCTCCGCCGGATGGTCACCGGTGACTTCCTGGTCAAGCGGGTCGAAGCACTGCGCCCCGGCATCCAGCAGATCGTGGACGAGGCGCTCGACCGGATGACCGCCGGAGGTGCGCCCGCCGACCTCGTCGCCCACTTCGCGCTGCCGGTGCCCTCCCTGGTGATCTGCCTGCTGCTCGGCGTCCCGTACGCGGACCGGGAGGCGTTCCAGGAGCGAAGCCGGCTGCTGCTCACCATCGACGCCGGGAAGGAGCAGGTCGCCCGGGCCCAGGACGAGCTGCTCGACTACCTCGGCGAGCTCGCCGTCCGGAAGCGGGAACGGCCCGGCGACGACATCCTCAGCCGGCTCGCGGTCCGCGACGACCTGACCCCGCGGCAGATCGCCACCACCGGCGTGCTGCTCCTGGTCGCCGGCCACGAGACCACCGCCAACATGATCGGGCTCTCCACCGCCCTGCTGCTGCGCCACCCGGAGCAGGCCGCCCGGCTGGCCGACCCGGCGGCCCTCCCCGGGGCGGTGGAGGAGCTGCTGCGGCTGCTCACCATCGTGCACACCGGTGTGCCCCGGCTGGCCGTGGAGGACGTCGAGCTGGGTGACACGCTGGTCCGCGCCGGGGAGGGCGTGATCGCGATGCTGTCGACCGCCAACCGGGACGAGGAACTGTTCGGCAGCGGGGACCGGCTGCCCACCGACGAGCTGGACCTCGACCGGGACGCGCGCCGGCACGTCGCCTTCGGCTTCGGGGTGCACCAGTGCCTGGGCCAGCCACTGGCCCGGGCGGAGCTCCAGATCGCGCTGGCCACGCTGTTCCGGCGACTGCCGGGGCTGCGGCTCGCGGTGCCGGAGAGCGAGCTGGACTTCCGGGCCGAGACGGTGATCTACGGACTGAAGTCGCTGCCTGTCTCCTGGTGAGCGCGCCGGGTCGCGGCGGGTCGCGGCGGGTCACGGGGGGTCACGGGGGCTCCGGGCCGGGCGCGCCCTGACCGCGAAGGCGGACCGGCCGGAGAAGACCGGAGCGGCGCGGCGGGCCGGGCACGACGGGCCGGGCACGACGGGGCGGGCAGGCGCAGGACCGACGAGGGCAGGAGTAACCGCCGGACGAACGGGCAGACGGGTGGGCGGGCAGACGGACCCGGAGGACGGGTCCGGGCCCGCCCGCCCGACGTCCGGCCGGTCCGGTTGGCCGTGGCGCGGGCACGGAGGCAGGCTGGAGGGGCGAGACAGAGCACCGGTCCGGCGGCCGCCCGGCACCACGGCGTGTCGCGGCGGATCCGGGCGGCCCGGCCGGCCGAGGAGAGGAGCCCGCGATGACCGACATGAGCGCACGCTCCGAGGTGGGCGCCGACCGGGACGAGGACGTCCGCGCGGCCGACCCCGAGGAGGGCATCACCTCGATGCAGAACCAGCACGCACAGGACACCTCCCAGGCGGAGGGCGAGCCCCTGGAGGAGCCGGGGGCGAGCGGCTGACCGCTCCTGACGCAAGCGTTGCCACGAGGCCGCCCGCTCCCCGGGCGGCCTCCGCGACCGCCGGTGTCGCCCCCCGAACGGCGGCGGACCGGCAAGGGAGGATGGGCGCATGACCGAACAGCAGCAGGGCGCAGCAGAGCGGAACGCGGCTGGGCAGGGCCCGGCGGCACGGGCCACGACCGGGCCGGGCGGCACCGGGCCGGTGGAACCCCCGGTGGATCCGCGGGCCTCCTGGGCCACCTGGACCACCCAGTCGATCATCAGCGGACCGGGCGGGGTGACCACCGCGGAGGTCGGCCCGATCTCCGGCGACCTCACCGTCCACACCACCTGGGTGGACGGCGAGGCGCGGCTCACCGTGCAGTACACGGGGGCCCTGGACTGGTACAGCGTGGCGGGAAGCCCGGTTCCGGCGGCCGACGAGAGCACGGCGCGGGCCGTTCACCAGGCGATGGTCAACGCCGTCAAGTCCGGGCGGGGCGCCGGCGCGCCGCAGGCGCCGGCCGGCTGACGGCGTTCCCCGAGGGGCCGCACCTCGCCCGAGGGCCTCGGTCCCCGGGCGTCTCCGACACGGGGCCCGGACCGCGGACCTCGGTCACGGGCCCTCGGTCACGGGCCCGGCAGCCGCGGGTCCCCGGTCGCGGTCGCGGTCGCGGTCCCGGGCCCGCCGGGGGGTGCGTGTTCAGTCGCCCTTCTCTCCCCGGAGCGCCGGGGCGGCGGCCGGCCAGTAGCCCGGGTCCGCCGGGAGGCGCCTGCGCAGGTCCTCGCGGACCTCGCGGGCCAGTTTGCGGGTGTCGCGGCGGTTGATCGTGGCGCCGATGCCCGCGCCGACCAGCAGGGGGGTCAGCGAGGGCAGACGGCGCAGCGAGCTGCGGGTGAGACGGCGACGGACCTGCTGGCGCACCTCGGAGCCGAGCGCCATCGCGGCCAGGCCGGCCGGTTTGACGAGCAGGGTGCCGTCGATGCCGCGCCGGTTGGCCCAGGCGGTGACGTAGGCACTGGCCCGCTGCGTGGTGCTGCCCTGGGCGGGGACACCGTAGACCTCGTGGAGCTCCGCGATCAGCTTGATCTCGACGGCCGCCACCGCGAGCGTCTCGGCGGCGATCTCGACCGGCATCGCGGGCGGCACCGGAAGCATCGCCGCTGCGCCGACCCCGGCGCCGAGCGCGCTGGACGCCCTGGAGGCGCCGAGGACCAGCAGCTCGGCGAGCTTCTCGGGGTCGGTGGCACCGGGGTGCTGGGAACGCAGTGTCGCGAGGTTGCGGACCGGAATGCGCGGCGCGGCGTGGAGCAGCTGGTCGGTGAGGGCGCGGCCGCCGTACACCGCGCCCTTGGCTGCCGCCTTGCTGCCGGTGCCGAGCCGGCGGGCGATGTCGGCGACCAGCCGGGCTCCGCGCCGGCGGCCGTACTCGACGCCCGCGCCGTACTCGATCACCTGTCCGACGGGGCCGCCGGGCTCGGCCGGCGCGGGGCGTTCCAGCTCCTCGACCAGTTCGGCCAGCTCGTCGGCCACGCGGTCCGGGGTCGGCTCGGGCTCGCCGCCGCGTCCCGGTTTCCTGAAGATTGCCATGCTCTGCCGGTACCCGGCCGGGCACCGCGGTACGCGCCCGCGGTGTCCGGGTCCTGTGACGGTACGGCTACTGCGGCCGTCTGGCCGAAGGGCGTGCCGCCGGCCCCGCTACTCGGTGATCTCGACTCCGCGCCAGAACGCCACCCGGTCCCGGACATGCTCCGCCTCGGGCTTCGGGTCGGCGTAGTACCAGGCCGCGTCGGGGTTGGTCAGCCCGTCGACGTCGAGGGTGTAGTAGGCGGCGGTGCCCTTCCAGCCGCAGACGGTGGTGGTGTCGGAGGGGCGCAGGTACTCCGCTCGGACCGAGTCGGCCGGAAAGTAGTGGTTGCCCTCGACGACGGTGGTGTCATCGCTCTCGGCGATGACCGTGCCCTGCCAGCTCGCTGTGGTCATGCCGGCGATTCTGCCCGACGACGAACGGACGGCGCCGCCCGTCCGACGGGTTCAGGACAACGACGGGCCGGGCCCTGCCGAGTCCACCCGAGGGCGGGCCACACGGGCCGGGGCCGGGCGGGGAGACGGGCCGGGGCCGGGCGGGGGGAAGACGGGTCAGGGCAGCGGCTCGGCGTGAACCGGGAAGTGCGGAGTCTGGTGGCCGCCGCTGGCGAGCATCCGGACCTCCCCCGCGTCGCTGATCTCGGCCCGGACGATGCCGCTGGCGTCCTCGTACACCGGGTGGCCGCCGGGGCCGGTCGCGCTGGTGCGGGCGACCACGACGACGTCCTGCGGTGCCTGGGTACCGGGGGTGCCGGGGAAGGTGAGTGCGTAACGGGTGGCTGAGCTCATCGCCGACCTCCTGGTCCCTGCTCGTCACTGCCGGTTGCTGGTGACTGCTCCACGATCGCTTCCGGTCACTGTGTTCGCTGTGCTCGCTGTGCTCGCTGTGTTCACTGCGTTCGCTGTGCTCGCTGCATTCGTTCGCTGCGGCCCGCGGTCACGCCGCGAGCCGGGTTCGCGGTGCCCGCCGCCGCCCTAGACCGTGGCCCGGGCGGGCCGCGCGGTGGCACCGCGGACCTCCAGCTCGTCGAGCAGCCGGGCGGTGGCCTCCGTGACGGCGTCCACGGCCCGGTCGAACGCCTCCCGGTTGTGCGCGGCGGGGGCCCGGAAGCCGGAGACCTTCCGCACGTACTGGAGGGCCGCCGCCCGGAAGTCCTCCTCCGAGGCGTCGGGCGTCACGGGTGGTCTCAGCGTCTTGATACTGCGGCACATGGTCCCAGTCTCGCGCGCGAGCGCCCGACTGGCGACCCCCGTCCGTCACCGGCCCGCCATGACCGCCACACGGTGCGGCCATCCGACCGGATTAGGATTTCGCCCGAACAATCCTGACTCCTCCCGCTCGTTCCGGAGTATCCCCTTGCCTCTCGCGCTGGTCGCCCTGGCCGTGACCGCCTTCGCCATCGGAACCACCGAGTTCGCCGCCATGGGGCTGCTCCCCCAGGTGGCCGACAGCCTGGACGTCTCCATCCCGCAGGCGAGCTGGCTGATCTCCGCCTACGCCGTCGGCGTGGTGATCGGTGCCCCGCTGCTCACCGCGCTCGCCGCCGGGCGGCCCCGGAAGGCGGTCCTGGTCGCCCTGGCGGGGTTCTTCGCCGCCGGCAACCTGCTCTGCGCGGTCGCCCCAGACTTCTGGTCGCTGGCCGCCGCCCGGCTGATCACCGGGCTCCCGCACGGCGCCTTCTTCGGCGCCGGGGCGGTCGCCGCGGCCGAACTGGTCGCCCCGGGCCGGCGCGCCCGCGCGGTCGCGGTGATGTTCTCCGGTCTGACCGTGGCCAACATCGTCGGCGTCCCCGCGGCGACCCTGCTCGGCCAGCACCTGGGGTGGCGGGCGACGATGCTGGTGGTGGTCGTGATCGGCGTGGCCGGGACGGTGGCGATCGCGCGGCTGGTCCCGCACCTGCCCTCCCCCGCACAGGGCGGGCTCCGGCACGAACTGGGCACGTTCCGCAGCGGACAGCTCTGGCTGGCTCTGGCCACCGTGGTGTTCGGCTGCGGCGGGTTCTTCGCCTGCTACAGCTACATCACCCCGCTGCTGACCGAGGTCTCCGGGTACGCGACCGGGTCGGTGACGCTGGTGCTGGCGCTGTTCGGGGTGGGGATGACGATCGGCAACGTGCTCGGCGGGTACGCGGCCGACCGGGCGCTGCGACCGACGGTCTGCGTCGCGTTCCTGCTGCTCTCCGCCGTGCTGGCGCTCTTCGCGGTGACCGCGCGGACCGAGTGGTCCGCGGCGGTGACGGTGGTGCTGGTCGGACTGTTCGGCTTCGCGATCGTGCCGGCCGTGCAGACCCTGGTCATGCGCGAGGCCCGCAGCGCGCCGACCCTGGCCTCGGCCACCGTGCAGGGCGCGTTCAACCTGGCCAACGCCCAGGGCGCGTACTTCGGCGGGATCGCGTTGGACGCCGGGCTCGGCTGGACCTCGCCGACGCTGGTCGGCTCGGGGCTGGCGGCGTCCGGGGCGGTGATCGCGCTGCTCGCCTGGGCCCTCGACCGGCGCGGGAAGGCGCCTGCGGGGGGCCTTCCGGTCGCCGGCGGACCCCCCGCCGGCCTGCCGGTCGTTCCCGGGCCGGCGCTTGCGGGAGACGACGTGATCCGGGTGGAAGCCGCCCCGACGGGCCGGGTGGACGGCCCGGGCACCGGGTCCGCGGGCGACCGGGTGGGCGCGGGGGCCGGCGCGGGCCGCTGAGCTGCGCCGGACGCCGGACGCCGGGCGGGCCACCCGGCCCGTCGGGGCCGTGGTCCGGAACCGCTTCACCGCCGCGCGGCCGGGCCGCCGCACCACCGCGTACCCCGGCCCGGCCGGTCGGCCGCCCGGCCAGGCGGGCCGGGCCGGGCCGGGTGGTGCGCCGTGCGTAGCGGGTTGCTCCGGCGTCCCTGCACTTTGCAAAGTGAGTTTTCACTTTGCAAAGTGCAGGGACGGACAGCGGAGACGAGGCGGTCAGCCCAGCTACCCCGGGCTGCCCCGGGCTACCCGGGTTCGCCGGCGGTCGGCGGGACGGGGCGGATGTCCCGGTGGCCGTCGGCCAGCAGGCGGTACCCCTCCGCGTTGAACTTGATGCCGGAGCGCTCCTCCTCGGTCAGCTCCCGGCGGACCTTGGCGGGCACACCGGCGACCAGGGAGCCGGGCGGGACCTCCATGCCCTGCGGCACCACGGCGCCGGCCGCGATGAGCGAGCCGGCCCCGACGCGGGCGCCGTTCAGCACCGTGGCGTTCATCCCGACCAGGACGTCGTCCTCGATCACGCAGCCGTGCAGGACGGCGTTGTGCCCGACCGAGATCCGCTCGCCCATCACCAGCGGGAAGCCGAGGTCGGCGTGGAGGGTGCAGTTGTCCTGCACGTTGCTGCCCGGTCCGACCGTGATCGTCTCGGCGTCGCCGCGCAGCACCGCCCCGTACCAGATGCTCGCCCCGGCGCCGACCGTCACGCTGCCCACCACGACGGCGTTCGATGCGACGAACGCGCTCGGGTCCACGGCGGGCACCCGGCCTGCGACCTCGGCTATCAGCGGCTCTGCCATCTCTCGTCCTCCAGGTGACGACTGCCCATCAGGTGCGGGCCATGATGACATCCCCGGCAGCCGGCCCGATCAAGGACCCAGAACTGTCGGCTCCTCGGTCGGACCGGCGCGACGGCCCCGGTCAGTCGAGCGCACCCGCGGTCGGGGGTTCGGCGGCCCGTGCCGGGGCAGGGGCCGGGGCCGGGTCGGCGGCAGGTGCAGGCACCGGGACCGGAGCGGCGGCCGAAGCAGGGGCCGGTTCGGCGGCCGGTGCCGGAACCGGGGGCGGGCCGCCGCAGACTCCGGTGTGGAACAGGTTCGCGAACACCGCGTTGCTGGCGTCGAGGTCCGAGACGTCGTACGCGTTGACCGAGGCCACGAACTGGCGGTGGTTGTCGGAGTCGCCGTACATGAACGCGTTGTAGCCCGGAATACCGCCCGCGTGGCCCCAGACCTCGCCGCAGGGCGTCAGGCTCCGCTGGAGGCCGAGGCCGTACTGCACCTCGTGGCTCTGCGGGGTGACCTTCTTCATCTCGGAGAGCAGGCGCTCGGGCAGCAGCCGGCCCCCGAGCAGGGCCGTCAGGAAGGTGGTGAGGTCGGCCGTCGTCGAGATTCCGGCGCCGGCCGGGCCCGCCAGGCTCGGGTCCAGCTCGGTGGTGTCCGCCGGACCGGTGGGCATCTTGTAGTAGCCGTGCGCGTGCGGGCCGGGGACGGTCGTCGAGTGGACCGGCATCGAGGTGCCGGTCAGACCGAGCCGCCGGACGATCCGGCGGTCCACCTCGTCGGCCCAGCTGCGGCCGGTGACCCGCTCGATCACGAGACCGATCACGATGTAGTTGGTGTTGGAGTAGTGCCACCCCTGTCCGGGGGCGAAGTACGGCTGGTGGGCGTTGGCGATCGCGACGAGCTGCTGCGGCGGGTAGACCGTCCAGCGCCCGGTCTCCAGCCACTGCTGCAGCGCTTCGGTGCTCTCCTCGTACGCGAAGGCGTCGTCCTCGGTGTAGTTGAACAGGCCGCTGGTGTGGTCGAGCAGCTGGCGGACCGTGATGTTCCGCCCGTTGGGGACGAGACCGGGCAGGAAGCGCTCGACGCTGTCCTCAAGATCCACCCGGCCCTCGGCGACCAGCTGGAGGACCACCGTCGAGACGAAGGTCTTGGTCACGCTGCCGATGCGGAACCGGCCGTCCGCGGAGGCCTTCTCCCCCGTGGCGAAGTCGGCGGTGCCGGCCGCGCCCTTCCACACCGTCCGCCCGCGATCGCTGACCCGGGCCAGCGCGGCCGAGGCCCCGCCCTGCTCCACCATCCTGCGCAGCGCCTCGTTCAGTGCCTTCACGTCGACGCCCTTCTTCGCTCCCGCCACCGCCACCCGGTAGGGCTCGGGCGCGCCGTGGGCACCGGCCACCGGGGCGACCACGCCCACCAGGCCCGCGCCGGCCAGCGCGACCGCGAGCACACGGACGGCCGCACCGCGCCGTCGGCGTCCGACGGCCGCCGCCCGGCCGGCGGCCGCCCCGCTCCCCCGGCCGTCCTCCGCTCCCCTGCCCGTCCCACCCATGCCGCCTCCTGAGTCAGTGCCGACAAGTTTCCGCAACACTCCTGCCGCTTCCGGCAGTTGACACCATGACAGGTGTGCACGAAGGAAGCGTCAGACCTTGGTCCGGACCTTCTCGACCTCTGGCCCGATCCGTTCCGGCGTGTCCCTCCCCCCTCCGGTCGAAGGCGCCCCCGACGGAACTCAGGGTGCGCGTCCGACCGGAGGCGGAGGAACCGGAGGAACCGACGCCGGGACCAGGTGGATCGGGACCAGGAGAGAATAGGAAGGACCGGGGTCAGGCGACCGGGGCCTTCACCCGCAGCACCTCGACGAACGCCCGCAGCCACGCCGGGTGGTCGGGCCAGGCACGGGCCGATACGACCACCCCGTCGACCACCGCCTCACCGTCCACGTACTCGGCGCCGGCCGCCTTGACGTCCGGCTCCAGGGCCGGGTAGGCGGCACTGGTGCGCCCGGCCAGCACTCCGGCGGCGGCGGTGACCAGCGGCCCGTGGCAGATCTGCGCGACCGGCTTCTCGGTCTCGAAGAAGTGCCGCACGATCCGCTGCACCTCGGGGTCGTTGCGCAGGTACTCGGGGGCGCGGCCGCCGGGGATCACCAGCGCGACGTACTCGGCCGGGTCGACGTCGGCGAACGCGACGTCCGCGGGCCAGGTGTAGCCGGGCTTCTCGGTGTAGGTGTCGAACCCGTCGACGAAGTCGTGCACGACGAACTGCAGCCGCTTCTTCGCCGGAGCGGCGATGTCGACCTGGTAGCCCTCCTCGCGCAGCCGCTGGTAGGGGTAGAACACCTCCAGCGACTCCGCGGCGTCCCCGGTGACGAGCAGGATCTTCGATGCCATCGCCGACATCCCTCCGAATCGATCGATCGTCGGACACGGTGCAGGCCCGCTCCGGTGGGATCCGGCGCGGGCCTGCACCAACCTCCCGCACCGGGCGGCGCCCACGCAACAGGGCGCACGGGCATCGAGCGGCGCATTTACGCCCTCGCACGCCGGTCGTGGACAGTGCACGCCCCCCCGGATGGCGTACCCCTAGACTCCGTGCTGCCCGCACCCGCTGATCTTGGAGGGAGTCCGCCCCGATGTCGGACCGCACCACCTACCTCGTCCTGCCCGGCTACCAGAGTTCCGGTCCGGCCCACTGGCAGAGCCGCTGGGAGGCGGCCGATCCGGCGTTCGTCCGCGTCGAGCAGGCGGACTGGGACCACCCGGACCCGGAGGACTGGGTGGCCCGGGTGGACGCGGCGGTCGCCGCGGCGGCGGCGGACGGGCCCGTGGTGCTGGTGGCGCACAGTCTGGGCTGCGCGACGGTGGCCCGCTGGGCGGCCGGCGCACCGGCCGAGCGGACCTCGGCCGTCCGGGGCGCGCTGCTCGTCGCCCCCGCCGACATCGACCACGCCGACGTCCCGCCGCTGCTGGGCTTCCGCCCGGTCGCGCTGCCCCGCCTCCCGTTCCCCGCCGTCGTGGTCTCCAGCAGCGACGACCCGTGGGTGACGCCGGAGCGCGCACGCCACTTCGCCGCCGCCTGGGGAGCCCGCTACGTCGAGCCGGGTGCGTACGGGCACCTCAACTCCGACTCGGGGCTGGGCGACTGGCCGGAGGGCCGCGAGCTGCTCGCCGGGCTCTGACCCGGAGGCGGGAGCAGCGGCGGCAGCAGCGGCGGGAGCAGCGTTGGCGCGCGGTGCCGGTGGGCCGGTGGGCCGGTATACCGGTGCCGGTGGCCGGCAGTGGTACCCCGCGGCCGCGGTGACAACGGTGCCCGGCGGGCATCCCAGACTTCGGGGATGGGAACGCGATCACCCCTGCGACCAGAATTCGGGGCAGACCGACCGACTCCCCGAAGGGTGTGCCACCGATGAACCGTCTCGTCCGCTCGCTCGCCGTCCTCACGCTCGGCGCCGCCGCCGCCCTCACCGGGACGGCCGCCGCCCAGGCGGCCGTCCCTCCCGGTGCCACGCCCGTGACACCCACCCTCGACCCGCAGCCCGTCGAGCGGCTCGCCGCCGCCTACAAGTGCGACGTCGAGTACACCGTCGCGTACTACACCTACCGTCAGCTGGGCTACCCCGAGCTGGAGTCCATGCTGCACGCGGAGAAGAGCTACGCCCTCTGCGCCTCGCAGGCCTGACCGACCGGCGGCCGGCGACCAGCGGCTGACCGGCGGACAGCGGTCGGCAGCCGGTGCGGACGGGACCGCGATGCGCCGGGCACTCCTCTCGCCGCTCGCCCCGTGCACCGTCACCGGGCACTGCCGCACCACCGTCCGCACCACCGGCACCGCCCGCCGGGCTCCCGGCGGGCGGTGGGTGTCGGAACTTCTCCCGCAGTTCGTCCGGAGGCCACCCGGCGGGGCGCGGCGGCTCCTAGTCTGCGGGCGACGACCCCGACGCCACGCCACCAGGGCGAGCAAGGAGAACCCATGACGAACCGTCCGCTCGACGGCAGCAGCCCGGCGGAGCCCGCCGACGGCACCGGCTCCTCCCGCCGACGCTTCCTGCGCGCCACCGGCGCGGCCGGGCTCGGCGCGGCCGCGTTCGCCGCCGGTGCCGGCGAGGCCTCCGCGGCTCCCGGCGGCGACCCGTCGGGCGCCGAGCAGCCCGCCGCCGACGAGCGGGCCGCCGCCGCGGGCCGCCCGTCCGGCACCCGCCCGCCGGTCCGTACCGGGACCGGCCTGGACCGGCTGCCGCACCCGCTGATCGTCGGGCACCGCGGTGCCCCCGGCTACCGCCCTGAGCACACCCTCGGCTCCTACGACCTGGCCCTCCAGCTCGGCGCGGACGTCATCGAGCCGGACCTCGTCCCGACCAAGGACGGCCACCTGGTGGTCCGGCACGAGAACAACATCCTGGAGACCACGGACGTCGCCGACCACCCGGAGTTCGCGGCCCGGAAGACCACCAGGACCATCGACGGCGTGGCCCAGTCGGGCTGGTTCACCGAGGACTTCACGCTCGCCGAGCTCCGCACCCTGCGCGCCAAGGAGCGGCTGCCGCAGCAGCGCCAGCGGAACACCCTCTACGACGGCCGCTGGGCGATCCCGACCTTCCGCGAGGTGGCCGACTTCGCCCGCAAGCGCGGCCGCGAGCTGGGCCGGGACGTCTGGGTCTACCCGGAGACCAAGCACCCGAGCTACTTCCGGTCGATCGGCCTGCCCCTGGAGGAGCGGCTCGCGGACGAGCTGCGCCGCACCGGGCTGTCCGGGCGCAACGGCCGGGCGATCCTGCAGTCCTTCGAGCCGAGCAGCCTCCAGCGGCTCGCCAAGCTGGTCGACAACCCGCGGATCCAGCTGCTCGGCGGCGCGACCACCCGCCCGTACGACTTCGAGCTGGCCGGGGACCGGCGCACCGTGGCCGACCTGGTCACCCCGGCCGGCCTGCGCTGGATCTCCTCCTTCGCGCACGGCATCGGCCCGACCACGCAGCTGATCGCACCGGTCGACGCCACCGGCAAGCTGCTGCCGCCGACCACGCTGGTCCGGGACGCGCACGCGGCCAACCTGCTGCTGCACCCCTACACGGTGCGCAACGAGAACGGCTTCCTGCCGCTGGACTACCGCAAGGGCACCGACCCGAACGCGTACGGCGACGCGATCGGCTGGGCCAAGTACCTGTACGAGCTCGGCGTGGACGGGTTCTTCACCGACCAGGCCGACAGCAGCGTGCTGGCCCGCCAGGACTTCTGGGCCGCCAAGGGCGTGCACTGACACCCGGCGCGCGCGGCTGAAACGCCTGTGCCCCGGACCGTCGCGGGGACGGTCCGGGGCACAGGCGTCGGTACGCCCGCCCGGGTACGCGGGCGGTCCGTCGGCCGTCAGCCGTCAGCCGTCGGTCGCCTGGCCGTCGGGCTGTTGCTCCTGCGGCTCCGCGCGCTCGGTGGGCTGGGCGGGCCTGGTCTGCTGCTGGGTGGGCTGCGGGGAGCGCGGCCGCCCGGGCCCGGTGTTGCGGCCGCCGGGCCAGGTCGGGGCGGTGTCCGTCGTGGAGCTGCCCGGCGACGGGGAGCCGCCCGAGCCGCTGGGGCTCGTGGAGGGGTCGCGCTTCGGCGGCGGGTCCGGGATGTGGACGGTGGCGAACTCCTTCTCCGGCATGCCCTTGACCGCGGCGCTCATGCCCATCTGCCAGATCGGCCCCGGGCCGGTGGCGCCGAAGACCTCCTCGAAGTACTTGCCGCCGATCCTGATGTTCTTCATCGGCACGCCCTTGGCCGGGCCGCCCAGCCAGACCGAGGCCGCGAGGTTGCCGGTGTAGCCGCTGAACCAGGCCGACTTCTTCTCGTCGCTGGTGCCGGTCTTGCCCGCGATCTGCCGGTCGTCGTCGAGGCCGAGGTCGCGCCCGGTGCCGCCCTTCTCGGTCACGCCGAGCAGCACGGTGTTGATGACGTCGGCGGTGTTCTCGGAGAGCACCCGGTCGCACTTGGGCGGGCTGACCGGGATCTCCTTGCCGTCCACCGTGGTGATCCTGCTGATCGCGACCGGGTCGCAGTGGGTGCCGCGCGCGGCGAAGGTCGCGTAGACGTTGGCCATCACCAGCGGGCTCACCTCCTGGGTGCCGAGGCCGAGGGCCGGCAGCTCCTCCAGCGGCTTGCCGCTCGCCTTGGTCGCCACGCCGAGCTTGTTGGCCATCTGCTTGACGGCGCAGAGCCCGATCTCCTGCTCCATCTGCACGAAGTAGGTGTTGACCGAGAGCGCCATCGCCTCCTTCAGCTGGTACGGGCCGATCTCGCCCGCCGACTCGTTGGGGACGGTGCCGTTCTTCTTGTCGTTCTTGGCCAGGTTCTTCCAGGTGCCGTCGCAGGTGCTCATCGTCGGCCAGTCCATCCGGTTCGGCGACGGGTAGGACTGGGTGGACGGCAGTCCGGCCTCCAGGGCGGCGGCGGCCACGATCGGCTTGAAGTTGGAGCCCGGCTGGAAGCCGTTGCCGCCGCCCATCGCCGCGTCCACGTTGTAGTTGACGACGGTCTGGTTCTTGTTCGGGTCGAGCCCGTAGGGGCGGGTCTGGGCCATCGCGAGGATCTTGCCGCTGCCCGGCTCCACCATGGTCATCGCCGCCGAGACCGGGTCCGTGACGTTGACGCGCTTGGTGACCGCGTTCTGCGCGGCCGCCTGCTTGACCGGGTCCAGGGTGGTGTGGATCGCCAGCCCGCCCTGGTCCCACAGCTTCTTGCGGTCGGCCGCGGTCTTGCCGAAGACCGGGTCCTGCTTGACCACGTGCCGGACGTAGTCGCAGAAGAAGCCCATCCCCGCCTGGGCGGTGATGCAGCCGTTCTGCGGCTCCTTGTAGCGCAGCCCGAGCGGCGCCGCCTTGGCCTCGCGGGCCTGCTCCGGGGTGAGGTGCTTGTTCTCCACCATCTTGTCGATGACGGTGTCGCGGCGCTTCTGCGCGGCCACCGGGTGGAGCTTCGGGTCGTACTGGGAGGGGTTCTGCACCAGCCCGGCCAGGGTGGCGGCCTCGGGGACGGTCAGGTCCTTCGCGTCCTTGCTGAAGTAGCGCTGGGAGGCGGCCTGGATGCCGTAGGCCTGGTGGCCGTAGAAGGTGATGTTGAGGTAGTTGGTGAGGATCTGCTCCTTCGTCAGCTCCTCCTCCAGCTTGATCGCGTACTTGAGTTCCTGGATCTTGCGGCCCAGCGTCTTGCGCTGGGCCGCCAGCACGGCCGCCTGGTCGTCGCCGGCCTTCTCGACGTTGACGTTCTTCACGTACTGCTGGGTGAGGGTCGACGCGCCCTGGACGGTGGCGCCGCTCTCGGCGTTCTTGGTGACGGCCCGCAGGACACCCTTGAGGTCGACCGCGCCGTGCTCGTAGAAGCGGGCGTCCTCGATGTCCACCTGGGCCTGGCGTATCAGCGGCGACATCTGGTCGGCGGCGAGCACCGTGCGGTCCCGCTCGAAGACCTTGGCTATCAGGCCGCCCGTCGAGTCGTAGACCCAGCTGGCCTGGGTCAGCGGCGGGGTCTTGAAGTCGTCCGGGATGTTGTCGAATCCCTCGACGGTGCTCTTCACCCCGAGGCCGAGGGCGCCGGCCGCCGGCAGGGCGATGCCCGCGAGCAGGACGCCGGCCAGGGTGCTGTAACCGAGGAACTTCACGCCGTGGCCGAGCAGGCCCAGCGGGGTCTCGCGGCGCCGGGGGCGCGGCACCCAGGTGTCGAAGGGCTCCGGGGAGGCGATGCGGCGGCTTCTCCGTGACATAGTCGGAACACTACGTCCACGAAAACCGCGCGAGGGGCCGGTGTTGGCCAACCTTGGTCACAAATCGGCGACAGATCGGTCGGGTTGGCGCGGGCGGTCGACAGGGTCTGCGAACGATCCCCGGGAAGTGGCGGCCGTTCGTCCACGTGCGGGTGATTCGATCAAGGCGCCGGACGTGCGGGTACGGGGCAGTCGGCCGGGACGCGCAGGGTGGACGACCGGGGCGAGCAGGGAGGACGGCCGGGGCGAGCAGGGCAGGCCTACGGGGCAGTCGGGGCAGTCGGGGCGGACGGGGCGGGCCTGCGGGGCGGACGGGGCGGGGCAGCCGGGGCAACCGGGGCGGGTCTGCGGGGCGGGCGCGCCGGGCGGGCCCGCCGCACGGGTGTCAGTCCTTCTGCTTCTTGCGTCGCAGGCCCAGCACCGCCCCCGCCACGGCCGCCAGGAAGAGCACGCCGAGCACCTGGTCGAAGGGCCCGTCGGAGGAGCCCCCCGAGGACGACGCATCGGCCGGAGCACTCCCGGACTCGCCACCGGCGGAGGGCGGGGCCGCGGCGCCCGGGGTCGCGGCAGAACCGGCACCGGGCAGCGGTTTGACGGTGTCCGGAAGCTCGTTCCCGTCCAGCGGGGCACGCCAGACCGGGCTGCTCTTGCCCTCGCTGCCGTAGAGCAGTGCCCGGCCGTCCGCGCTGAAGGCGACCGACTCGCCCTGGTACTGGAAGGGCGTCGTGGGCGAGCCGATCTCGCTCGGTGCGCCGTCCTTCCAGCGGTAGAGGGTGGCGGAGAAGTAGCCGCGCAGGACGAGCCGGGTGCCGTCCGGCGAGAACGCGCCGTCGGTGGTCCACGGGACGTCGGCGATCCGGCGGAAGGTGTTCACGCCGGTCGGGGAGAGCTTCTCGGGGCCCTGGTAGAGGCCGCCGCCGCCCTGTCGCTTGCTGGCGATGTAGGCGCGGCCGGTGGCCGGGTGGACCATCAGCGCCTCGGCGTCGCGCGGCCCGTCCTCGTAGCGGACCTTGTAGCGCGTCACCTCCACGGTCTGGTCGCGCAGTTCGGCGGGTTCGGCGAAGGCGTAGATCCAGACCTCGGGCCACTTCCCGCCGAGGTTGTCGCCGATGTCGCCGAGGTAGAGCCGCCCGTCCGGCCCGAGCGAGACGGCCTCGACGTCGCGCGGCTCGACGCCGCGCAGGGTGACGGTGGCGACGGTGCGGCCCTGGGAGTCGACGGCGTAGAGGTACGGGCCGTCGTCGCTGTCGTTGTGGGTCCAGTAGACGCCGGGGTGGGCCTGGCTGGCCGCGAGCCCGCTGGACTCGGTGATCCGCGGGTCGGTGATGGTGAACGCCTCCCCCGGGCCGTCGGCCGCGCGGGCGGGCGGGGCGCCGACCGCGAGGACGGCGCAGACGGCGGTGCAGGCGGCGAGCAGCGCCGCGGAGAGCCGTCCGGCCGTTCCGGGGCCGGCGGGGTGCTTCGTCGCCTGCCTCTTCGTTCGCATCCTCAGCACCAGCCGATCCTCCCACGACTTCCGCGACAGGACGGGCCCGCACCTTTTCGTCATCTTGACGAGATCTGGCCCCGGCCAATAGCGTCTGCATGACGAAAAGGGGTTCGCACTCATGGCCGACATCACCAGGCGCTTCGGACTGCGCCACCTGCGCGCCGTCCCGACCGCCCACATCCGCCACCTCCGGCGCGGACGGCTCACCCACGACGGCACCGGGCTCGCCTTCTGGTTCCGCCCGCTCAGTGCCGCCCTCTCCGAGGTGCCGGTCGACGACCGCGAGCTCGCCATGCTCTTCCACGCCCGCACCGCCGACTTCCAGGACCTCACCGTCCAGGCCACCCTCACCTACCGGATCACCGACCCGGCCACCGCCGCCACCCGCGTCGACTTCGGCATCGACCCCGACACCGGTGCCTGGCGCGCGGCCCCGCTCGACCAGCTCGCCACCCTGCTCACCGAGACCGCCCAGCAGCACGCGCTCGGCCTGCTCGCCCGCACCCCGCTCGCCGCCGCGCTGGCCGACGGCGTCGCCACCGTCCGCGACCGGATGGCCGCCGGGCTCGCCGCCGAACCACGGCTCGCCGAGACCGGGCTCGCCGTCATCGCCGTCCGCGTCGTCGCGCTGCGCCCGGAACCGGAGGTGGAGCGCGCGCTGCGCACCCCCGCCCGCGAACTCGTCCAGCAGGAAGCCGACCGGGCCACCTTCGAACGGCGGGCCGTCGCGGTCGAGCACGAGCGCGGCATCGCCGAGAACGAGCTCGCCAACCGGATCGAACTCGCCCGGCGGGAGGAGCAGCTGATCACCCAGCAGGGCGCCAACGGCCGGCTCAAGGCCGAGGACGACGCGGTCGCCGACCGGATCCGCGCCGACGCCGAGGCCGAGCGCCGCACCCGGCTCGCCGTCGCCGAGGCCGACGCCGCCCGCGCGCTCGGCGAGGCCCGGGCGGCCACCGAGGCGGCCTGGCTGGCCGCCCACCAGCAGGCCGACCCGGCCGTGCTGCGGGCACTCGCCCTGATGCGGCTGGCCGAACACCTCCCGCGCATCGACAGCCTCACGCTCACCCCGGACGTGCTCACCGGGCTGCTCGCCAAGCTCGGCGCAGCGGGCGGCGGGGCTTCGGGCGGCGGGACGCCAGGTGGCGGGGTTTCGGGCGGCGGGGGCGGTCGGTGACGCTCGCGCCCCGGGCGGTCCTGGTCCACCGCCGCACCGAGTACGAGGAACTGGTCGCCCACCACGGGACACCCGGCCAGGCCGCGTACTTCCTGCACAGCCGGGGCCGTTCGGTCGACGAGGTCGAGCAGCGCCACCGGCGGCAGGCCGACGCGCTCGTCCGGGCGGCCGCAGCCGTCCCGCTCGACTGGCGGCGCACCCGGGTCGAGCGGGCCGACCTGCCCCGCTTCCTCTTCGAGCCGGAGGACGTGGTGGTCGTGGTCGGCCAGGACGGCCTGGTCGCGAACGTCGCCAAGTACCTCGACGGGCAGCCCGTGATCGGCGTGGACGCGGACCCCGGCCGCAACCCCGGCGTACTGGTCCGGCACCGTGCGGACGCCCTGCCGCTGCTCCTGCCGGCCGCGGCCGGCCCCGGCGTCGAGCGGCGGGTCGAGGAACGGACCATGGTCGAGGCGGTCGCGGACGACACCCAGCGGCTGCTCGCGCTCAACGAGGTGTACGTCGGGCAGCCGGGCCACCAGACGGCCCGCTACCGGCTGGCCGTCGAGGGCGCCCCGGACGAGGCCCCACACGAGGCGCCGGACGGCACCGACGGCGGCGAGGCCCAGGCGTCCTCGGGCGTGTTGGTCGGCACCGGGACCGGCGGCACCGGCTGGTGCCGCTCGGCCTGGCTGGAGCGCGGGGCCCCGCTCGCGCTGCCCGGGCCGTCCGCCCCCGCGCTCGCCTGGTTCGTCCGCGAGGCGTGGCCCTCCCCCGCCACCGGTACCGGCCGGGTGCACGGCCTGCTCGACGCCGGGCGGCGGCTGGTCCTGACCGTCGAGTCGGACCGGCTGGTCGCGTTCGGCGACGGCATCGAGAGCGACGCCCTGGAGCTGGCGTGGGGCCAGACCGTGCGGGTGGGTGTCGCCGACGCCCGGCTGCGGCTGCTGGGGTGAGGGCCGGGGCCGAGGCGCTGGTGGGTTGAGGTGCTGGTGGGTTGAGGTGCTGGTCGGTTGACGCGGTGGTGGGGTCGAGGTGCTGACGGGCTGAGGACCGCCCGCCGGCCGCGCGCCCCGGCCCGCCCGCGGGGACCGGCGGAGCCACGGTTGGAGCGCGACCCCGGGGGGTTCAGGGCTGAGGCCCGAGCCACCACGCGGGCCCGGGTGGAGGCCCGGACGGGTCCACGGCCACGGCTCAGGCCGGGCCCGGCGGCTCGGCGTGGCGGACGACGGCGACCGGGCAGTGGGCGTGCTGGATGACGGCCTGGCTGGTGGAGCCGAGCAGCAGGCCGGCGAAGCCGCCCCGCCCGCGGGCGCCGACCACCAGCAGCTGGACGTCGCGGCTCGCCTCGATCAGGGCCGGGCGGGTGTGCTGCTCGACCAGCCTGGTCCGGACGTCGACGTCCGGATACTTCTCGCGCCAGCCGACCACCGCCTCGTCCGGCACCCGCTCCTCCCGGTCGGGCCGACCCGTGTGGGGGTGCCAGGCGTGCAGGGCGGTCAGCGGGGCCCGGCGCGCGGAGGCCTCGGCGAAGGCGAAGCCGACCGCCTCGGCTCCCACTCCCGAGCCGTCCACCGCCACCAGCACGTCGCCCTCCGGGTCCGGCCGGCCCCGGACGATCAGCACCGGGCAGGCGGCGTGCGCCGCGAGGTGCACCGCCACCGAGCCGACCAGCAGGGCGCTGAAGCGACCGAGCCCCCGGCTGCCGACGACGACCAGGCAGGCGCCCCGCGACCGGCCGGCGAGCACCCCCAGCGGTTCGCCGGTGACGAGCTCGGCGTCGACGTGCAGGTCGGGATCGAGCTCCCGGGCCCGGCGCCGGGCGTCGGCGAGCACGTGCTCCGCCTCGTGGCGCAGCCCGCCCTCCGCGGGGCCGTTCGGTGAGGGCCCGAGCGACACGTGCATCAGCGGCCAGATGAACGCGTGCACGATCCTGAGGCCGCAGCCGCGCAGCCGGGCCTCACGGACCGCGACGTCCACCGCGGCCAGGCTCGCCTCCGAGCCGTCCACGCCCACCAGTACCGGGTCGCTCATCTGCCGTCTCCTGTCACCGTTGCCACCGTCGGGGTTGTCACCGTCACCGTTGCCACCGTCGGGGTTGTCACCGTCGGGGATCACCTGCCGTCACCTGCCCTCCTGCCGCCGCCCGGCAGGCGCCACCGGACGCCGCCGCGACGCGACCGGGACGCCTGCCGGGTGCCGTCTACGGGGTCTCCCGGGAGCCGTCGTCGGCCTCGCCCTGCTCCCACGCCCGTTCCTGCTCGCGCACCCGCTCGTACGGCACCACGGCGACCGGGCACGGCGCGTGGTGCAGGACGGCGTGGGCCACCGCGCCGACGTGCACGCCCACCGGCGACCTGCGCACCCGGCGACCCACCACGAGCAGCTCCGCACCCGCCGCGCGCTCGGCCAGCACCCGGGCCGGCCGGGCGTTCACGGTCTCCTCCACCACTGTCACCTGCGGGTACTTCTCCCGCCACGGCTGGAGCAGCCGGGCCACTTCGCTTCGCGCCTGCGCCGACATCTCGGCGGTCACGTCGACGCCGGCCGCGATGCCCGCGTACTGGTAGGTGGGCGGGAGCGTCCACGCGTACACGGCGCGCACCGGCAGCCCCAGTCGTCCGGCGGCTTCGAAGGCGTGGGCGAGCACCTCGTCGGCGCCGGCGTACGGGTCGACACCCGCCACGACCTCCGGTCCGGTGCCCGCCGTCCCGGCAGGTTCACCGGCATCGGCGGACGCGGCGATGCCGGCGGGTCCGGCGGCGGCCTCGCCCCTGCGGACCAGCACCACCGGGCAGCCCGCCCGGCCGAGCACCCGGTGGCTCACCGAACCGACCAGGAACCCCGTCACCGCGCCCAGCCCTCGCGAGCCGAGCACCAGCAGCCCGGCCCCGTCCGCCTCCGCGAGCAGTGCGCGCACGGCGTCGCCCGGCACGTGCACGGCCGTGACCGCCGAGTCACGGCACCGGTCCCGCGCCCTCAGCTCGGCCTCGCGCAGCACCACGTCCGCCTGCCGGCGCTCCAGGTCGGCGGTGCCCAGCACCGACAGCGGTGTGACCGGACTCGGCCAGGCGTGCACCAGGCGCAGCGGTGCGCCCCGGCGGGACGCCTCGTCGGCCGCCCAGTCCAGGGCCGCAAGGCTTTCGGGCGAACCATCGACACCGACCACGACGGGAGCGGACATGAAGGCCTCCGGCATTCGTACGGAGCGGCCGGGCGGGGTACTTCCCCGGCCGCATGCACCACCCTTCCCGTCCGGGTCGGGTGCTCCCAGGGCCCAAGGTCCCCGTCGGGGGGTCCGTCCGGCCCCGGGCCGGCGCGGCGGTCGGACGGCCCCCGGACGGGGCGCCGTTCCCCCGGGGCCGTCCGGGCTGCCTTCCGGACGGGTCCCGGCCGTCCTTCCGGTCCGCCGTTTGTTCCGGTCCGCTGTCGTTCCGGTCCGCCGTCCTTCCGGTCCGCCGTCCCTCCAGGTTCCGTCCGTCCTCGCGTTTCCGCCTGCCCGGCGGGCGGACGACGGGGGCGCGGCGGCGGGCTCCGGGCGGCTACGGGAGGGTGAGGATCCGGGGTCCGTCCTCGGTGATCGCCACGGTGTGCTCGACGTGCGCGGCCCGGGTGCCGTCGGTGGTACGGATCGTCCACCCGTCCGGGTCGGTGGCGTGGTCGTCCTTCCCGCCGGCGGTGAGCATCGGTTCGATCGCCAGTACCAGTCCCGGCTTCAGGGGGAAGCCGCGGCCCGGTCGGCCTTCGTTGGGCAGGTGCGGGTCCTCGTGCATCCGCCGGCCGATGCCGTGGCCGCCGAAGCCCTCCGGGAGGCCGTAGCCGGCCCCGCGCGCGACGCGACCGACCGCGTGCGCGATGTCGCCGGTCCGGTTGCCGACGACGGCCGCCGCGATCCCGGCCTCCAGTGCGCGGCGGGTGGCGGCGATCAGTTCCACGTCCTCGGGGTGTGCGGCGCCGACGGTGAAGCTGACGGCGGCGTCGCCGGCCCAGCCGTCCAGGACCGCCCCGCAGTCGATGCTGACCAGGTCGCCGTCGCGCAGCCGGTAGCCGTCCGGGATGCCGTGCACCACCACGTCGTTGACGGAGGCGCAGATCACCGCCGGGAACGGCACCGGTGCGAAGGAGGGCTTGTACCCGAGGAAGGGCGAGGTCGCGCCGGCTTCCCGCAGCACCTCGCGGGCCACCCCGTCCAGCTCCCGCAGGCTCACTCCGACCGAGGCGGCGCGTTCGACCTCCGCGAGGGCCGTGGCGACGACCCGCCCGGCCTCGCGCATCGCGGCCAGTGCCGCCTCCGATTTGAACTCCACCATGCGATCCCTCCGAGGGTCACCGATCCAATTCTTATACCGGTATTTCTATCACGGTCTTCTCGGTTCCGGAACGCGGCGGCGCAGGCCGCGGACGGGCCCGGACACCCGGGTGGCTCCGAACGAGTGGACTCCTCGGAACGCGCACCGGACGTGGACCTCGGCCCTGCGCTCCGGATGGTGACGTTGCCGTCTCGACCCCGACCGGGACCGAGGTCGTGACCCCGCACAACGTCGACGACTGCCCGCCCCCGCGCTGAGGACCCGGGCCCCGGGGGGCGGCGGCCGCCACGGAAGGCGCACCCGGGATGTGGGCCCGGCCGCCGTCCCCGAGCCTGGGTCCATGGGATCGATCATCGTCCTCTACGAGACGGAGCCCGACCAGGCGCTCGGCCCGGACGGAGTCGAGCCCGCGGTGCTGGCGGTGCACGCCGCGGGCGCCGACCCGGACGTCCCCGAGGACCCGCAGCCGCGCACCCTCTGCGGCCTGGACACCGGCCCCATGGAGCACACCCACTACCGGCCCGCCCGGCCCGGTGAGCCCTGGTACCCGCCGGCGCTCGCCGACCGGCGCTGCCCCGAGTGCGAGCGGGCCCTGCGGGCGCGGTGAGCCCTCCGGGCCCGCGGAGGCCGGGCAGGACCCGTTCCCGTTCCCGTTCCCGCCGTCCGCCGTCCGCCGTCCGCCGTCCGCCGGGTGCGTACTACTCAAGACCGGTCCCGTCTGTCACTGTCGTCTTTCACCGGACACCGTCGGGTCGCGCCTCGGGTCGCGTGTCCGACAGGCGGGGTACGCCCTGCGAGAGCGCGTCCGGCTGCGGTACCGACGCCGGGCAGCGCGCCCCTCGACCGGAAGAGGTGAACGTGCTCGGTGAGACCGCCCGCACCTGGCTGCGGCGATGGGACCGGCAGCAGGAGCGCTACAGCCCCGACCGGGACGAACGCTTCGAGGTGGTCGTCGACACCGTCGGCTGGTTGCTCGAAGGCAGCGATGCGCCCCGCCCCCGCCTGGTGGACCTGGGCTGCGGCACCGGGTCGCTCACCGCCCGCCTCGCCCGCGCCTTCCCGCACGCCGACGTCGTCGGCGTGGACGCCGACCCCCTTCTCCTGGGCCTCGCCGAGGAGGCCGTCGCCGACACGGGCACCCGGCTCCTCGCCCGCGACCTCACCGCGCCCGGGTGGGCCGACGAGATCGGGCCGCCCGCCTCCTGGGACGCGGCGGTGTCCTCCACCGCCCTCCACTGGCTCACCCCCGACGAACTCGGCGCGCTGTACCGCACCCTGGCCGGCCGCCTGCGACCCGGGGGGATCCTGGTCGACGCCGACAACCGGCCCCCCACCGCCGCCCCCGCCCTCCTCGAACTCGCCCGCCATCTGCGCGCGCGGCGGGCCCACCGGACTGGACGCCGTGGCAGCGAGGACTGGGACGGCTGGTGGAAGTCCGTCCTGTCGGCCCCGGAGCTCGGCCCCCTCGCCGAGGCCCGTGCCCGTTCGCCGATCGCGTCCCGCACCTTCACCGAGCCCCACGATCTGACGACCGCCGAGCAGATCCGCCTCCTTCGCGAGGCCGGCTCCACGCATGCCTCCACCGTCTGGCAGTGCGGAGACGACGGCGTCCTGGTCGCCGTCCGCTGAACAGGCGGGCCGGCCGAACCGGCAGGTCGGACCAGCAGGTCGGACCAGCAGGCCGGACCGGCAGGTCGGACCGGCAGGTCGGGTCAGCGGGCCACGGCGGCATCGCCGGTGAAGGCCCATCGGACAGGTGGCCGCCCGGCGCTGCCCCCAGCACTGCCCCCCGCGCCGCCGAGGTCGTACCGGCCGTACGAGGACCGGGCGCTCGCGGTCCCTGGCGCACGGGTCCCGCGGGAAACGACGACGCCGGGGTGCCGTGCGGCACCCCGGCGTGACGTCGGGGGCGAGGAAAGCGGAGGGACTAGTTCTAGGGATGAGAGAAGGAAGTCTCCCCATGGCCTCGCCGGGGCCTACCGTAGCAGTCAGCCGGGGATCAGGTCGCGCAGATTCGCCGGGGTGACGATCAGGGAATCCGGGTGCAGTCCCTCCGGGCGCTCCAGGCCGATGTACGTGACCGGGCCGTCCGGGACCGTCGTGCCGTCCCACCGGGTGGTGGCGGTGGCGGAGGCGCCCATCAGGTCGGTGAGGTACCGGACCGTGAGGTAGTCGCGCTCGACGATGCCGCGCACCAGCGTCGCGACCGAGACCCGGTTGCCCTCGACCTGGTTGGAGTCCGGGTCGCCCTTCAGGTAGAGGTGCAGCCACTTGGCGCGCCACGTGCCGTCGGTCCCGCGCAGGAAGGCCAGCGGCAGCGCGACCCTGGCCGGGCCCCGCAGTTCCGACTTCATGCGCACGGTGCGCGCCTCGAAGGGACGGCCCTGCTGTTCGCCGTCGCGCAGCATGAAGCCGAACAACGACTCCTCGACCTCCTCGAAGCCCTCCCCCGAGTAGATGTTGACCTGCGGGACGATGAAGTCGCCGCGCACGGCGCCCAGACGCAGGTTGATGAACTCGGAGGCACCGTCGGTCGCGTCCGTGATGTCGCCCGAGTGCTCGCCCTCGACCTGCGTGAGCTCGGTGTACGACAGCCAGCAGACGGTCTCGTACGAGGCGTCCAGCATCAGCGCCGACAGGTCGAAGTCGGTGCTGCGACCGGTCTGCTTCCAGTGGACGAAGAACCGCAGCAGTTCGCCGTCGACCGGGGAGAGGGAGCCGCGGGGCAGCACGCCGAGCCCGGCGGCCGTCGCCCTGCCGCTGAGCGGGAGGGCGACGTCGAGGACGTCCGGGTCGATCAGCAGGTGCCCCGGCTCCGGGAGGCGACGGCGCGTCTCGGCGTCGAGGACGGCGATCAGGCGCTCGCACTCGGGCGGCAGCACCGGTGGGCGGGTGTCGGTGGCCACCCAGGCGCGGCCGAGGCGGTTGACGAAGACGCGGCGCTCGACCGTCTCCCCCGTCCGGTTGTGGAAGTGCTCACGGACCGACAGCAGGACCCTGCCGGAGACCCGTGGGGCGACCTGCTCGGCGGCGGCCACGACGGCGTCGCGCTCGTCCTGGGTGCCGCAGGCGCGCAGCAGCCGGTCCAGGGAGCGGAACAGCCTGCCCGGGGCGGCCGTGAGCAGCCGCGCGGCCCCGGTGACGTCCTTCGCGCCGAGCAGCTCCTCGACGCGGCTTCCGACCGACTGGGCCCGCTTCTCGCCGCGGGCGACGGCGAACACGTCGGCGGCGTGCGGCCAGCGCGGGTACTCGTGCGGGTGGAGGCGCTCACCGAGGCGCTTGAACGCCTCGCGGTGCGCGGTGACGTCGGCGAGCTTGGCGGGGGCCGCCGCGACCACGGAGTCGAGGCCGGCGAGCAGGGCCCGGCGGGTCGGCCGGGACAGCGCCCGGAACCGGGTCGGTGCCACGAGGGTCACGTCGCCGTCCGACAACGCGCAGGCCAGGCGGAGCACATCGGTGACGGTGTCCAGCAGGAGGTCGGCGCCGGCATCGAGGCGGGCGCGGTTGACGACGGCTCGGGTCTCCCGCACCGGGACGGCCTCGGGCTGGGGGCCGCCGACGCAGAGCCCGGCGAGTGCGCCGAGGTCGCGCAGGGCCTCCTCCCCCAGCGGGGTCGTGCTGCCCGCCAGCGCGAGGTACAGGGCGGTGACCTCGTCGTCCAGGGCGGCGCCGAGGTGCAGGACCGTCATGCGGTCGCCTGCGGCGGCGATCAGTTCGCCGTGCGCGGCGAGCAACTCGGCGTACGTGTGCCGGTAGTTGCCGTACGAGGGGAGGGTCAGCAGGTCGACCACGCCGGTGCGCAGCCGGGCGAGCGTGCTCTCGCGCGACGTTTCGTCGGCGAGTGCCTCGGCGATGCACCGCGTCCAGAAGTCGAACGTGTCCGGGACGTTGGCCGGGAAGTCCACGAAGTAGGCGTTGTGCGGGACGTGGTCGCCGGTCATCTCGCGGACGGTTTCCAGTGTGCGCACGGCGGTTTCGACGACCGCCTCCTCGGCCAGCCCCGACAGGTGCTCCAGGAGATCGGCCGCGAGCTTGAAGCCCACGGACATCAGCGCGGCGTCGAACTGCCGTGCCGCGGCGCCTCCCTGTCCGGCGGGCCCGGCGGGAGCGGCGAGGCGGTACGTGTGCCGGATGACCATGGATTCGAGATGCTGGGGCATCCGGGCATGATCCCAGAACCGCCCGAGGCGCCGCATGCGGGTTTTCGAACACGGGGTGCACCGGCCGACCGGCGGGCCGGCCGCGCGGAGACCGGGGCCCGGAGACGGGGCTCGGAGACCGGCGCTCGGCCGATCCCGCCCGGAACGGCGGCGGTACGCGGGGGCAGACGGCTGCGGTACGCGGCGGCGGGCTGGGGCGGCGGGCCGGGGTGGTGTCTCCCGGGGTGGTGCTGGCCTACCATCGGAGGCATGGTGAGGACTCCGCTGACCCCTTGGGAGCGCGAGCGCGGCGAGCGCTTCGGCGCGCTGCTGCGCGAGGCGCGTGGCGAGCGCAGCATGGTCGAGGTGGCGGCCGCCGCCGGTGTCTCGGCCGAGACGCTCCGCAAGATCGAGACGGGGCGCGCTCCGACGCCCGCCTTCTTCACCGTCGCAGCCCTGGCCTTCGCCCTCGGGCTCTCGCTCGACGACCTCGCCGCCGCGAGCGGTGCCCCGGCCGGCGAGGAGGCCCTCTCCGCGTAGGCGGGAGGCCGGGCACCCGTGCCCCCAGCCGCACAGGCCCACAGGCCGGCAGGCCGGCAGGCCCACAGAACGGCAGGCCCGCAGGCCCGGAAGCCCGTAGGAAGGCTGAACGGGCGGACGACCGAACGGCCGGGTGGGGGTCCGGCCGTTCGGGGTCGTGGTGCCTCAGGCGGTGATGCCGCCGTCGAGGACGAGGTCGGCGCCGACGGTGTAGGCCGACTCGGGGGAGGCCAGGTGCAGGACGGCCGCGGCGACCTCCTCGACGGCGCCGGCGCGGCCCACGGGGACGTTGCCCTTCATCCGGTCGGCCTTGTCGGCGGCGGTCTCACCGGGCCGGGAGGACATGTCGGTGTCGATCGGGCCGGGGCTGACCAGGTTGATCCGGACGCCTTCGGCGATGTGGTCGCGGGCGGCGCTGCGGGTGAGGGCGGCGACGGCGGCCTTGGAGACCGCGTAGGCGCCGAGGCCCTCCAGCCGCATGTGGACGCCCAGGTTGGAGGCGATGTTGACGATGGCTCCGCCGCCGTTGGCCCGCAGGTGGGCGATCTGGTGCTTCATCGCGAGCCAGGTGCCGGTGAGGTTGGTGTCGATCAGCCGCTGCCAGTCCTCCTCGGCGACGTCGGCGACCGGGCCGAGGCCGCCGAGTATGCCCGCGTTGTTGACCGCGATGTCCAGCCCGCCGAGCTGCTCGACGGCCTCCCGGACCAGCCGGGCGGCGTCCTGGCCGTCGGCCACGGAGCCGACCAGGGCCACTGCGGTGCCGCCCTCGGCCTCGATCCGGGCGACCGTCTCGGCGAGGGCGCTCGCGGTCCGTCCGGCGACGGCGACACGGGCCCCCTCACGGGCGAAGGCGAGGGCGACGGCGCGGCCGATGCCGCTGCCGCCACCGGTGACGAGGACGGCGGTGTCGGCGAAGCGCGTGGTGGTGCTGGTCATGCTGGGACTCCTAGATCGTGGTCTAAATCGACCGTTCGGTTCAGTATCAGGACAGCAGTCGAGAGCATTCGGGAGGAACAGGGGGAAAGCGGCGGGGCACCCGCCCGAGCAAGGCGCAGCGGAGCGAACGGGGTGGGGGCGGAACGGATCGGAAAAGAAGGGAAGGGAAGGGATCGGAACGGCGGCGGCGCAGCGCGGGCCCGTCCCGGTCAGTCCAGCAGTGCCAGCGCCTGCTCGGCGGCGTCGCGCAGGCGCGCCGAGCCGTCGCCGGCCTTGCCGATCACACGCATGCCCTGGAACAGCACCAGGAGCAGCCGCGCCAGCGCCTGCGGATCGCGCCCCTCGGGCAGTTCACCCTGGGCCCGCGCCCGGACCAGGGCCGCGGTCAGCAGCGTCTCCAGGTGGCCGAGACTGGCCTCCACCCGGCGGGCCGCGCCCTCGTCGTGCGGGGCCAGTTCGACCGCCGTGTTGGTGACGAAGCAACCGCGCTGCGGCCCGCCGTCACCGTCCGCGGCGGACTCCCCGGCGAACCGGCGAACCAGCGCGCGGACGGCCGGCAGCACCGGACCGGGCTGGGACAGCTCGGAGAGCAGCAACGGGTTCTGCTGCTCCCCGTACCGTTCCAGCGCCCGCAGGTAGAGCTCGCGCTTGCTGCCGAAGGTGGCGTAGATGCTGGCGCGGGCGATCCCGAGGTGGTCGACCAGGTCGGCCATCGAGGTGGCCTCGTAGCCGCGCCGCCAGAAGAGCTCCAGAGCGGACTGGAGCGCTGCGTCGGGATCGAATTCCTTGGTTCGCGCCATGACTGAACCGTAGCCCTTTCCAGATCGATCGGTCAAGAAAGGTCGAGGAGGAGGGGACGGAGGAGGGGGCGGAGGAGGGGGCGGAGGAGGGGCGGGTGGCGGACGATCGGGACGGGCTGGAGAAAAGCGCCGGAGCCCCCTGGCGGAACCTGACAGTATCCGCGCATGGAGATCCGTCGCATCACTCAGGCCGGGGCCGTCGAGGCGGCCGGACACCTTTTCGATGATCCCCCGCTGCCCGGCGCGACCGAGCGGTTCCTGGCGGACGACCGCCACCACCTGCTGATCGCCTACGCGGACGGCGCGCCCGCGGGCATGGTCACCGGCGTCGAGATGACGCATCCGGACAAGGGCACCGAGATGTTCCTCTACGAGCTGGGCGTGGACGAGCCGTTCCGCGGGCGCGGCATCGGACGGGCCCTGGTGGCGGCGCTCGCCGACCTGGCGCGCGAACGGGGCTGCTACGGCATGTGGTCGATCACGGAGCAGGACAACGCGGCGGCGCTGGCGACGTACGGGCACGCCGGCGCGGCGCCGGAGGAGGGACAGGTGGCGCTCACCTGGACCTTCGACGAGGCGTAGCACCGGCCCGGCCCGGCTCCACGGCTACCCGGGCTCCGCACCCCGTCCCACCGCGGCAGCCCGGCCACCGTGTGCCGGGCCGCCGCTGTGACGCTCCGTCAGACCACTGTCGGCAGCGGCGGTTCGACCGCGAGGGGGGCCGAGCTGCGGGCGCGGTGCTGCGCCGCCCAGGTGGTCAGCGCGACCGTGCAGGCGTGGTCGAGGTGGCGCAGCCCCGACCAGTCCAGCTCGACCGGGCGGTCCGCCGGGAGCCGCTCCAGCGCGTCGAGCAGCCGGGGCAGCCGCAGGAAGGTCGCGTTGCCGCTCAACCGGACCCGCAGCCGGGATTCGGCGGGGCCGTCCGCGGCGGCCGGCAGCTCCTCCACCCCGATCTGCAGGTGGGACGTCTGCCAGGCCGACTTCACGACGGCCAGGCCGATGCCGATCAGCACCCCTTCGAACAGGTCGGTGGTGATGATCGAGACGGCCGTCACGGCGAGCACCGCCGCCTCGCCTCGGTGGTCGCGGCAGAGCGCGGCCATCCGCCGCGCCGGGACCAGCTTGGCGCCCGCGTGCACCAGGACGGCGGCCAGCGCGGTGAGCGGGACCAGGCCGAGCGCACCGGGCAGCAGGGCGGTGAACAGCAGCAGCCAGCAGCCGTGCAGCACCCGGGAGGCCTTGGTCCGGGCGCCGGCCTGGACGTTGGCGGCGCTGCGGACGATCACCGCCGTCATCGGGAGCGCGCCGAGCAGCCCGCAGAGGGTGTTGCCGACGCCCTGGGCGGTGAGTTCGCGGTCGTAGTCGGTGCGCGGACCGTGGTGCATCCGGTCCACGGCCGCGGCGCTGAACAGGGTCTCGGCGGAGGCGATCAGGGTGAAGGCGAGGATCGTGCCGACCCCCGCCGTGCCGGCCAGGGTCCCGAGGGCGTCGCGGTCGGGCAGCTGGACCACGTCGAGCAGCCCGGCCACCCGGACCCGGGCCACCGGCAGGTCGGCGGCGGCCGTCACCGCGGCGGCGAGGCCGACGGCGGCCAGCGGGGCGGGCACCGCCCGGGCGATCCGGGCCGGCAGGTACTTCCAGGCGACCAGCACCAGCAGGGTGGCCGTGCCGAGCGCCACCGCACTGGGGTTCGCGGCACCGGTCGCGGCGTCGCGCAGCAGCGCGGGAAGGCCGGCGATCTTCTCCGGGCCGGTGCCGGGGGCCCGGCGGTCGGCGAGCGCGTAGAGCTGGCCGAAGAGCAGCGTGAGGCCGATGCCGGCCAGCATGCCGTGCACCACCGAGGCCGACATGGCGCGGAACCAGCGCCCCAACCGCAGGGCGCCCATGGCGAGTTGGAGCAGTCCGGTGAGAAGCACCAGCATCCCGAGGGCGGCGGCGCCGTACTGCTGGACGGCCTCGTAGACGAGGACGGTCAGGCCGGCGGCCGGGCCGCTGACCTGGAGGCTGCTGCCCGGGAGGACGCCGACCACCAGGCCGCCGACGATGCCGGTGACCAGTCCGAGTTCGGCGGGCACGCCGGAGGCGACGGCGACGCCCACGCAGAGCGGGAGCGCGACCAGGAAGACCACCAGCGAGGCGGGCAGGTCGTAGCGCCAGGGCACGGCTCGCAGCGCGTCGGCCGGGCTCCGGCCGCGCAGCGGGCGGCGGGGGCGGGCCCGGCCGGGCGGGGCCTTGCGGCGCGGGCCGGCGGGCGGGCGCTTGCGTCCGCGGGGCAGTCCGTTCACCGGGCCACCGCCCGGGCACACGGGGGGAGGTGGGCGGCGACGGGGCGGAGGGTCCCGGTGCGGGGGCGGAGGGTCCCGGCGGCGGAGCGGGTGGTCCCGGCGGCCGGGTCTTCGGACGGGTGGCGGCGTCGGGGCATGGGGCGATTCCTTCCGTACGCCCGCCGCGGGCGGGCGCGCTGCTGCTGCTGGGAGGACGGAACGGCGGCACGGGCGGGCGGTCCGGACGGCCCGACCGCTGCGGCGGCCCGGGCGGGCGGGCCGACCGGGGAAGCCGGAGAGCGCGGGGAGGCCGGGGCGCGCGGGGCGGACCCGGCCGAGGTGCGCCCGGCCGAGGCGGGCATGAACGGATCCGGGCGGTCCTGGGTGTCCCGGCGGTCCAGGAGGACCGGGGATCCAGGAGGTCCGGGCGGTGGCGGTGGCGGGCGGCGGGTCGGGGCCGATGCGGTCACGGTGGGCGGGTCGCCCGGTCGGGTGCGGGCGGACCGGACGGGCACGGGCCCGAGCCGCCCGGGCCTCCCGAGACGTCCTTGCGCAACCTTGAGCGTCCTGCGAAGTCCTGCGAACGGGGCTCGAACCCCGGAGCTCCCCCGCTCCCCAGTCGGCCCCAAACCCCCTTGCCGCGGCCCGAGTTGAACATGGCAACCATGACGGGTCCGGCGTGCCACCGACGGTACCCAGCGGCCCGGGATCGGCCAACCTCGCTCACCATCCCTTCACGTGGGCGGCACACCGGACTCGCTTTCGGCCCGGAATCCGGGGTTCGGACGGCTACGTACGTTCGCCGATCGAGCACGCGACCGAGTTCCCGGCCGGGACGCCGCCGGAGAGCCTGCCCGAGCCACCAGTCGAGCCGGCGACCGAGCCACCGACCGAGCCGGCGGCCGGGACGTCGACCAGGGCGTCGGCCGGTGCGTCGGTCAGGGCGCCGGCCGACCGGGGGCCGGGAGGTCGGCGACGGCGGGCCACCTTCCACATTCTGTTGAATCCCCCTTGACGCCCACCGGGGCCCACCATACTTTTGTTTCCGCATAAAGAAACCGTTCTTCCGTATGGTGGAATTCTGGAGATGAGCCCTCCGATTCCCTGCGGGCCGACGCAGGAGAAGTCCGATGCCTCGTATGACAGCCGCCCGCGCGGCCGTGGAGATCCTCAAGCTCGAAGGCGTTGAGGTCGCGTTCGGCGTGCCGGGTGCGGCGATCAACCCCTTCTACGCCGCCCTCAAGGCCTCCGGCGGGATCCGGCACACGCTGGCCCGCCACGTCGAGGGCGCCTCCCACATGGCGGAGGGCTACACCCGGGCCAAGGCCGGGAACATCGGTGTCTGCATCGGCACGTCCGGCCCGGCCGGCACCGACATGATCACCGGCCTCTACTCGGCCATCGCCGACTCGATCCCGATCCTGTGCATCACCGGCCAGGCCCCGGTCGCCCGCCTGCACAAGGAGGACTTCCAGGCGGTCGACATCTCCTCGATCGCCAAGCCGGTGACCAAGGCCGCCACCACCGTCCTGGAGGCCGCACAGGTCCCCGGCGTCTTCCAGCAGGCCTTCCACCTGATGCGCTCGGGCCGCCCGGGCCCGGTGCTGATCGACCTGCCGATCGACGTCCAGCTCACCGAGATCGAGTTCGACCCCGAGGCGTACCAGCCGCTGCCGGTCTACAAGCCGGCCGCCAACCGCACCCAGATCGAGAAGGCGATCGCGCTGCTCCAGCAGTCCGAGCGGCCGCTGATCGTGGCCGGCGGCGGCGTGATCAACGCCGACGCCGCCGACCTGCTGCTGGAGTTCGCCGAGCTGACCGGCGTCCCCGTGGTGCCCACCCTGATGGGCTGGGGCATCGTCCCGGACGACCACGCGCTGAACGCCGGCATGGTCGGTCTGCAGACCTCCCACCGGTACGGCAACGAGAACTTCCTCGCCTCGGACTTCGTGCTCGGCATCGGCAACCGCTGGGCCAACCGGCACACCGGCGGCCTCGACGTCTACACCGCCGGCCGCACCTTCGTGCACGTCGACGTCGAACCCACCCAGATCGGCAGGATCTTCGCCCCCGCGCTCGGGATCGCCTCGGACGCCGGGGCCGCACTGGAGCTGTTCGTCGAGGTCGCCCGGGAACTCAAGGCCGCCGGCACCCTCAAGGACCGCGGCGCCTGGGCCGCCTCCACCCAGGAGCGCAAGGCGCGGCTCCAGCGCCGCACCCACTTCGACGACGTCCCGCTCAAGCCGCAGCGCGTGTACGAGGAGATGAACCGGGCCTTCGGTCCGGAGACCCGGTACGTCACGACGATCGGCCTCTCGCAGATCGCCGGCGCCCAGCTGCTGCACGTCCACCGGCCGCGCCACTGGATCAACTGCGGCCAGGCCGGGCCGCTCGGCTGGACCATCCCGGCCGCGCTGGGCGTGGCCACCGCCGACCCGGAGGGGCAGATCGTGGCGCTCTCGGGCGACTACGACTTCCAGTTCATGGTCGAGGAGCTGGCGGTCGGCGCCCAGCACCGGATCCCGTACGTCCACGTCCTGGTGAACAACTCCTACCTGGGCCTGATCCGCCAGGCGCAGCGGAACTTCGACATCGACTTCCAGGTCAAGCTGGAGTTCGAGAACATCAACTCCCCGGAGCTGGGCGTCTACGGCGTGGACCACGTCAAGGTCGCCGAGGGCCTGGGCTGCAAGGCGATCCGGGTCACCGAGCCGGAGGGGCTGCTGCCGGCGTTCGAGGAGGCCAAGAAGCTCGCGGCCGAGTTCCGGGTGCCGGTCGTGGTCGAGGCGATCCTGGAGCGGGTCACCAACATCTCGATGGCCGCCGCCGACATCGACAAGGTGGTGGAGTGGGAGGAGGTCGCCACGCTCCCGGGCCACGCCCCCACGGCGATCCGGCCGCTGTCGCCCTGACCCCCTCCCCGGCCGGTCCCTGCGCCGGCCGGTCCGTCCCTCCCGCCGGTCCGGGCCGCCCGCCGGTCCGTCCGCCGACCGATCCCCACACACACCGGCTGGTCCGTCCCGCCGCACGGGGCACCCGGCGCGGCGGGTCCGGGGCGCGTCCGCACCGCTCGTCCGCCCGCGCGTCCGGGCCCGCCTCGTACGGACGGGGGACGGCGTCCGGGCCGCGTTCGGGACGGATACCGTACGGGTACGTATCAAGGACACGTATCAGGGACCCCCGCGCGCCCTCGGCGCGCGGGCCCGCCCACTCCGGGAGGCCCACGCCGTGTCCTTCACCATGAACAGCGCCGACCGCGAACGGTTCCTGGCCGCCGTGCACGTCGGCGTCCTCGCCGTCGGCGGCGCCGACCAGGCCGCCGCCCCGCTGGCCGTCCCGGTCTGGTACTCCTACCGGCCCGGCGGACTGGTCACCGTGCTCACCGGGCGGGACTCCGTCAAGGCCCGGCGGATCCGGGCCGTCGGCCGGTTCACGCTCTGCGCCCAGCAGGAGGAGGCACCCTGCCGCTACGTGAGCGTCGAGGGGCCGGTGGTGGCGATCGAGGACCGGCTGGACCCGGACGAACGGGCCGCGATGGCCCACCGCTACCTGACCCCCGACACCGCGCCGGCGTACCTGGCGGCCACCTCCGAACAGCTGGTGGCCGACGTGGCCATCCGGATGCGGCCCGAGCGGTGGCTCAGCGCCGACTTCAGCGCCGTCGCCGAGCGGCTCGCGGCCGCCGCGCCCCACCCGGTGTCCGACCGGCCCGTCGCCGAGCGGCTCACCTGACCTCCGCTCCCGGAACACCCGCGGGCCGGTGACGGTTGAGGGTTCGGGAGCGGCTACCGTTCCGGACGAGCCGAACCCGCTACCGGCCTCCGAAGACCCTCGGAAGCAGACCCTCAGAATGGGGACCACACCGTGAGCCTGTACGACATCCCGCTGCGCACGCTGTCCGGCGAGGCCGCCTCGCTGGCCGACTACAAGGGCAAGGCGCTGCTGATCGTCAACGTCGCCTCCAAGTGCGGCCTGACCCCGCAGTACGCGGGCCTGGAGCGGCTCCAGGAGCGCTACGCCGAGCGCGGGTTCACCGTGCTGGGCTTCCCCTCCAACCAGTTCGCCGGGCAGGAGCCGGGCAGCGCCGAGGAGATCCAGACCTTCTGCTCCACCACCTACGGCGTCTCCTTCCCGCTGTTCGAGAAGACCGACGTGAACGGCGAGGACCGGCACCCGCTGTACGCCGCGCTGACCCGGACCGCCGACGCCGAGGGCCAGGCCGGGGACGTCTCCTGGAACTTCGAGAAGTTCCGGCAACGTCCTCCCAGTTTACGGGCTGCGGGAGCACACGCGTAGGGCGTACTGTCCACCGGCAATAGTCACTCTCTCAGGAGGCAGCACAGATGGCTCACATCACGTTCAAGGGAAGCCCGATTCCGCTCAACGGCGTACTGCCTCAGCCCGGTGCCCAGGCGCCCGGGTTCACGCTGGTCGGCGAAGGGCTCGCGGACGTGGCGCTGTCGGACTTCGCGGGCAAGCGCAAGGTCCTGAACATCTTCCCCAGCATCGACACCCCGACGTGCGCGACCTCGGTGCGCACGTTCAACGCGCAGGCCGCCGGGTTGGAGAACGCGGTGGTGCTCTGCATCTCCGCCGACCTGCCGTTCGCGCAAGCCCGGTTCTGCGGTGCGGAGGGTCTGGAGAACGTCAAGACGCTGTCCACGCTGCGCGGCCAGGACTTCCACCACAGCTACGGCGTCGAGATCGCCGAGGGCCCGATGACCGGGCTCACCGCCCGCGCCGTGGTGGTGCTGGACGAGACCGACAAGGTCATTCACTCCGAGCTTGTCCAGGAGATCGGCCAAGAGCCCAACTACGACGCCGCGCTTGCGGTCTTGAAGTAGCGGCGGCCCGCCCACCACGCCGGGGGCCCCGGTAGGCACAGTGCCTACCGGGGCCCTTTCGCGCGCCTACTCCTCGGTGTCCGCCAGCCACAGGCCCCCGGGCTTGTCGCTCTGGTCGCCCATCGGGCACATGTCCCCGAGGCCCTTGATCCGGTGCCGGGGAAGTCCCCCATTCGGGAGCACGTGAACCGTGTGCCCACACTCCGGGTTCGGGCACGGGACGTAGGCCGGGGTGCCCTCGGGAACCGTCGCCATCTGATCCAGGTAGATCCGAACGGTCGTGTCGATCTTCACCCGCTGCTCGGCGGTGACTCGGCCCATCACCCCCGTCACGACGTCCAGCACCCTCGAACCGTAGTGGTAGTCCTTGCCCGCGACCACCCATTCCGTGCGCTCGGGGTCCGGGTCCGCCGTGCCGTCCTCCGTGACCACAAGGGCGTCCCCGAGCTGTTCGACGCACGCCCGCCGCCCCTGAATGGGTACGTCATCCGCCAACTCCCCCATGGCTTGCAGGCGGTTCATCGCCTCCGCAAGGGCACCCCATGCGGCCTCGGGGGTCCAATGGTCGAGTGCTTCGCTCGTGTCGGTCATGAGGGCAGGCTAACGGCCAACCCGCCCCCACCGTCCGGGAATCGCCAACTCTCCCCCGGACGGGCGACGGCCCCGCCGGCACTCGGTCCGACGGGGCCGCGGGGCTCCATTTCCCTTGTCTGGCTTACGTGTTGCACCAGGTACTACGGGAAATGGCGGTAGCTGTTGAGCTTTCGGTTCTCGGCTTCCCATCGGGCGGCGGCGGCCTCGCTCGGACTCCGGATGTGCAGCCCCCAAGTGCGGTACAGGGCCCGCAGGCGGTGAGGCGTCACGCCCTGCTCTCTGGCGATCGCGCCCAGGCCCACACCTTCGGCATGCTGCTTCTCTACAAGCGCTCGGTCCACCTCCGGCGGCTCCCGCTCAGGGAGGCGACTGTGGAACTCCGGGGTGGCCGGACGACTGCTCTTGCTCTTCCGCTTGAGGACGCCCCACCTGTCGAACCACGTGCTCATGGTTGGGGCGGATACCCCGGCTTGGCGCCCCAATTTCTTCAAGCTCGCCCCGGCGACATAGGCGGCGATCAGATCGGCGCGAGCCTTGCCGACCGGCTCAGGGATCTTCTCGAACTTCCCCACGATCTTCCGTTCACTAGATGCGAAAGGCCCCGCCCGTGCGCCATGGGGGGGACGCGCGGACGGGGCCGGTATGGGGGCGAAGGTCACTGCCCCAGGTTGTAGACCGCCAGCCACGTGACGACCGCGACAGCCATGACCACGACCGCCCAGAAAGCCGCCTTGCCCATCTTCGGCTCAGGGTGTCCGAGGGCCTTCCGAGCCGCCGCGATCCGGTAGCTCAAGTACTCCTCCTCAGCCACCCCCGCGCCGATGTCCGCGCCCCGGACGCGCGGCGCGACCCGTTCGAACTCCTCGGCCGAGAGCCCGCTCAAGGCGGTCTCCAAGCGTCGCTGCCGGTCGTCCATATCGTCGTCCACCTTCGCGCGTCCTAGCGGGCCCTGCGCCACACCGAGACCACCAGGGTAGCGACCAGCCCGATGCCGACCACGACGGGTGCGCCGACGACCATGCACCCGGGGTTCTCCCCCGACGCCTGGTTGTCGGACGGCTTGCTGTGCTTCCCGCCGGAGCCGGACTCTTGCTTGTGCTTCGGCTTCGGCCTGTCGGCGGCTTCGCGGTACTCGTCGTATTCGCTCACGGTTCCTCCTCGGGAGTGGTCGTGCTGGCGGTTCCGGCGGCGTCCTCGGTGGACACCGTCACGTGAGTGGCGAGGTACTGCACGAACCGGGCGTGACCCGTCTCCCGGCCGTGCGCGGCCATGTCATGGGCAAGTAGTTCCGGGGGCAGGGCCTCCCCGTCCCCGGTCTCCCACAAACACTCGTCCTCGTCGGGGCAGTCGCACCGGTCGTCATCCTCGTGCGGGCAGTCGGCGCCCAGGCACTGAGCTATCCCCGCCGGGGTGATGTCCGGGTCCGGGGTCACGGTGATGCCTGCCATGAGGAGGGCCGCGAGCTTCGCGCCCTGGTCCTCCTCCTCGGCCGGGGCGGGGAGATCGTCCGCCGTCTGCTGCACCGGGACTTCCACGCCCTCGGCCCGGTTGGCGCTCGGGTCGCACGTCGTGTGCGCGAGCGGGGGGTTCGGCATGCTGCACTCTCTCTAGCGTTGGGTGTGCTTCCGGCGGCTTCCCTCTGTCGGGAGGACGGCCGGAGGAGTAGCGGCGGAGGGGGCGACGGCGGGGCGGCCACAGCCAAGGGAGCACGCTCACGCCCGCTTGCCGTCCGCCAGACGGGCCGTCAGCCACGCGACGTCGTCCATGGGGCCGGGGTGTGCTCCGTCTCGAACTTCGGTGCCGCCCAGGGGGCACCAGGACAGTTCGGCGGCGAGCGCGTTCCTCGTGTGAGGAGACAGCCGGTGATCGGCCACCAGGACCGTCCGGGCACAGTCGCGCTGGGGACAGCTCACCGCGACGATGTTGCCGGTCCGGGGGTTCCGGGTGACGGTGATCGAGACGGGGACGTGCCAGGACTTCATGCCACCCCCCACACGTCGACGTCCGCCCCGAACCCGCGCGTCACCAGGGCGAGACGGGTCCGCACCAGGTCCTCGATCGTCGCGTGTTCCTGCGGGGCCGCCCGCTGCACGAACCGCCCGTTCCCGATGGCGCTCATGAACGAGACGAGCATTCGGGGCAGCGATTCGGCGGCCTTGGTCACCTCGGCCATGTGCGGCGTGACGGCGAACAGGTGGTCCGCGTCGTACTCGACCGCCAGCGTGGCCACGTCCGCCCAGGACTTGACCAGCTTGCGGACGTACTCCTTGGAGAACACCGGGTTGGCCATCATCACGCGCTTGGTGATGTCCTCCGCGTACGCGTAGAACGGACCGTCGATCAGCAGCTCAACCCCGCGCGAACGCGTCTCCGTGCTCGGCATTTCCTTGCTCCTCCCGTCAGTTGGGGCGCCGCCCGGTCGGCCGGCGCCTAGCTCCCCGGGCGTGCGTGACCACGCCCGGGGATGTCCCGGCTAGCTGGGGGACATGAAGCTCTGCGCCCACCGGTGGCGAGCGTTGACGGCGTGGCTTGCCCTCTGGAGGCGTCGTAGGGTCAGCGACTCAACTACCGGCTCAAGGCGGGGCTTGGGCGCGGTCTCGTCGTCCTCGTCCGGCGCCGGGTCAGCGGGGGGCGGCGGGAGTTCACGACTCATCAGGGATCACCTCGCACTCGTCTTCGAGGTGCTTGGCAAGCAGGCGGTTGATCGTCGGGTGGGTGTCGGCCGGGTACTGCTTGGACGCCGCTGCGATCGCCGCACACCCGGGGCACTCCAGCCCCGTTCCGCCGAACGCGTCGGGGGCAGGGGGGAGGGGCGCGAGAGAGCTACGGCCGTCCACGCTGCGCCGCCTCCTCCCACTCCAGGGGGGCGAACTGGAACGGGTCCGGCCGCGCCGACGCCGTCGCCGCCTGATACTCCCTCAGACAGGCGAGCACCAGCTCGGGGCTCGCCCGCTTACCCGGAGGGCGCTGGGGGGACGCCACCACGACAACGGGGGAAGGGTCGATGTCCATGGGGGGCCATCTCCTTACGTTGGGGTGTGATACACCCAACTCCTCTGGGTAAGGGCTTGGCGACATTGCGTCTGGGAAAAAACGGACCGTCACGAATGGGGTTGCGCGTATGGCAGGTAAGTCACTAGCGACGAAGGTGAAGCCGGAAACGTTCGCTTGGCTTCTCAAGGACTTGCGACGGGCAGGGGGGTACGCCACGTCCGGCGCGTTCGCCGAAGCGGTGCACGTGTCGGACAGTTACGTGCGCAAGGTGGATGGGCTGCGAATCCGGCCCGCCCGCTCGTACGCGGTGTCATGTGACGAACTGTTGGGCACCCGAGGACAGCTCACCCGGCTATGGGACGACGTGGACTGGTCGATCCTTGATCACCCGGACTGGTTCCGGACCTACGCTCTCAAGGAGGCGGAGGCAGTCCGGATCAGGGGTCTGCACACCGAGCGGATTCCGGGTCTGCTCCAGACGGCCGACTACGCACGGGCGCTCGTTCGGCATCTGAGCCCGGACGACGACCCCGACGAGATCGAGCAGACCGTTCAAGCGCGACTGCTCCGACAGTCGCGCTTCCTCGACCCCGACGGGCCGGAGCTGGTGGCCATAGTGGATGAGGGCGTGGTCTGGCAGCACGTCGGCGGGCGCGTGGTCATGCACGCCCAGCTCGCCCACCTCCTGGACGTCTCCGAGAGGTACCCGAACGTTCAGGTGCACATCGCACAGCGGGAGTTGGGAGAGCGGACGGGCAACGGCGGGTTCCACCTGTTGAGCCTCCCGAACGGCTCGACGCTGGTCTACGCGGAGAGCCTTGGGAGCGGTCGTTTTATCACGGATGCGGGGAAGGTGGCGGAACACTCCCGGGCCTATGATCGGCTTCGGCGGGCCGCACTGAACGGCGCGGATTCCGCCGTAGTGATCCGCCGCGCAATGAGGGAGCTAGTGAACGTGACCACCCCCAGCCTGACTGTCGATTGGCGCCGCCCGCGCGAATGGAAAACCAGCACGTACAGCCAGGGCGACGGCGGAGAGTGTGTTGAGGTGTCGGCGGCGTCCGCCATCACCGAGGGCGTTGTTCCGGTGCGGGACAGCAAGGACCGGCAGGGCCCCGTCCTGGAAGTCCAGCCCGCTGCATGGTCGGCGTTCCTGGACGCCGTGCGCGCCGGAGAGTTCGACACCGTCTGAGCCCCTGACGGCCCCCTCGGAGCCCCGTCTCCCCTCTCCGGGAGGCGGGGTTCCGTCGTGCCCCGAGGGCCCGCCAGCGCCCGCCCGCCGGCTTAGGATTGGCCGTTCGGCGGAGGCTCCACGTAGTCCTCCCCCACCGTGCAATACCTGCGGGCAAGGGGGTCCCATTGTCTCGCCATCAGGGCGAGCAGGCGGCCCGACGCCTTGTGTCTCATCACCACCCGGAACAGGACCGCGCGCCGTCCCCCGGGAATCCAGAACATGCGCTCCGACATGCTGACGACCGTTCGCGTGTGGCGCGCCAGCTCGGCGTGCGAGCCGATCCAGAACTCAACCGGCGTCGTCGGTACGTCAGGCCACGGTGAGAGCGTGGTAACCCACGTACCGCCACCATCCTCGGAGTGCTCCACCATCATGACCACATTGGTTTCCTGCGGGCCTCGAATGGCTCTTTCCAGGTCGCTCGGAGGCCGCCGAGACCGTGGCCCCGTGTCGTCACTCATAGTCACACTATGGCCCGGTGCGGCCCCGCCCGCACGTTGAACTGTTCGAGTGATGAGATGTTAGTTAGGCTAAGTAATAGTTTAGGCCGAAAAGAAAAAGGGCCCCGACGAAAGTCGGGGCCCGAGGGGTCTAGCCATGCCGCGCGAGCCGGGCAATCCCTCACGTGAGGGATTGCCCGGGGTCCGAATACAGAAAGGCCCGGCACCCTAAAGGGGCGCCGGGCCGTGACTTGCAGAGTGGATCAGCCGGTCCACCACTCGGGGGCCTGTCGGGGCTTCCGCAGCTCTCCCCGCTCAAAGAGGCGCACATCCCGCCCGTCCGCGATGGCCACGTGGTAGTCACCATCACTCACCATCCGGACGACCCCCCAAGCGTCCTTTTCGTCGCCCTCGCGGATGTAGACGAACGTGCCGGACTTCACTGTGTCTCCCTTGGTCGGTGGCGGTGTGGCCACCCTAGCTCATGGACGGGAGCGTGTCCGAATAGCCGGGCACCTCGTTCCGGACCCTGGCGCCTGCGGCATGCTCCCGCCGGAGGCGCTGCGCGGTCGGGCACGCCTCGGGAGCCGGGGTGTCGAATGCCCCGTACGCTTCGGCCCGGTGCCGCATCTCCTCGTACTCCTCGGCCAGTAGGTTGTACGCCTCGGCCGGCACTGCGCCGAGGGCCGCGATCACACGGTGTCGGATCGTCATCTAGCGTTCCTCGCTTATGAGTTGGTCCACCTTGTGGTGAAGGTCAGTCAGACTTCCATTGTTCAGAACGGCACGGTGGCACAGGGCAGCGCTCAGCGTCTCGCTGGAATGCACTCCCCGTATCCCAACTCCCGGGCGGGCCACATAGATTAGGAGGAATCCGCGGTTGCGGAGGGCCCGCGCCTCGTTCTCGAAGCGCACGTCAGGAACCACCACCGCGGGGCCGTCCGAACCGCCGAGGGCGTTCGACATCTTCCATACCCAGTGCCAGTCTCCGACGTGCTTCCGAACACCCTCGGTGCCGAGGCGTTGGAGCGTGCGCCGGACCTCGGGATACCGGTCCTTGGCCGTCTCCCACCCCCACCGGTCCACCACCTCACGGAGGCGGACGGGAAGGTGCCCCATACCGCACGGCTCATACGAGACAAGGGGGTTGACGTCGTAGGCCATTTCCTTGAGAGGGTCTGCGAGCGCCACCCGCCGAAAGCCGTGCCGTTCCACCAGCCGGGTCGCCACGGAGTCCTTGCCGGTCCGGGCCCGTCCGATGATGCCGATTCCGCGCATAGTCACTTGCCTCTCTCAGTCGTCACGGGGAACAGCAGGGCCCGGAGCAGTTGGCAGAGCACCCGGAGCGCTTCGCCAACGACTCCCCCTCGTACAGGAATCGAGCCAGGCGCATGGTCGCGTCCACCCGGGCCGCATAGGTCACACCGTCCATGTAGCCCCGGGCGTTCGCCGCCATCTCCGTGGCCATCTTCTGAGCGCACGACAACGCCTCCTCTCGGGTCACTTCGCGTCGCCGGACAGCAAGAACCGGGCCATCATCAGGCGGGACGCCACGGACGAGTCCTTGCCCAGCAGCTCCGTTGCCCGGAGGAACGCGCGCTCGCGGGTCTCGGTGCCCTGCTGCGGCAGCATGGTGTGCAGGAACGGGACCGCCGCCGGGTCGGCACTGCCCGCACCCCCTGACAATCCCTCACGTGAGGGATTGCCAGATGCGTCACGGGTCGGGTCCGACAGCGGGCGCCCGTGTAGTGCCGCAGCCTTGAGCGCGTCGACCAGCGCCGTCATCACGTCAGGGTCCAGGTAGACCGAGGCCCGGACGGGGTGGCCGCCGTCGTCGTGCAGGTTGACCGTGGTGAGTACCACGTCCCCGTTCGCGTGTGTCGTCACGTCAAGCCTGTCGCCGGGGCCGTCGTACTTGCAGGGGAAGGTGTACAGCATCTCTCTCCTCTGAGGGCCACTCAGTCTTCGTCGTCGGCGGGGTCCCGGAAGGCGTCCAGCTCCTCGCGGTCCCACTGGTCCAGCACGGAGGCGCCAGCCAGCGCGGCATCCTCGGGGGTCAGGTACTTGCTCACGACACACTCACTCCTTAGCGCAGGCCGAGACGGGCCAGCAGTTCCTTGTAGGTCTCTCCGGCGGCGGGGGCGGCCGGGGTGGCGGCCCGCGCCCGCGCAAGGCGGGCCGGGTCCTCGGGAAGCTTCACGGGCGGCCCGGGGACCAGCGGGCTGTCAGTCGAGCGGGCGGCGGCGTAGGCGTTGCACAGCATGTGATCTCTCCTCAGGCGTTGGCGCGACGGAGGGCGTCCCGAACGGCAAGTCGTTCCATGACGGGGGACCCATAAGTGAAGTGCTCCCGGATCTGACGAAGCATGAGAGTCAGATCAACCGGAGTCCGCGTGAAGTGGTCGAACTGGTCGGGGTGGTCGAACGCCTCCCACGCCCGGTTATCCCACTCGGTGGGCACGGCGGCCTCGTCCTCGATCTCCGGCACCGGGCCGTACTGTGCGACCAGGTGGCCGATCTTGACGGCGTACTCCTCGCGCTCCTCGGCGGTCTTGGCGACCAGCGGGGTACCCTCCGGGCGGTTCCGGCGGTTGGCCGCAGCCTCGGCGCGGGTGCCCTCGGGAACGGTCGGCTCGACGTACCGCGTCGGGTGGTCGATCGGGTCGACCTTGCGGACGGCGCCGAGGACCGGCATTGCCTTGCGCGGGGCCGACGTGGCGACGGGCACCCCACCGCGCAGCTTCTTGGCCTCACGGGACCACGACGCCTTGACGGTGCCTTCGGTCTTGCCGAGTGCGGCGGCCACGGCCTTGCCGTCCATGCGGCCGTCTGGCAGCAGCATCGGCGCGCCGTCGAACCCGAACGCCAGCTCGGCTATTCGCCGGTTGGTCGGGCTCATCTTCTCCAGCAGCGCCGCCCCCGCCATGCCCTGAACCTCACGGTTCATGGCATGGGTCTGCGCCTCGGTGGCGGGGTCCACGATGGCGCCCCGCTTGCGCTTGCCCGAGCCCCCTCCGGTGGTCCGAACGCCCTTGCAGCGCACGGCGTCACGGGACAGGTCGAGCGGGTAAAGCATGTGCTCCGGCAGCTCGCCCTGTTCCTCGGCCCATGCGTCCTGCGACGGGGCCACGGAGGCCGCCATGGCGTCCTCGGCGTCCTGGCCGCCGGCATCTATCCGGGCGACCCCTGCAAGGGCCTCCTGGGCCAGCATGACGGCGTCCTCGGAGAGTCGCTGATCCGCCCGGTCGGGGGATATCGCGTACACCCGGGCCGCTTCGTGGTCCCCCTCGCATGCCTTGAGCGCGCGGCCGTACCGCTTCGCGATGGCCGAGGACACGGGGCCGTCGGAGTGAGCAGCGTCACTGACCTTGCCCGTGGCGCAGCCAATCGCGTAGGTCGTGAACTCGGCCGCGTTGTCGGCGGTCACGTCCCACGCCATGAGGGCTTCCCAGAAGGCCAGGCGGGCATCCTGCGCGAGGTCCTTGGCGGCCTCGACCTGGTCCCCGTCCGTCCGCTCCGCGCGCTTGCGGGCGATGGCCAGGGCGGCGCGCTCCAGCTCGGCGAGGATCAGTTGGACGGCGGGGCGCCCTCCGGCCTCGGGGCGTACGTCAGCCTGGGCCTGGAGAATCAGTTCATTGGTGATCACGTGCGTGTCTTTCTGCGTGCTTGGGCTGTTCGAGGGGGTTGAAGAGCGGCGGTTAACGCCGGGCCCGGCACGCGCTTTGGCATGTGCGCGTCATAGGTCGGGGCGTGAAAGTGGCCCGCACGACCTGCCGGATTTGGGCATGGCGGTGCCCGGGACACGGCCCGTCAAGGTCGACCGCTCCGAGGCATGGCAAAGCCCCGGACACGGCCCGTTAGGTCAGCCGTTGCCGGGGCATGACGAAGCCCCTACCCGCCGAGTGCTAGCCGGAGGTAGGGGCTTGGGTTGGGATACGCGCTACGCGCTTGCCCTGGCCACTCCGGGGAGGCCGGGCGGAACCTGGGCAAGGCGTCGAACGCGGAGGGCGGCGAGGGCCGTCCGGACGCGCGCAAGCGTCACAGCCAGCTTGCGGCGGAAGATCGGGAGGGGGCGCCGTCCACCCGTACCGGCGATCCGGCGCGCGGCGCGCGCCCACTCCGCGTACAGCCGCGCGAGGCGCCCAGCGACGCCCCCCGGCAGGCCGGACGCAGGAATCAGGCGCTCGGAGACGCCCTCCGGGGAAACCCCGCAGAGCCCGCTGTAGAACGCCGGGGCCGAGACGATGAGCGGAGCCCCCTCGGCCAGCAGGCGCGCCCGCACAAGGGCGAGCCTGCGAAGCAGGTACCGACGCGTGCCCGCAAGTGCCATGGGGCCCGTTGCGAACGCGGCGCAACGCGTCGTCCGCCCCATGACACTACCTCCGTTCCGTGACCGTCGGGGCACTCCCCGTCCAACGTTCAACACTCTGCAACATCACGTAAACGGATGGCAAACTGATCCGAATCGCATCTGACTCCCAGGGAGTTGTTACTTCCCCGGGATCTCGTCATCCCCTGGGATGACTCGGACCACCATAGACCGCAATCCCTCACGTGAGGGATTGCGACGCGCGCAACCCGGCAGGGGCATCAATCCCTCACGTGAGGGATTGGCCAGCCGTGGTGCCAGCCACTCCCACGGGTCCGCGTCACCCTTGCTCGCGTTGCATTCGGCACAGGACGGCCAGACGTTGCCCACGACATCCCGGCCACCTCGGGCAAGCGGGACGACGTGCTCGCGCTCCGACCACGGTCGGTCGCAGTAGATGCACCGCCACGCATCCGCCTCCTCCCAGGATGCGAAGAGCTGGCGATCTGTCAACGTCGGGGCGGTGCGCCGCCGGTGGCGATAGGCCGCATACACGGCGCACCCCCTTTCATGCCGCTCGGTAGTCCTCTTCTTCGGGGCACCCGTAGCCGCTCCCCCAGCTCGGCCCGTAGACCTCGGGGTCCGAGGCGATGTCGATCCCGAAGAACCGCATGTTCATCAACTCGCCCACCCGGACGATCAGTTGCTCGGCCTGGCCGGCGGGGAACGAACAGATCAGCTCGTCATGGACGACGCCCACGACGTAGTCCAGCAGTCCGGCCTCCTCGATGCGGATCAGCGCGGCACCGAGGATGTCACGGGCGGACGACTGGCACATGTACGCGATGGCTGCATACGACTTGTCCCGGTCGAGCTTGAGAACGCGCTCGGACGGCGTCACCACGGTCATACCGTGCGCCTGTGCGTCGCGCGTGAGGCGACGCTGATACTGGGAGAACGCTGGGAGTGCCCTGTCATATTGGTCAACGGCCTGCTTTACCTGACTGACCGGAAGATTCGTCTGTTTCGCAAGCGTGACCGGACCACCCGCGTACGCCTTGCCCAGAGAGATGACCTTGCAGAGCTTCCGGCGCTTGTCGTTCTTCAACTCGGCGTCGGTGATCATCTCTTCCGTGAGGCCGTAGACCAGCCGGGCCGTGAACCCGTGCAGGTCGGCACCGCCGTTGATCGCCTCGATCACGTCATCTGCCTCGGCGAGGGCCGCCAGGACCCGCAGCTCCACCTGCGCGAAGTCCGAGGCTGCGATCAGGTGGCCGGCGTCCGCGATGACGCACCGTCGGATCGACCAGCCAGAGGAGGGCAGTTGCTGCAAAGGAGGGTTGCTGACCGACCACCGCGCCGTCCGGGCACCCATGGTGTTGATGTCCGGGTGGATGCGCCCCTCGGCGTCCATGGTGTCGAGCATGGCGTGCGCGTAGCTCTTGACCCACTTCCCGGCACGCTTGGCCCGGAGGACCGCGTCCGCCAGGCGGTTGGGCTCGCGCTGGTCTGTGCGGTCCCAGTCCTTGTCAAGGTCGGCGAACCGGCGGAGCACGTCGCCGTCCACGGCGGGGGCCCCGCTGTCGGTCGTCTCCGTCCAGTTCTCGCCCATGGCGGCCAGGGCCTCGGCCACCTGTTTCGGGGAGTTGACCGAGTCGACCCCGTAGCGGGCCGCAATGGCGGCGTAGTGGTCGCGCTCGGCCTCCAACTCCCCGATCAGTCGCCGGGTGTACTCGGCATCGATCCGCATCCCCTTGCGGCGGACCAGCGCCCCGATCTTCATCACGCGGTGCTCGTAGGAGAACAGCTTGGGGCCGTAGCCAGCGCGCCGGTACAGCGCGCGCAGCGGAGCGACGATGCGGGACAGGAGGACGACGTCAAGTCCTGCGTACAGCTCATAGATTCGGTTCGAGAGGGGGATGCCCGCCCATCCGGTCTTTTTCGTGAAGCCGAGGCGGTTGAACTCGGCCGTCAAGCCTTCCTGCGTGTCCGGCGCGTTGGGGTCGACCAGGGCCGCCGCAAGGGGTTTGAGTGCCAGACCTAGGCCGCCCTCGAAGTGCTGGCGACTGTCGATGAGATGGGCGATCACCTTTGTGTCCACCACCCGCTCCCATATCTCCTCGACCTTGACGCCGAGGTGACGGTCCGACACCAGGAGGTCGAACGCAGCGTTGTGGATCGTGATCCGGGGCAGGGCCCGCAGCGCCCACGCGGCGAGGGCCGCCCACTCCGGGCCCAGCTCCACCGGCAGTACCCACGCGGTGTCGGCGTCGCCGAACTGGGCCAACCTCAGGCGGTAGCCGGGGGCGTAGATGTGAAGCCCCGTCGTCTCCGTGTCGTAGGCCACCAGGCGGCCGGCTGTCCCCGCGGAATCGATCCAGGCCCTGAACTCCTCGGCGTCCCTTGCCGATTGGAGAACGTGGACCTTGACCGGGTCCCCGGCTATCTCGTATTCGTGTGTCCGCATCTCTCTCCTCTCAGAACGGGTCGCCGGGGGTGGTGTCTCGCGTCACCGCCTCGGTTGTGCGGGCAGGGCCGCCGTACTCGGGCGTCAGCCGCAGACCCCGGTAGGTCATGGCGCCCGTGGCGTCCTTGACCTCGGTCACGCCGGAGCGCTCCAACTCGCGCTTGACCCAAGACGGTTTGAACTTCCCGGAGTCCTCGCCGTTGATCGACCGCCATTCCTTCAACGACTGGTTGAACACGGACCGCTTCACCTGCGCGTCGCCGTCGAAGTCGAACAGGTCGCCGACCAGGGGGTGAAGCGGGTTGACCTGGTCCCGGTGCATCGCGGTCGCCGCGTCCACACAACCCGGCGTCGTGAGACCGCCGTTGTAGTAGCGGACGGCCCCGGCGATGACCCACGCGGCCACGCCCTCGGCCTCCGGGCCCTGGATGGTGGGCTCTAGGTCCAGGTCGACCCGACCGGCGAACGACTCCCCGAACAGGACGGCCCGGGTTCGCGACCACAGCGCGGCACCGCCGTCCGTGAACTCCGGGAGATGGTTGGTGCAGAGCACCAGGGAGAACCGGGGCGCGTAGGAGAACTGACGTCCGTACAGGTGACGGGCCGACAGTCGGTCCCCGCCGGACACGTTCTTGAGGAGGGCGGTGTTCATCCGGGTCCCGGGATTGCCCTCCTGCGCAACCACGATGCGGGCAGGGCGCATTGAGGCCATGACCTCCGTGTGGGGGCCCGAGGTCCCGCCGGCCTTCTCGAAGGTCTCGAAGGGCACTTCGTGCACCAGGGACGTGCCGAACACCGCTTGCAGCGTGCGCACGATGGTGCCCTTGCCGTTCCGGCCCTGTGCTCCGTACCAGACGCCGAGGACGTGTTCACGCACCTCGCCCGTGATGGCGTAGCCCAGGAACGCCTGTACGTACGCCTGTAGTTCGGGGTTGCCCGGGAACACCTCCTCGATGAACTGGAGCCAGCGCGGAGCCACGGCCTCCGGGTCGTACGGCACCTCTGCGCATTGCGTGATCATGTCGGCCCTGCTGTGCGGCCGGAGGACGCCGGACCGCAGGTCCACCGTCCCGTTCTTGAACGACAGCAGGTGGTTCCGCGCGTCGAACTCGTCGGCCACGGCCGCCAGTTCGGGCAACACGGCCATCTCGGCCACGATGCCCTTGCGCTCCCGGTGGACCAGCATCTTGGACGCTGCGTCGGCCGCCCACGACTCCCCGCGCTCCAGCAGCGTGCGAGCCGCCGAGGTGATCGCTTGCAGCGCGGCGCCGTCGTCCCCGGCGTCCTCCCAGACGGCCCCCGTCCAGCGGTACCACCCGAGGCCGCGCACAAACCGCAGATCCGATCCCTGGTCCCATGCGACGAACTGAGCGAAGCTCACATGCCGGATGTCCTTGGTGCTCTCCAGCCGGGCACGCCATATGTTCCAGTCACTCACAGGATCAGTCCTCCTACGCCAGCGCGGCGGAACCGCTCTAGCTCAATCTCTCTGCGCTCCGCGACCGTGAACGGTGCGGGCCTTGCTCTCTCCAACTCGCGTGCGAGACGGGACGGGAAGCGCTCCGGGTTCTCCGCCCGAAGGTCCGTCAAGTCCCGACCCGTCACCCGCCGCAACACGCGCGACTCGATGCCCTCTCGGGCCAGCGCTACCGCCAGCGACTTGACGAACAGTCGGCCTGCGTTGTCGCCGTCCCCCGCGAGCACCACGTCCCGACCTCGGAGGCCGTCCACCAGTTCCGCCAACAGTTCCGGTGAGGCGCCGAGCGAGGCCCCGCGGACTGCCACGGCGTCAACTCCCGCGCCACACACCGACAGCGCGTCTCCCGGCCCCTCGGTCACAACCACCAATCCCTCACGTGAGGGATTGGCCGGGAAGTGCCCGAGCTTCGACCACACAGCGCCGTCCGGGTTGCTGAGGGACAGCCAGCGCCCGGAGCACTTCCCGGACATGTCCCTCCCCTGTGCGCCCCGGGCGACTCCGTCGAACCCGGCGAGCGGGACGACCAGCCGGGGGAACCGGGCGAACCGGGCCCCGATCCAATCGGGGTGCTCCGGGACCGGGTCCCACCGGCGCAGGTCCAACGCCTCCGCCTGCGCGTCGGACAGCCCGAACCGCTGGACGGCGTACGGGAGTCCCGCCGCCGGGGGCAAGCTGTCCAGCCACACCCGGAGGCCCGCCACGTACCGCACGCCCACCCGTTCGGGTCGGGTGGCGGGCGCGACGGCCAGGCCGCCAGCGTCGACCCCACGCAGGTCGGCGAAGCGCAGGCCGACGCACGCCAGCACATCAGAAGTGGCGCACCCGGCACGGCACTTGACGCCCAACATCCCGCCGTCGTGCAGGTTGAACCACAGCGAGGGCGAGCGGTCCCCGTGCGCGGGGCACAGCGCCAGGAACTCCCCCGGCCGTCCGGCGTCCTCGACGCCGGTGAATCGGGACAGGATCTCAGTCATGCGCACGGGGACCGCCCCTCTCAACTCTGTCTCAGTAGCCAGCCCTTCGAAGGGCCATGACGATGCCCGCAAACGTGCGGATGGACAGGACGGCGTAACCGTCCTCCGTCCCGGCGCGGGGCTTCTTCACGAGAGCGACACCGAATGGCATTCCGGCGTTCCGCGCCTCGCGCTCGGCCTGGCGGACGTATGAGGCAAGGTCAAACGACTTCTCCGCCTTGCACTCTCCGGCGAACGGACGCACGTCGAGATCGCCAATGTCGGCGACGCCTTCCTGAACGTTCCGAGTGACGTTGTCCCGGTCGTGCGGGTCCTTCCAGCGCACCGCACGATCGCCTTCCTTCCAGAACTCTCGGTACTGGCCGAGCTGTTCGTTCAGGTAGTCAGCAACCGCTGATTCCCACGCGGTCCCCTTGCGCTTCTCGCGGCTCACTCAGCAGCCCGGAGGACGGACGCACCCCGGGCGAACGCGACCCCGGCGGCATCCCAGATCCGTGGCCAGTCCATGCGATCGGTGGCGCCCGGGTGGAGCACCAGGACGTCACCGGAGCGCATGAGGCGGATGTCCCCGAGGGCCGGGGTCTGATCCTCGGTCACGATGCGAAGGTTCATCGGCCCGCCCGGCGGAGCACCTCGGCGAGCGGGTCAGTGCGGAACGGGTCTTCCCACGGCGTCCGGTCGTCGCCCGGCAGGGTGATCGAACCGGTTGCCCGTGCGCTCCAGGCCGGGCGCTCGATGCCCGCATGGCGCAGGGCGCCAGCGAGGGCGCGCACGTGTCGGCGCGGCCCGCTGGTCATGCCGCCCACGTGGTGGAGCACGACGGCCAGGGCCTCGGCCTCCTCGGCGGACAGGGCGAGGGTCACGCCGGTGATGACAGTCTCGGTCTTCTTGACGGCGGTAGCCATGGTGAATCTCCTTGCTTCGTGGGTGAGTTCAGGGGGTGGCGACGGGCGCCGGCCGAGGGGCCGTCAGCTCTCGTCCGCGTAGGCCGGGACCACGACACGGGCGTGTTCGGCACTGATGGTCACGACGCGCGGGGAACGGCGCTTGACGAACCCGCTTTCCACTCCGGTCGGGCGGACCTTGAGCAGCGGGACGACCCGTCCGCCGACGACGGCGGACGTCAGCTTGACCACCACGGCGTCAGACATGCGCACGCGGTTGCCAGTTCGGACGGCGTAGGCCACCAGGTCACCGGGGACGATCTCCTCGCCCGCGTAGTCACAGATACGGCCTCGGGCCTTGCTCATGCTCTCTCCAGGGGAAATCCCTCACGTGAGGGATTGGGTAGGGGCCGGATCGTCGATGTCCGGCCCCGCGGAATTGAGAGCCCGTCAGAACGGGACGTCGGCGTCGTAGGCCGCCGCGCCCACCGCCGGGGCATCGAGCTTCGGAGGCTCCGTGATGGCGGTCTCCCACGCCTTGTGCACGGTCACCTTCGGAGCGGTGTAACTGACCTGCTTGCCCGCCATGGGGCCCCGCTTCGGGATGAACTCGATCAGCTCCAGCTCAAGCGTCGCCAGGGCGGGGCCGCCCACCTTGTCCAGGTCGTTGGCGAGGGCGAACAGCTCACCGAGCAGCGACCACGACGAACTGACGTAGCGGAAGACGCCGAGGTCAGGGTCATCGGCCAGCCTGAACTTGATGCTGATGTTGGGCTTGGGCCCCCGCTTGCGCTTGGCGGCGTCCTTGCGCTCGGCCAGCAGGGGCGGACAGCCGCACGCCTCGCCCTTACGATCCTCGTCCAGGAAGGTGGTCCCGGTGCAGTGGTGGAAGATCCCACCGGGGCCGTACAGACGCATGTCCGCGTACAGGGCGTCCGGGCCGTCGATGATGACAGACACTCGCTTGGCGGCCGTCAGAACCTCTATGCCGTCCTCGCCCTTGGTCTCCCACTCGGCCGGAGCCTCGCCGCCGAACAGCTCGTGAACTGCCTTGCCCACGCTGGGATCACCGGTCGTGATGCGCCACTCGTTCAGCGACACGGGAGTGTCCTCGATCTGCTTGCCCGCCCGGAAGCGACCCACGTAGTCGTCCGCGAACGACTTCCGCTCACGGGGCTTGGCGTCCGGGTCGGTGTCGAACACGTTCATGTTGCCGAGCAATGCGTCTCCTGCGTGAGTGCGTGCTGAGGGCCGGGGCGGCGGTGCGCCGCCCCGGTCACTGGTGTTGAAGTGCGGCGGTTAACGCCCGCCGTGGCGCCCTACTTGGCGCGTCGCTGAGTGCCCGTCACCAGGGCCTCGGGGCCGCCGGCCAGGACGGGCTTGCCAAGGACTCCCTTGGACACGTCCCGGTCCCAGCGATGCATGTGCAGCAGCGCGCGGAAGTGGGTGAACACGCGCTCGGAGACCTCCACCGGCTTGAGCGCCCACTGACCTTCCGTCACGTGCAGGACGGCCCCGGCGTCCACCTTCGGCATGGGGTAGGGGTCGCCCTCGGCGGGGATCACGCGGTCCGCGAAGGCATAGGCGGAGAGCTGGAGACTGACGTCCGCGTAAGTCGCCTTGCTGGTCTTGAAGTCGACCATCACCACTTCACCGCTGATCCGCATCAGGGCATCGAACGATCCGGCGTAGCCGAACCGGTCGGACCACGCGACGTCTTCCATGGCGAGGACTTCGGGCTGCGCCCGCTCCAGAAACTCGGCGAAGTGCCGGTGGTACGGGACCAGGTCCGGGTGCACCCTGCCTACCGTCTGCCCGCGCGCCATGCGCTCGAACAGGTCGTGCGCCGAACTGCCCAGCTCCGCGCGGGCCTTGGTATACCTCGTGGCCGCACCCTTGAGGTACTGGACGGCGCCCTCCCGGTCCCGCTCGGCCATCTGCGCGATGAACTCCAGGGAGTCGACGCAGAGTTCAGCGGTCATCTTCGCTGACCAGTGCTGCAAGAACGGCTTGGCCTGCATGTTGATGACACTCGTCACGCCGGGAAGCTTGATATCCGCGTTCACGGGGTCGATGTAGAAGCGCGACCCGCCTCGGTGGATTGTCCGCACTGCGCCCATGAGGGCCCCTCTCGCTCGGTGCGTGGTGTCCTTGCGAGGGGGTTTAAGGGCGGCGGTTAACAGGGCCCTGGCCGGAGGGCCAACGGCAGATTTTCTGCCGTCTCCACAGACCCCCTGACGCATAGAGGAGGTTTAGGTGGACGGCAGAAAATCTGCCGTTCGTCCTCAACGCTGCGCGCGAGGCGGAGCCGAGCGAGGGCACGCCCGTCCGCTGGCGCCGACCGCCGGGACGAGGGGGCAACCGGCCGGAGGGGTCCGCAAGAGGCCGGAAACGCGAAAAGGGGCCCGTCCTACCCCGGAAGGTAGGACGGGCCCCTGTGGTGCCTCTGTGTCCGCTCTGGCCCTACTCTGCGGCGCCCGCGCCGTCGCCCTGGTCGCCGGGCTGGTCCTCGCCCATGGCGGCCTCCAGTGCGGCCAGCGTCTCGCGGAGCGCCTTGATCTGCTCCCGCATCGCCTGCCGGGACGAACCCTCGTGCAGCCGAGGAACAAGCTCCACCAGGGGCACAGCCGTCTTCGCGATCTCCGCGACCACGGCCACCGTCGCCGCGTCACGCTTCTCCGGCGACTGCCGGATGTCGGCCGCCAGGGTGAGCGCGCTGTCCGCTGCCTTGGCGGACTGCCGGGCCCCGGTGATCGTCGCCGCCGTCTTCTTGGCATCCGAAATCTCGGCGCGGGTGCGGCGTCCCTGCTCGGCGCGGGTCTCGTTCGTGATCCCGAGGTGCGCCGCCAGCTCGCTGGCAGCCTTCATGATGGCCGCGTGCATCGCCTCCGTCTCCACGCCGTCCGCGAACGTCAGCGGCTTGATTCCGACCTTGGCGGCGAGGGCCGGGTCCACGACGGCCGTGCGGACCAGCCTGGCCTTGGCGTCCGGGAACGCGTTGCTCACGGCCTTCTTGATCTTGCGGGACGTCTCCCCCACGATCCGCTGTTCCACGGTGGGGTTCTCCCCCTGGTCGGCCTTGTCGTCCAGTCCGGCCGCCGCGTACATGTCCGCCGCCAGACTCTTGGCTCCCGGGCTATCCCCGTTGCCGTCGACGCTCCCCCGGAATCGGCAGTCCAGCCGGCCGAGCATGATCCGGTAGGCCAACTCCTCCTCCAGCCGGGCGCCCTCCGCCTCATGCTTGAGCAGCTTTCGGGCCAGCTTCGTACCCTCGCCGACCAGGGCGACAAGCTCGGGGTTGTCCTTGTAGGTCTGCGTCTCAATGGCAGCCTGCGCCCGCGCCTCCAGCTCCTTCCGCTCGGCCTTGATGGCGTCGCGGCGCGCGTTGGCGGCAGCCCGGAGCGTGGTGGACAGGTCGGCACCCGAGTTGCCGGGAAGCTCCAGCAGCAGCGATCCCCCCTCGACCTCGACGGCGTCAGGGTCGGCAGCGTGCTCCAGCTCTGCGACCAGAGCGAGAATCTGCGCCTTGATCTCCTCGACCTTGGCGGCCTTCTCCTCATCTGACGGCCCGTCACCGGTCAGGGCAAAGGGATCGGTGAGGGGGGCCGGGCGGGGCGGCTTGTCGCCTTCGGGGGACTGCTCCGCCTCGGGGGTGGCGGGCGCCGCCGGGGGCGTCCACTTCTTCGCGCAGTTCGCGCAGACGTTGTGAGTCGCGCTGTACCCCTCGTCCTCGGGGCTGGCGACGATCCGCACGAGCGGCTTGCCGTGGCAGACAGCATCCGGGGTGGCCGCCTCCTGGTCCGCGACGATGTGCCCGATGGCACTCCGCCCCACGTGCCCGATGGCGCCGCCCGCCTCGATGACAGCACCCTCGTTCAACTTCTCCGCCACAGCGTTCTCCTTCTCTGATTTCAACAGCTCGGCAGTCAGAATGTCCCAGCCTCGCCGGAGGGCTTCGCGAAGACACAGCTTGCACTCATCACCGTGAGTACCCCAGTTCTCGGGGTCAATAACCCCGGCACTGTTCCACTCCCGCATGCAAAGCGTCTCATCGTTGCCGTGCCGCCGAGTCTGGGCATAGTGCTCGGTGCGACCCTTGCCGACACGCACCCGCTCCCCGTTGCGGCTGTCACGCCACGCCCAGAATGCGTCCGAGTCGGTGATGGTCTGCGCCACTGCCTTGCCTTCCTTGCGTCGGCCGCCCCGGCACTCCCGGGGTGACTCGGCGCAGACGCTACACCTCGATCTGTAGACGATCAAGCCAATCCCTCACGTGAGGGATTGGCCGGGGCCCGATCAGGCGTCCGGGCGGGCATCCTCCGGCCGGTCGGCATGCACACAGTCGCAGCACGTCTGCGCCGCTTCCATCTGGCGCATCTCGGCGGCGTCCGCGAGCGTGACCCGCCTACCGGCGGACTGGCCCGCCCAAAGGGCCACAGCGGCCACCAGGGGGCCCGCGATCAGCTCGGCGTCCACATGGGCCAGTGCGGGCACCACGGAGGCCAGAAGGCCCACCAGGGCCACGACGGCCGCACGGGTCCGCACGGGGTTCTGTCGGATGAGTTCCTTCACGGCTGCATCAGCCCTTCACGAGAGAGACGATTTCGGAGATGAGGGCGCTGACCCCCGCAGCGCCGGAGGCCACGACGCCGTAGCGCCAGCGCTCAAGGGCGCGCACGCGGTCCTCGTGGTCCTCTAGGGTCCGGTCGACACTGGCGCCGTTCTGCGCGAGCGAGCGCACGTCCTCGCGGACGCCGACCAGCTGGTCATAGATCTCGCGGGCGCCGATGTGCACGCCGTTGAGCTGGTCGGGTTCGTTCATCAACGGGCCTCCACAGCATGGGAGTTGGCGCCTTCGGGGAAAGCCGCGGGGCCCTCGGCGGGAGTCGCCGGAGCGGGCTCGGCCTTGACTGCCGGGGCATCAGGAAGCGGCACGGAATGGGTAGTTGAGGTCACCGCGGAAGGCCGGCGGGCGCCCTCGGGGCACCGGCAGGGGCAGTCACCGTGCCAGTGCTTTCGGCCCTGGTCCGGCTTGGCCGCCGGGCGGGCGGGCTTGGGCTTGGCCGGGGCCGGTCGCGCCTGGGCAGGCTTGGCCACCGCAGGCTTGACCGGCTTGGCCGAGGCAGCCGGGGCAGGCTTCGGCTTCACCGGGGCCGGGGTCGGTCGGGCCGGAGCGGGAGCCACCGGCACCGCCCTGGCCGTCACGCCCGCTGGAAGCTTGATGTGCTGACCCGGAGTGATCACGTTGGGGTTCTGGAGAGTGTTCACGGCGAGCAGCTGCGCGACGGAGACGCCGTGCGCGTTGGCGATGGCCCACAGGGTGTCACCGCGCTTGACGGTGTACTCGGCGAGCGCCGGGGGCGTGGTGGGGGCGGTCGGCTTCTCGGCCTCGCCCGGCTTGGCCGGAACGGTGAGGACCTGGCCCTCGTGGATGCGGTCGGGGTTGGTGACGTCGGGGTTCAGGGCGACGATCGCACCGACCGACGTCCCCAGGAGTGCGGCGATCCCGCCGAGCGTCATGCCCTTGCGGACGGTGAACTTGCCGGTCGCGGTGGCCGGTTCGGTCGGGCCGCCCCCGGCCGGGGCCTCGGCGTAGGCTGGGCGCACGTACCCGTAGACGTTCGGGTTGGTGCGGCTCACCCACTTCTCGGCGACGGAGCCGCCCGCGTAGGACGTGCCCTCGCCCGAGGTGTTGCCGCCCACGGTGCGGACCCGGCCAGGCTCGACGGCGGCCACCAGCTCGACGTGCGACCCGCCACCGGCGCCGTACATGATCATGTCGCCGACGCGCGGGGTGGAGCTGAACCGGCCCCGGGCCTTGGCCCACGACACCGCGACGGCGCACCCGGCCGTCCACGGGTAGTCCTTGTCAGGGCGACCCCCGGCGGCCTTGTGGATGATGCTCTGGAATGCCTGGCACCAGGGGTAGCCGTACCCGCCGTCGCCGTATCCGGGGATCTTGCCGAAGCTCTGCGCGTACTTCGTGGCGGTGCCCTTGTTCCGGTGGTATCCAACCTCCGCGCGGGCGAGGCGGATTGCAGTCTCGGCGGTGTACGCCATGGGATTCTCCTCATGCAGGAGGCCCGCCGGGCAGACAGCCGGCGGGCCCGTGAAAGGTCGTCAAGGACGGGTCAGTGGAAGCCCAACGGCTTCTCGATCATCTCCCAGTGGCCGACGCCGAGGGAGGGGTGATCCCCGGCGGCGTACAGCGGCAGCGAGATGGCCACGCCGGGGTCCACAGTGGCCGACATCTCGCCGTCGTTCGCCCGGATCTGCATTGCCATCCGGTGCCACCGGCGGGAGCTGGTCCCCGTGAGGCCGTGGCGCCATGTGAGCTGTACCCACTGGTTCTGGGCCGGGACGCCGAGGCCCCGGATCAGAGCCTCGGCGCTGGTACGCCCGGTGTCGGAGTCGACCAGGCGGAAGGTCACGGATTCGCCCTGCCGGATGGCACAGCGAAGATCGAGCCGCAGCACCGGCTGTGTCAGGGAGATGGTCGAGATGAATCCGCAGGCGTACCACTGCCCCTGAGTGGAGCCGTACGGGTACGGCATGAACGTCAGCACCTCGCCCCGGGCGCTGGTGTTCTGCTCCAGCGCGCCGAGGCGGGAACCGATCGCGTTGAACTCGTCCGCGAGGGACGGGCGTCCGAGGATCACCGCTGCTCCTCCTGTCCTTCCTCCAGGCCGTCAACGAGCTTGAACGCGCTCACGGGGACCAGGGCGAGCTTGGTGTTCTCCCCGGAGCCGTCCACGGTGGTGTCCAGCTCGGTGACGACGTACTCGGCATCCACGCCGGGCCAGTTCTCCAGCCGGGCGCGGACGCGGACCTTGTGGCCCACGCGCAGCTCCGCCACGGAGACCTCCCCGCCGGGGTGGAGCTGGACGTCCGGCACCACCAGGGGGAACGCGCCGACCGCCTGAATCCGCCACGCCTGCGCGGCCAGCGTCTCCGGCCGGGACACGGAGTTGTGCGTCTCGACGGTGGCAAGGCGCGGAATGCGTCGTCCGGCGTCGGCCTCCAACTCTCCGTTGTTCCACCAGGACTTAACCTGTCCCCAGCCCTCGCCCGCGCCGTTGACGGCGGACTCGGTGCACATCGCGGAGCCGTCCGAGGTGATCCGCGTGACGTCGCAGTTGGCACCGTGCTCCAGGACGAACCCGGTGTCCGTGCCGCCCTGGGGGAGGAAGGTGAACAGGTTCCGGACCCTGCCATCTGCCATGCGGTCGTGGTCTATTCGGAAGTCGAACCCCTCGATCACGGCGGCCATCTGTTCGACCGCCTCACCCACAGACTTCCACTCGTACCACATGTACGAACGGTCCCTACGCCGGTCGTCCCAGCCCACCGGGGGCGCGGTGAAGCTCAACGCGCCGGGCCCGTTCGACACCCAGTAGTCACCGCCGGACCCGTCCCGGGGTCGGGGGGTGTCGGCGTAGTACTGGATCAACTCCCGTGCAATCACCGTCTGCGGGACGTTGTAAGCCTGGTATCCGCCGTCGTCGCGGCCCTGGCCGCCGACCATCTGAAAGCCCCGGTTGATGATGTTCCGGCGGTAGTACTCCCACAGGCCGACCACGTCCATGGTCATGGTCTCTGAGTCCATGTCGACGCCCCACGTCAGCAGCGGGCCGCCCCAGAGGATGCGTTCGCCGCGCTGAATGTGAATCAGGGCCCGCCAGGGCGAGAGGAGTGACCAGTCAAGGCCGTCCAGCGGCCGGGCCGCGAGAGGTATCTTGACCTGTGCCGAGCCCGGCCGGGACAGGATCGAGTGGAACGAGACCGAGGCCGCGGGTATCTCGGCGATCAGCTCGCCGGTCTTGAACTCGCTTAGCAGAACGCGATATTCGATCCCGCCCACCTCCTATGCGCTGTAGATGACGGCCATGCCGAACCGGGTCAAAGCCAGCTCGGTGTACTTGCAGTTGCCCTTGTCCCCGCCGGACTCGCCGGTGCCGTAAAAGCCGCGCATGATGCCCGCGTCCGCGTTGAACGGCACGCCGGCCGGGATCTCAACCACGCAGTAGCCCGAGTGAGTTTGGGTGTGGGTCAGCTCACTGGCCGCGCCGAACCAGCGGTTCGCGTTGTCGAGCGGGATGCGGGCACTGTTGAACTGCAAGGCCGCGCGCATCCAGAAATTGTCACCGTACTCGTAGACCGCCGTCGCCCCGAACGAGACTGCGGCGTAACGGCGGTAGGGCGCGGCGCCCACGCGCCACTCCATCACGAACTCGTCGCACCAGCCGCCGTCACTCCCTTTTGGGGTGCCCATCACCACCTCAGGCGGAGCACTCACGGGAACGGCCTTGCCGGGGGCCGTGACGACGTACATGCGCTGTTCCTGGCCGTAGTAGACCATCGAGCCTTCGGGCAGTCCGTTGATCGCCTCGTTGAGCCCCTGCTGAGGGGCCGTCCGAATGTGCGCCAGGGCGCTGGTGTCCTTCTGTGGAACGACGCCCCCGCCCGGCGAGTTGAACCGCACGTCCTCGATCCCGGTAATGCCGGTGGCACCGATGCGCACCCGGGCGAGACGCACCGCGTTGTGCGGGACCTTCCAGTCAGCAGCGCCCGGGGTGGTCTCGGCGAGAACCGCCAGGGACCAGCCGCTCGTGCCTTCCTGGCTCACCCCGCCCCCGGCGGTGTCCGCCGCGTACCGGGTGCCGTCCTCGGCGTACCAACTCGGCTGCAGGAACCGCGCCTCAGTGCTCCGGACGTCCACGATGCGGGCACCGAAGCCCGAGGCGTCGGGATCGGCGAACGCCACCACCAGGTCCACGCGCTCACCCTCGCCCGGCTTGGGGGTTGAGCACTGGAGCTGAATGCTGGCGTCCAGGTGGGCGAAGAACACCGCGCCACTGTGGGACGCCTCGGTGTCGTCCGGCAGCCAGATGGAGCCCGACGCGACCGAGACGCGCGGCGTCGGATTGTCGATCTTCTCGACCCGCAGCGCGTCCGGCCCGGCGACACCGACGTGTCCGCCCCGGGTGCGCCCGATCATGTTCCGGAAGTCGAGCGCGTCATACCTGCCCTGCTGCAAGAACAGCGGGGCCCGCATCTCAGCGACCAAGTTGATCCCTCCTCACATCCACGCCGAGCGCCATTCCACACTCGCCGTCAGGCCCTCGGGGCCCTCGTTTACGTCTAGAAGCACCTGGCTCGTCCCTGGCTCCAGGGCGAACCACTCGCTCCCGGGCTGGACCTTGCCGAACCGGGAGGCGCCGTTCAGGGTCAGCCGGCGGGCGGCCATGTCGATGACCAGGACGTCACCCTGACCGACCCTCAGGCCGGACGTGGTGAACTCCCGGCGCCTGCCCTCACGTATCAGGGTCAGCCGGGGGTCCACGACGACGCCGCCGCGCGGCACCATGCGGATGACCGGATAGACCTGCACCGAGCCGGAGTTGACTACGTCGTTGTTCGCCCTCGACACGGCGCCCTGCCCCAGTTCGAACGGGAACGTCATGGGGAATACCGGCACACCCGTGCGAGGCACGCGAACCGTGATCGCCCGCGTATGCGCCGGACCCCCGGAGTACAACCGGGGGTCCGCAGCGAACAGCTCAACGTCAACTCGCGCGCCACCAGCGACAGTTACGGCGTCGACCTTGGCTGAGCGCTTCCGCACCCGCGCCATGATCTGGCCGTCTCCCCCGGCCACGCCGGGGAAGGCGAACCGGAACGGCTTGTCCGTGCCCGGGGCGAACGCCCGCAGCACCTCGGCCAGGTCCTCGGGGCCGTTCTCCGCCTCGACCATCACGGTGAGCTGAACAGTTCGACCGCCCATGTAGTCCTGACCGACCGAGACGCCGTCACGCTGCAACAGCGCGGCATCAGCCGTCCGGACCTCCGGCGCGTCGAGCAGGCCCGATACCTCTTCCAGGTAGGCCGTCGACGGCCCACCGAGAAGGGCCCCACTGAACTCCGCAGTCCAGGGGGACCCTTCGTATGCGTTCTTGACGGAGAACCGAGCGGGCGGCGCGCCCTCGGCTGCTGTCACGTCGTCACCTCCCACTCGTACGAAGCTGCCAAGCGATCTCGCTAGCGATGTCGTTTGCGTTCGCGTCGGTCCGCGCGTTGACCGTGATGGACGGCCGCAGCCTCTCGGCGCGAGCATCGCCCAATCCCTCACGTGAGGGATTGCCCCACAAGCCGTCAAAGGACTTGGCGCCGAAGGTCTGTGCACCGCCGAGGATTGCCGTCCGGACCGCGCGGCCCGCCTCCTCGATCGGAGACGCGAAGGCAGCGAACGGCGCCGGAGCCGCGAACGCCATAGGCGCCGCCATCGGGGCCGCGCCCGCCATGGCCGGAGCCGGTGGATTCGGCATGGGTGCAGACTTGAACGGGTTGAGCTTGGACACCACCGAGCCGACAGCGCTGGTGAGCGACCCGGCCATGTCCTTGATCCCGTTGATCAAGCCCTGCACCAGGGACTTGCCCTTGTCGTACAGCAGATGTCCCAGGTCGCCTATGCCGGACAGGATCTTGCCCGGCAGTTCGGTCACGGTGGACACGGCCTTGGACACCATGTCGCGTACGGCCTGGACCAGCTTCTCAGGGCTCTGCGCGGCGGTGTGGATGGCGTTCGTGAAGCCGCTCATGCACGAACGGACCACGCCGAGCACGGTGTTGAACGCGCTGGTCACCGCCGACCAGGCTGCCGAGACGGCCGACGAGACAGCCGACATCGACGAACTCACGGCCGACCGCGCCGCGTTGAACGCTGACGTCACCGGCGGCACCAGCGCGCCGACCACGGCGTTCCAAGCTGCCTGGATCGCCGACCAGGTGGACGAGATGACGCTCTGACAGAACGCCATCACGGCGGAGACCACCGCACGGACCGCGCTGAACGCGACCTCGACCACCGGCGACAGGACCGCGACGGCAGCCGACCAGACAGCCTGGATCAGCGCCCAACCGGCCGAGATCGTCCCTCGGACGGCCGCCATCGTGGTCTCGACCACCCACCGGACCACGGCGAACCCGGCCTCGGCCACGGCCGACACGACCGCGACGCCAGCGGACCAGACAGCCTGGATCACCGACCAAGCAACCGAGATGACGGCCTGAATGACCGTCATCACTACCGAGATGTACGCCTGTATGAGGCCCCAGTACACCTGGATGGCCATCCAGATGGCCTGGACCACTGTCATGACCTTGGGGCCGATGGCGTCCCAGACGCCCAGGACGATGCCCTTGATGATCGCCCAGACCACCACCGTGGTGTCCCTGATGAACGACCAGGCAGCGTCTACGAAATCACGGAACCAACCCACCTTGTTGTAGGCCAGAACCAGCCCGGCGACCAGGGCGGCGACCCCGAGGACGATCCACACGAACGGGTTCATGGCCATCACGGCGTTGAACGCTGCCTGAGCGATCGTCCAGACGCGCGTCACAGCGGCCACCAGGCGGGCCCTGGTGAGGTATGACGCCATACTCGATGCTGCCGAGGCTATGGCACTGCCGGTCGCGCTGAGCGCCCGGCCGGTGGCGGAGGCCGCCGTGGACAGGCCGGAGCCGAGCGCAGTTGTCGCCGTGCGGGCGGCCGTCGCCAGGTTGGATCCCAGCCACGTGGCGGCCGAGGCGGCACCGGAGCCGATGGCCGACATGGTCGTTCGGACCCGCCCGCCGAGCGTACCCATGGGGCCCGAGAAGGAGGAGGCCGCAGCGCCCGCACTGGAGAACCCCGAGGCGAACATGCCGAGTTGGCGAGTGCCCGCCATGGCGACCGAGCCGACCCGGGCGCCGGCTGTCACGAAGACGCCGAGGCCCTGGGCCACCTTGCCGAGGCCGAGGCCGACAGGCCCCAGCGCGGCCCCCACAAGGGCGATCTGAGTGCCCATCCGGAGCATCGAACTGTCCGTAGAGGACAGCTTGCCGACGAACTCCCCGACGACGTTTACGACCTTGGTGAAGTCGGCCAGCAGGCCCGAGTCACCAATGGCGATCGCCAGGCCCTCGACAGCGGAACTGAAGTTCGCCATGCCATTGGTCGCGGTGTCGGACATGATGGCGGCGAACTCGTCGGTCGAGCCCGCGGATTTCTCCAGATCACCCGTCAACTTCCGCATGGCGTCGCCGCCCTGGCTCTGGAGAATGCCCATGGCGCGGCCACCTTCGACACCAAAGAGGGTAATGAACTCCTCGTTGGTCAGACCGGCCTTGCCGACGTCGTCAATGATCTGAGCGAGCGGCTTCATCTTGCCGCCCGCGTCGGCGAACGTCAGACCGGTTCGCTTCATGACCTTCTGAGCGTCGCCGGTCGGCTTCATCATCTGGACCAGGGCGGCGGCGAGGGCCGTGCCACCCATGGACCCCTGAACACCAGCGTTGCCGAGCAGCGTGAAGGCGGCAGTAGCCTCCTCGATGCTCATCGACGCCATTTTTGCTGTAGTGGCGCCGTACTTGAACGACTCGCCGAGCATGTCGACGTCCACGTTTCCGGCGTTGGCTGCGGCCACCAGGATGTCTGTCGCGCGGGCGGCCTCGGTGGCCTGCAACCCGTACCCGGTCATGATGTTGCTGACGATGTCGGCCGTGCGCCCCAGCTCCAGACCGGACGCCGCAGCGCCGTTCAGGATGGCCGGGACGGCCTGCATGATCTCGGTCGTCTTGAAACCGGCCTGCGCCAGGAAGCCCATTGCGTCCGCCGCGTCGGTCGCGGAGAACTTCGTGGTGGCGCCCAGTTCCTTGGCCTGGTCACGGAGTTGGGTGAACTCCTCCCCGGTGGCGCCGCTCAGCGCCTTGACCCGGGTCATGCCGTACTCAAAGTCGGCCGACGTCTTGATGACGGCCGTGCCGGCTGCCAGCAGAGGAACCGTCAAGTTCTTGCTGAGCGTGGTTCCCACGCTGGTGAGCGACGACCCCGCCCGGGACAGCCCGGAGGATAGCGACTGTGCCATGGTCGCGGAGGCCGCTTCACCGGCCCGCCGCGCCTGTTCGGTCACGTCACTGAGGAGTCGGTCCCCACGGGCCGTCAGCTCGATGTATGCGGACCCTGCGCGTATGCCCGCAGACATGTCTCACCGCCCTACGTCAGGCGCGGAGTTGGCCGCGCGCCCATCTTCTCGGCGAGGGCCTTGAAGCCCTTGCCCTTCCGCTCCTCGGCGGGCATCTCGACGCCGGGCCGCTTGATCGGCTCCGGCGGAGGTACCGGGTTGCGCTTGACCCCGTTGGCGACCAGCAGGCCGCCGAGCAGGTAGTTCGTTCCCCGAAGGTGATCCACGACAGACGCCATCAGGTGACGGTCCGTCGTCCACTCGGACTCCTCCGCACCGACCACCGCGCGGGCGTAACAGCCCTCGCGCGGAAGTCGGTTGACCAGGGCGCCGAGCCGACGCCACGTCAGTCCGGTCGTCCCCACATCGGCCACGTCCAGGCCGTAGTACCGGCGGAAGTCCGCGTCAAGGTCGTCCCCGTGCTGGTCGATCAGCCCAGCAAGGGCGATCATTCCCCCAGGGTGACGCCCTGGTCCTCGGCGTACTGGCGGATGATCAGCATGAGGTCAGTCGACCGGCCGCCCGCCTCGATGAACGGGGCATACCGGTCGGCCAGGAGTGCCCGACCGGCGCCCGGCAGATCCTCGGCCCGAAGCGCCTCGTGCACGGCGTCCGACCAGAACGCCGGAGCGGGCACCTCGTACACCTCGCCGTCCAGGTGCTCGAACTCGATCACGGAAGTCTCGTTGGCGGTCGCCTTGGCGCGGATGGCCTCCAGGCGGAAACGGGCCTTGTTCGGCTTGCTCATGTGACGCTCTCTCAATCTCTCGCGAAGTCAGAAAGGGGACCGGGCAATCCCTCACGTGAGGGATTGCCCGGAGGGCGACGCCTAGCGCGTCACGGGTTGGTCGGCGGGGTGCCGCCGAACGCGAGCGCCGCAATGTCGGCGTCGTGGATCTCCCACGTGCCGAGCGGGGTGTTCGCGTCCACGCCGAGGGCCTTGACGGTCATGCCCCACGAAATGGCCTCGCTGTTGGTGAACTTGGGGCTCTCGACCTCGCTCACCTGCGACTTGTCCATATGGAGCACCCACAGGGACTCACCGTCGTGCAGCACGAACAGCGCGGCGAACGGCTTGCGCTTCTCGGCGGCCTTGATCTCGAACCGGACCGACTTGCCGTCAGTGCTCTTGATGCTGCCGGGAGCCAGGCCGTAGAACGACTCAAGGACGGCGGGTCGGGACTCCAGGGCGGAGAACTTGAGGGTGAGGTCACGGCCGGTCACCAGCGTGCGAACTACGCCCGCCTGCCAGGACTTGATGTCCTCGGTGTCCTCGGAGAACTCGTGCTCCACGCCGTCTTCACTGAACAGGCCGAGCGTGGTCCAGTTCTCAAGCGCCTGAGTGTCGGCGAGCTGAACGCCGGTCAGCGCGGGCATGGGGGTCCGGGGCGGTGCCACGTACAGCGTGCCGGTCGTGGCTACCCGGAGGGTGTCCTTAGTCAGGTCGGGGGTCGGCACTGCCGGTCTCCTCGCGTATGGGGCGGAGGCTGACGCCATAGGTCGCCGTCCACCGGTGAAGGGATGTGTCCGCCTCGTCCCGGGCGTGGTGAGCCCCCATCACGACGTAGACCCGGGTAACCCCGAGGTTCTGCGGCGGGAGGCTCATCAACACGCCCTCGGCGGTTCTGAGTGCGTCGTGCGCGGTGGCACGATCGGGGCCGAGCGCCCGGAGGCCCAGGAGGGCCGTCTCAAGGGCGGGCCACTTCATGTACCCGCCGACGCGCTCAACGGCGACGAACGGGCGGGCGATCTTCTCGGGGAAGTCCACCCCGCAGTCCAGTCCGGCCGCGCGAAGGTGGGCGAGGACGAACGCCTCGGCGTCGGGGAACTTGACCACGGGTCAGCTCCCGTCGCCGAATGCCGACACGGCCCGACGGAGCGGGTGTTGGGCAACGTCCTTGTAGGTGCCCAGCTCAACAAAGGTCGAGTGCCGGGCAGTTGCCACGACCCAGACCGCGCGCCGGCCGACCCGGACGCTCACGGAGCCCGCGAGGGCGCCGGACCGACGGGGCATCAGGGATCGTGCTGCGGCTGCGGCATGCTCGCCGCGCTGGCGCAACATCTCCTTGACGTCGGCCGATTCGCTGAGCTGCCGGATAGCGTCGGGGGAGATTTCCACCATGAGGTCAGGCATGGGTCACCCCTCCGTTCTGGCAAGGCGGGCGGTGTTCGCCCAGCGCTTGCCGTACATGCCGGTTCGGGGCAGTGATGGCCCCTTGACGTCGAACTCCACCCCGTTGACCCGGACCCGCTCACGGCCCGTCAGGGCCACGTCCGGGGTCAGCACAAGCTGAAACCCGGCGCTCTGTGCGTCGCGCCCGGACTCCTCGACCTCACGGCCCGAGGGGTGGATCAGGCGGCAGGCAATCGGAGTTGGGTCCGGACGCCAGGAGGGGACCGGCTTGCCGTATCGGTCAAGCTCGGCCCCCTCGGTCCGGCGGAGAATCACGCCGGAGTCGGACAGCAGGTGTCGGCCTATCAGGTCGCCTCGCCCCCCTCGTCCGTAGGCACCACCCATGCCACGTCCTCGGGCCTCGGCCCGGCGTAGATGCTGGTGCTGGCGTACAGGGCGGCGCCGAGCGCCTGGCGGAGGAACTTGACCTCCTCGGGCGTCAGCGACATTCCTGCCTGCGCCTCGCGCGTCCGGCGGTAGGAGTAGTCACCCACCGATTCGGACGCGATCCCCGCGGGGTTGTCGAGCGACCGGAGGACCAGCCGACACACCATCATCTTGACGATGTGCGGGGCCGGTTCGGGGATCGGCCGTCCGGCCGCCAGCCGGACTACCGCCTCGGCGTCCTCCAGGAGGGCCGAGGCCCGGTCGATCTCGTCCCCCGTCAGTCCACCGGGGCGGCGGGCCGACAGGTCGTCAATCGTGGCGAGCAACGGCCCTCCTCGGGTCACCCACCGGCCTTGGTGGTCTCCTTGGTCACGGTGGCCTTGACCGACCGGCACATGACGGCCTTGCCCTTGAGCGCCTCCAGCGTCTCGGCGCCGGTCAGCTTGGCGTACTCGGCCGCCGGAATGTCCGTCACCATGCCCAGGCCCGCGTAGGTGTTGACGATCGAGCGCTCACGCCGGGCGTTCGCGTCGTAGTCCTTCTGGACAGTCAGCGCAACGCCACCGTAGGACTTGGACGAGCCCACCGGGCCGCCGGACGGGATCGCCGGGGCACGCGAGATCAGAATGAACGCGGACGGGTGGAACGCGATCATCTCGGACTCGCCGAGGTGCTGCACGGTGACGATGCGGAAGCCGTACAGGGCGCCCAGGAGGGCGCTCCGCAGGGCCTCGCCGGTGCCGGACTCGTCAAGCTTGGTCAGGTGGTCGTCACCCAGGAGCGCGGCCTCAACGGCCGTGCCGATGGCCAGGATTCGGCCGGCGGCCGGGACGCCCTCGGAGTTGAGAGCCTTCCGGAGCTGGACGATTGCGGCGCGGATCGCAGCGCCGTCGCTGGTGACGGCGCCGTCAGCGTCCGTGGTCAGCTTGGCGGTCTTGACGGCCGGGGACTGCGCGGACACGTACTTGGCGAGAGCCAGTTCGATGTGATCGGCCACGGCCACGGTCTGAGGGTCGATCACCTGCGCGCCGTAGCTCGCAACGTCGAGATCGAGCTCAGCCGGAGTCAGACCCACAGCATGGTAGACCTCACGGTCTAGCGTGACGTCGATCGAGTACTCGTTCAGCTTGTCGAGCTGAATCGACGCATCGGCACGGTGCGCCTTGAGCGACAGCTCACGCGCCTTGAGCTTGGACGGGCGCTTGAAGTTGACGCGGTCACCCTCGGCGCCGGTGTAGTTCGCGCCGCCGTCACGGGTCACCAGACCGGTAAGGACGATCTCCTCGTTCAGCAGGCCGAGCGCCTGCGATGCCCACGCCTCGGGCTTGAGAGTGCCGGTCTTCGACTGCTCCATAGTGCTCCCCTATCGGGTAGTTGGTGTGTCAGTACTTGCGGAGCCTGCGGATTGCGGCCGCGAGCTTCCGGGGGTCGACGGCCGCGCCGTCGTCCGGCACGCCACCGCCGCCACCACCGGCCACCGGGGCCGGGCGGGTCCGGAGCTTCGGGCGAGCACCGAGCAGCGCCGCGAGCGCCGTGGCGTCCGCGCGCATCTCGTCCTCGGTCGCGCCCTGAATGCGCGTCATCGCATCGGCGGGCAGACCCGTCTCATCGGCGAGGGTTCGCAGTAGGGCCGAGCGCTCCAGCTCGGCCGCCTTGCGCTCCGCAGCGGCAGCACGGTCGGTTGCGCGCTGTAGGTCCGTCTTGGCCGCCTCCTCGGCGTCGGCATGGGCCTTGAGAATCGGCTCGGCCTCGGCCAGGCGGGCAGTCAGCTCGGCCACCTGCGCGGCGAGCTGATCAGAGTTCGGCAATCCCTCACGTGAGGGATTGCCCGGAGTCTCCTCGGGGGCCTCCTCGGTCGGCGCGCTCTCCACGCGCTCACCCTCGGGAGTCTCGGGGGTGTCAGTCACTCGCTCTCCTTGAAGTAGAGTTCCGGGCGCTCATAGGCCCGGCGGAAGTCGTGGCGGCCCACATCGCCGTAGAGGTCGGCCCACTCGCGCGCCTGGCTCGCCGATCGGGTGCCCGGGAACGCGGGCTCGGTCGAGCACTTGCAATGGCCGTGGAACCAATTGCCCGCCCGGCGTTCGGTCTTGTACTTGATCCCGCGACTCGCCTGCATGGCGCACCATGAGCACGGGCGACCCCGGGTCTTGACCTGGTAGCCCTGGCACCGCCTGTCGTTCCAGACGGCGTCAAGGACAGTACCCCGGCCGCCCCACAGGGCCTCTTTGACGGCCTGTCCGGCCGCCATGGTGATGCCCGTCTCCGGGGTCGTGGCCAGGGCGAACGCCTGTAGGGTCGGGGTCGCGCCGGGCGACGACCACCGGAGAGCATCCGGGACCACTAGCGAGGCGTCGATGCCCTCAGCCATCGTGAACCGACCGTAGTACCGGGCGCCGAGGTCGGCGGACTTGTCGAACGCCTTGCCCGTCAACTCATCGACGATGTCCCCGAATTCGACCAGGGCGCGAGGGTCTTCAAGGTCGAGCTTGAAGCCCTCGCGGACCACGGCCTGAGCGAGGGCGGCGCCAATGCGGGCCTGTCCCTCGTACTGAGCGCTGGTCAGAACCGCTCCGGCGTCAGTGATCGCCATCCGGCACCCCCGCACTCACCAGCCGTCCGGCGGAAGGGCCGGGGCCTTGGAACATCAGGTCGGCCACCGTGTCCAGCGCCGCCTGTTCGTCGCGCATCCGGCCCCAGCGTCCGACGTCGGCCGCCGTGGCGCCGGGCCACATCTCCCAAGCCGCCTGCTGCGGAAGACCCAGCATCGTGACCCCCTTGCCCAGCGCATCCACGGTCTGAGCCAGCGAACGGGCCTCGGTGTCGCGCCAGAGGATCACGGCGTCCGTGGCCTCGGCTGACGCCTTGTCACCGACCAGGCCGGCGGCCAGGCGGAAGACCTTCCCCCACGCCTCTCCAAAGAGGGCCTGACGCTCCGCCACACGGGCCCGCAGCCCGTTCTCACTGGCGGCCAGCGCCTCGGCGGAGATGTTGGTCATGCCCCCCAGCAGCATCGCCGGGGGCACCTGGGAAACCGCGCTGAGATGCTGGATGTGCATCTCGACGGACTTGAGATAGCCCGTCAGATCGGTGGCGCCGAACTCGCCGAACTTCACCGACTCGTCGGCCGCCACCCACAGTTCGCCGGGGTGGGACTTGAACGGGTTGATCGGGTTGCCGTCGATGTCCTCGGGGAGCGTCATCCCGGCCGCCCACTTCTGACGGTGGGCGGCGGCGGTCTGCGCGACCGCAAGTGACACCTTCGTGTCGTTCAGCGCGTCCTGAGTGGATATCAGCGGCCATACCTCGCCCTGTTCGACCGCAGAGGCGAACGGCGAGTCAGCCCACTGATTCCGGAAGGGCACCACCGGGACAACGCCCAAGTTGTGGGTGACGGTGCTGAGTTCGGCTACCTCGGGCTCCGACTCCTCGCCGTCGTCACCGGCCTCGGCCACCCATACGTCCTTGATGGCCGTCTCGTCGTAGAGCCGCCACACCTTGCCCAGGACGCCATTGCGGCTTTCCGGGCGCAGGTAGCGGCCAGCGGCGGACAGCCATTCGGCGTCGGGTTCCTCGGCCACGCCGGTCATGACCAGCGGGGAGTGCGGGCGGATGGACGGCCCGGCGTCCCCCGGCTCCACGGCGACATACGAGACGCCGTAAGTCAGGGAGGCTCGGTGAGCGAGGCTCTGACGGCTCGCCATGTCGTTTCGGGCCCAGTGCGGCCAGGCCGGAGAGGACTCCTGTCCCTCGGCGTCGCGGTAGCCCTCGACGTAGAGCCGCTGTGCCACGGTGCCAACGACCAGCGGCAGCCAGTTGGTTACCGCCCGCTGCACCAGCTCCGCGTATTCACGCTGGCTCTTCTTCGGCATGTAGCTGGGGGCGTGCTGCCCCCGCATGTAGCGGTCGACCCTGCGAAGGTCGTTCCACTCGGATTCGCGCTGTGCCATGACGGCGGACAGCACCGAACGGCTGTCAGCCATCAGCACCTCTAAAAGACGTAGACCTTGCCCGAACGGGCCTTGCGCTTCTCCATGACCCCGGCGTCAACCGCCTTGCGAGCCATGGCGCGAGAGAGCAGCAGCGCATGTGTCGCGTCGACCTTGCGCACGCTGTCCTTGTTCTCCTTCACCGGGAAGGCGCCCCAACTGTTCGGCCGGCGCTTGGCGTTCTTGAGATGCCGGATCAGCGCGGCCTCGGGGCCAATGGTCAACTTCCGCTCGGCAAAGGCCGATGCGGTCGATTCCGCGGTGTAGGTCAGATCCTTCATCTGCGCCGCCATGTCCCAAGCGGTCATGTGCTTACCGGCCCTGACATGCAGTGAGGTCCGGTGCCGCTGTGCCCAGATGTCGAGCCAGCCATCCCAGAGGAACCGGTCCCCCGCGAAGGCGCAGACGTCGAACCGCTCGAAGGCGGCGGCCACGGCGGCGTCCACCTCGGCGGCCGGTACTTCCCAGTCCTTGGCCTCGGGCCCGTCCGGGCACTCCCACAGGTTGAGAAGCTGAGAGTGCATCGTGCGAACGTCGGTGGCCACAAGGGCTGTTGCGTCGCGTTTGCGGCTCCCGTCGAACCCGAGGGTGACCAGGGCGCCCGGGGGTATCTCGTCGGGCCGTACGGCGGCGTCCACGTCCACGTGGGACAACCAGCCGTCCGACGCGCTCACGATCTGGTTCAAGTAGAACCGGCGCATCTGCCCGGCGTCCGAGCCCGGGTCGTAGATCTCATCCACGATGCGGTCCAGGCCCTCCCAGTTGGGAGCGCCACCCGCCCAGTGCGAGTCTCCGTAAGCCTGACGGAGCGCCAGCCTGACTGACTCCTCGTCGGCCAAGTCGACGTCCGGGGACGCCTCCAGGCAGTCGTAGAGCAACCCGGCATGTCCGCCAGCCTTTTGGGCCTCTAGGAATGCTTCGTGCGTCCGCTCCGCAACGGAGCCGTAGCCCGGCGAGAACGCGTTGGTGGACTCCACCGAACGCCCGCCGACCTTGCCCAGGTTGCGTGAGATCACTTCCCAGAGGCGGTGGCCGCCCGTGGATTCCTGCCAATGATGGGTTTCGTCCATCACGCAGAACGATGGACGCCCGCCCTCCAAGGAGGAGCTGGACGCCGTAACCGGCTCGATTCGGCCGGGCCGCCCGTCGCGGAACTGGATGGACAGCTTGCCGATGTCCAGGGCCCTGGCCTCGGGGTGCTGACTCTCGATCAGCATGCCCCGGATCATGTCCATGGTGTTGGCCGTCTGCGCGTACGTCGTGGCAGCGAGCTGCACGTGCGGCGCCTTGACGGCCTTGCCTATCGGCAGCCCGAAGGCGTCCCAACCGGCGAAGCGCACGGGACCGATGAACTCGGCCACGGCCAGGGCGGCGAGCAACGGTGTCTTGCCGTGGCCCTTGGCCCGGCGGAGGCACGCGCGGCGGTAGGTGAAACGTCCTCGGTCGTCAATGGCGTAGAGCCAGACTATGAACAGGAGTTGTTCACGACTGAACCGGAACGGCTCCCCCGCGCGTTCGCCGTCCGGCTGAACCGCGACCTCTTGCAGGAAGCGGATCACGCCATAGCCGAGCGAGCGGTTCGGGGGTGGGACGCCCTCCGGGATGTTGCCCGTCTGAGGGTTCCAATCCGACACGGCGTCAGCCCCCGCTCAGGAGGCGGTACAGCTCGGCGTCCATGTCGGCACCTCGGGGCGCCTCGGTCGTCACCTCGGAGCGAGGGCCCGCAGAGGCCCCTACGCGGCCTTTCAGGCGGTCGACGTGGGTGAAGCTCAACCGGCCCTCGTAACGCTCCATACGGGCGTCCAGCTTGACCCAGAGGGCCGGGTCCGGCTTGGCTCGCTCCCGCATGTCGTGACAGACCAGGGCGGCCTTGGCCACCTCCCAGTCCGTAGACGCGTAGGTGTGCGCAGCAGGGCCCGCACAGAGCGAAGCCCACCAGGCTCGGGAGGCTGGCCGAAGGCGCGTCAGTTGATCGCCCGTCAGCTCGGGCGCCGGCTGTCCGACTGCCGGAGGGGCTTCGAAGGTGTCCGCGTTGCGTCGCCGGGCGTTCTCGCTCGGCACGGGGCCAGTGATGGCCACGGGGGCACCTCCGATCTCAGGGGAACCGCAATGCGCGCTTCGCGCGGGGCGGCGAGTTGATCAAGGGCCGACCTCGCGCCCGGCTGTGCGCCCGCGCGTAGAGGCCGGATCGGCCCTGGTCAGCGGGTTGGCCGGTCGGCTCGAACCCGTACAGATGTTTTTTCGCTTTGACATGGTGCTGCGGGAAGGAAGCGGAGGGGGGTCACCCCCCACCCCTTCGGATTGGCAGCCATGGTCAGAGAGAGGACGCGAGAGGGCCCCAGCGAGCGGCCGGTTCGGGCCAGCGCGCGCCGGGCCAAGGTGGCGGCTCAGCGCTCGCTCAAGCGGCGCGCGAGGCGCTGCGCGTAGGCGCTTGGCTCGGCTTCGCGTTGCTTCACAGCGAAGGTGCGAGCATTCACGCTCTGAGCGTGCGTCAGCTTGGCATGGTGGTAGTGGCACAGCGTGCGCAGATTGGCTAGCGCATGGTCGTCGCGGTCGCCCGCGTGGTCGACCTCAAGGCGCTTGCGCTCGGCGCATCGCTGTTCGGTGTCCTCGCGCAGCCAGGTGCACTGGAACTCGTCACGTCGCAGCACAGCGAGGCGGATGCGCTTCCAGCCCGGAGGTAGGGGCGAGGCGCGCCATTCGGTAGAGCCCCCCACGTGACACCCCCTCAGAATGGGGGCCACCCCCGAAAGGCCACCCCCATGTGACGCCCCCTCAGAGCAGGGGCCCCCGATGAGGGCACCCCCCTTTCGAAGGCGCCCCCTCGCATGAGGCCCCCATGCGGGACCCCGGCCAATCCCTCACGTGAGGGATTGCAATAGGTGCGCCGCCGAGGAATCGAACCTCGCTAGCCCCGATCACGGGCCAGGGCTTTACAGGCCCCGCTGTGTCCCAGCACTCAACGCTTGGTCCCCCGGGTCGGATTCGAACCGACATCAAACGGCACCTGAAGCCGTCGCCTCTGGCCAGTTGGGCTACCAGGGGGAGTCAATCCGGCATCGGGCTTGCGGGGCCCTAGCCGGTCCGCGCGGCCGGTCTTCCACCGACTCTTCCCGCCGTTTCGGTGTCGTGCCCCGCCGGGCGCGCCTACTCGGGCCGGAGTGCGCACTACACCGCACACGGAAGCATGAGAGCCCGTCAGGGTCTCAACCGGGGAGAGAGGACCGGGAGTCGACCTGACGGGCGAGGGCGCCGGACATGCCGTGAGCTACGCGCATGCGCGCGAACCGCCCTCAGACTGATTAAAGAGCGGTGGTTAACACCACGTCAGCGCGCTGGCGCCGCAGGCGAGTTGACCACTCTCCGTACACGGCAGAAAAACTGCCGTCCGCCTAAACCCCTATACGCATGTAGGGAGTTAGGTGGAACGGCAACTTTTCTACCGTGCCCCTGACCTGCGCTTTTACCAGGGCTCCGCCTGGGGCGCCGACCGAGGGCGATCTCATCACTTCGTACGGTGTTCGCATACGAACACTGAGTGCAAACGAAAGGGCGCGCCCGGCGGACCTTGATCCACCGAACGCACCCCTCGATCAAGCTATGTGACGCTCCGTCAGGCAGCAGCCGGCACGGCAGCGGACGCCTCGGCGGGGTCCTTCTCTCCGTGCCACAGGATCGTCACGCGGCTGTCGCCGTCGAACGCCTCGGGCGTACCCCGGCGGGTGTTCTCCTTCGGCGCCTTGGTCACGTAGACCTTGCGGATCATGAGCTGTACCAGGGCCCGCTTTCCGTTCTTGTCTGCGGCGTCCCAAGCCTTCTGGGCGGCCTTGGGCTCATGCGCGAAGGGCGGAAGCTTCAACGAGTCGCCAGCGGTCGCCTTTAGGGCCTCCTGGGCCACCCTGCGGGCCTCCTCGGCGTCCTCGACCAGGCCGGGCCAGAGAGTAGCCATGTATCCCGTCCTGTAGGTCGTTTTGCGGTCGGCTGCGAGCTGCGCCAAGTCGGCCTCGGCACGCTGTACGACCGCCAGGGCCTCCGCCGATGCCTCGGCCGTCTCGGGGTCCTGCAACACCTGCCAGCGAAGCGCCAGCTCATGCAACAGCGGATCGTCCATCTCCAGGCCGCCGACACGGGCAACCCACAGTCCGCCCACGTATTCGTCCAGGCGGACCACGTTGACGCTCGCACGGGCCGGGCAGACCTCCTTGCGGTCCGGGTGGCACCTGTAGCTTGTCCCCCCGCACTGCATGCGCCCCTTGCACCCGGGGCACCACAGAGAGCCCGTCATGACGTTCGTGGCCTTGCCCTTGTTCGCGATGTTGGCAGCCAGCATGGCCACCGGGGCCCGTCCGGCGCGCGCTGCTCGGGCGTTCTCGAATTGGGCGTCGGTCACGGTCGGCTTGCCGAGCAGGCGCACGGGCTTGCCGGTCCGAGGGTGCAGATACTTGGCGTGGCGCTGCCCGGGGATGTCGTTGCCGTCTTCGTCCTTGCCTCGGAGTACCTGCCACCCCGCAAGAGCGGGGTTGTTGAGCATGTCGGATATGGCCGTCGTGGACCACCGATCCCTGCCCCGGGCCGTGGGGATCCCCTTCTCGAACAGCAGCTCTTGAATGCGTGAGGTGCTGTGCCCCTTGCCGTTCCAGTCGAACACCCAGTTTGCGACGTCTGAGCGGGTCTCTGAGCGCTCCGGGTCATCCGGGACGGCCGGAAGCTCGCAGGGGATGAGTCCGCCCGTCTCAGGGTCCTTGGCGGTCCCGTACGGCACGTTTCCGTTGATCCAGTGACCGAGCTGGCGGTATTCCTCGCGCGCGTCGTGCAGGCGCTCCCCCAGGTTCACGGAGTACTCGCGCGCCTCCTCGGCCCGGTTGATGATCTCGCGCCGGTGGCCGGGCACGGAGGAGTCAAGGCGGTCCATGTGGAACACGACGCGCTTGCGCCCCGTGACGATGCCCATGACGTCCTCGGCGCCCTTACGCGTGAAGCGGTCCAGCTTGTACAGCCACAGGCACGGCACCTCGCCGTCCATGATCGCTGCCATGGCGAAGTTGAAGCCGTGCCGCACCTTGTCCTTGAACGCCGACAGGATGTCCCGCCAGACGTTGCGGACCCGCATGCCGTTCTCATGTGCCCACTCGTGACCCTGGTCCCGCTGTACGTCGGTGGACACCTCTCGGCGCCGCCCGGACACCTGGGCCGACTTCCGGCAGTAGAGATCTACCTCAGGCGATCCGGGGGGCGGGCAGTCGGCACACGGCCCCGACTTGGGGTCCAGCGCAACCTTGATCAAAGCATCCATAACGGACATTCTCTCGCATCGTCGCAGGTCACATGTCCCCGGGTGGGGTGATGTGACGTTGCCGGTGCTTCGAGAAGTTCCTGGTCTCGCCGGACGGCACCGTGGCCGCCCGGATCCGGCCGCGCACCGAGCCGGAGTCGGACGAGGTCGTCGCCGCGATCGAGGCCGTGCTCCCGGCCTGACGCCGACCACCGAAGGGCCCGGGGCACCGCCCCCGGGCCCTTTCGCGTGCCCGCGAACCCGGCCGGTGGAGCGGCCGGACGGTGGACCGGCCGGCCGGTGGAGCGGCCGGACGGTGGACCGGCGTCGCACGCCGGACGGGAGCCGGACAACGGACGGGACCGGACGCCGGCACGCGGGCCCGCCCGTGGGTCAGGAGCAGCGGTAGGGGAACGAGGTGGCGGCGGTCCGGACCTCCGGTGCGAGGATCTCCAGGGTCGCGGTGGCCTCCAGCGAGCCCCGGCCCTCGAAGCTCCAGCGCAGCACCAGCTCGGTGCGGTGCGCGCCGGAGCGGACGTCCTGGCCGATCTCTCCGGAGGTGGTGCCGTCGCTGCGCAGCCAGCGGTACCGGACGGTTCCGGCCCCGCCGTTGGTCTCCACCACGGCCGTGATCACCGCCGTGCCTCCGCAGCCGGGGCCCGCCGGGTCGCCGGTGGTCACACCGACGCCGGTGACCGCCAGGTCGGGGCCCTGGAAACGCCAGAACAGGAACGCCAGGACCGCCGCCAGCACCACGACGGGTGCCAGCCACCGCCACGCCCTGCGGCGTCGGGGCGGCTGCTCCGCGCCCGGCAGGGCCTGGCCGTGCCAGACGGCGGCGGCCTGCGGCGGGACTCCCGGTCCGAACCGCCGCAACTCGCCCGGAGCGAAGGGTCGTTCGCCCTCCGCGCCGTCGCCGGACGCCTCGGTGGACGCGAGTGCCGCGGTGGTGCCCGGCGCCGCGGTCACGGCCGGTTCCGCGCCGGGCGCGTGCGGAGCGGCGGTGGCGTACGGAGCGGCGCCGACGGCCGGAGCGGCGCCGACGGCGGTACCGCGGGCCGGGGTCTCGACCAGGGTGACGCTCTCCCCCGGGTCCGGGGCGCCTCCCCAGACCCGGGGGTCGAGGAACGTCGCGCTCGCGGCCTCGCTGTCGTCGAGCCGCACCGTGGCCTCGGCGTCCGGGCCTCCCCCGGCCTGGAGCGCGGCGGCGCGCTCCAGCCGGACGGTCCGCTCCGCTGCCGCCGGGTCGGACCCGAGCCGGACGGTCCCCTCACCGCCTTCCCCTCCCGGGGGGAGGCGGACGGTCACCTCGTCGGCCGTGGCCGGGACCTGCGGCGCGACCTCCCCACCGGCCCCACCGGCCTCGCCGGCCGGGGCGAGGCGGACGGTCCGGTCGGCGTCCGGGCCCGGTGCCGGGGCGGAGTCGGGTCGGGGCGTGGACATGGCTCCTCCAGTGAGCGGGATCGGGACGGGTCGGCGGGGGGCCACGGGTCACGGGCCGGCGCGCCGAGGGGGTGGCCGGGGATGGCCGGGACGGCCGGGGTGCGGATCAGCGGGGCGGATCGCAGACGTAGGCGGCGACCTCGGAGGACGTCCTGCCCGGCTTGGCCGCGGCCGGGGTGGTGCCGATGCGCACGCCCCAGGTCGGGAAGGTGTCGGCCGAGCCGAAGTCGTGCGTCCGGGTCACGGTGGCGCGACCGTTCACGAGCGCGACCGTCTCGGTCGCGACGGTGACCGCCCGGCCGCCCGAGCTGTGGTACCAGCTCAGGGTCAGCGTCCCGGTGCCGGTGCCCTGGGCGACCACCGTGATCACTGCCGTCAGGCTCCAGCGCCCGCCGCAGGCCAGTGAGTCCAGGTTCACGGAACCGACCGCGAGGGTCGGCGTCGCGCTCGGGCTCGGCCCCGGGGTGCTGGGGCCGGGGCCGACCGGCGGGGTCGAGGGCGGCGCGACGGTGTTGGTCGCGGTGGGGGCGACGGTCGGGGTGGCGGTGCCGGGCGGGGCCGGCGGCAGGCCGGTCGTCGGGGCGGCGGTGCCGGGCGGGAGCCCCGGGGGCGTGGGGGTCTTGCCGGTCGGCACGGCCGTGGGACCGCCACCGGGGCTGCCCGGGCCCGCCGAAGGGCCGGCGGTGGGAACGGAGGGCTTCGGCCCCGGAGTACCCGGGCTCGCCGACGGACCGGCCGTCGACGCGGACGGCTCCGGGCCCGTGGTCTCCGGACCGGCCGACGGTGCGGCCGCCGAGGGGTCGCCGGGGTCGCCGGGGCCGCCCGTGGCGGGGCCGCCCGTCGGGTCGGGCGCGCCGAGGCTGGTGGTCGCTTCCGGGGAGGCGCCGCCGACAGCCGTGCGGGCGCCTCCGTCGGCGGCCCCGGCCATGGCCATGCCCGCCAGGGTGGCGAGGGTCAGCACGCCGGCCGCGACGCCGACCAGGGCCTTGCCGCGGGTGCCGAGACGCGCTCCACGGCGGGCCAGGGTCACCCGGGCGGCGGCCGGGACGGTGTCGGCACCGGGTGCGGGTGCGGTCTGCGCCGCCGGTGCCTCGGTGGCCCCCAGCGAGGTGTGGGCCAGCGAGGTGCCGCCGGCCGCGCCGCCCGCACCGGGCAGCAGCAGCGCGAGCAGGGCGAGCAGCGCCGTCAGGTCGAGCCGCCCCTTCTCCTCCCACTGCGGTCCGTACCCGGCCGCCGCGACCGCCTCCAGCTCCTCGACGAGCGCGGCCGCGCTGTCGGGCCGGTCGGCCGGGTCCTTGGCGAGGCCGGACAGGATCAGCGGCCGGACCGGGTCCGGGGCCAGCTCGGCCGGGATCGGTGCCTCGGTGTGCTGGACGGCGAGTTCGGCGATCGTGGTGCCGCCGTAGGGGCGGGCGCCGGTGAGGCACTCGAAGAAGGTGACGGTCGCGGCGTAGACGTCGCCGGCCGGGGAGGCGGGCCGGCCCGCCCACTGCTCGGGCGGCATGTAGGCGGGGGTCCCGGAGACGTCGCGGTCGTCGCCGCTCGGCACCGCGATGCCGAAGTCGACCAGCTTGGACGTCCCGGCGGTGTCCACCAGGACGTTGGCGGGCTTGTAGTCGCGGTGCACCACGCCGGCCCCGTGCGCGGCGGCCAGGCCGAGCAGTGAGCCCTTCAGCACGACCAGGGCGGCCTCCGGGGTGGTGGCGCCCTCCGCGCGGAGCAGGTCGCGCAGCGCGATCCCGTCCACCAGCTCCATCACGATGGCCGAGCCCCGCTCGCCCTCCACGTACTCGTAGAGCCGGGTGACGTGCGGGGAGTCGATTCCGGCGAGGACCTCGGCCTCCGCGCGCAGGCCGGGCGTGCCGACGGAACCGTGGAGGTACTTGATCGCGACGGGGGTGCCGGTCGCCCGGTGGCGGGCGAGCACGACCCGGCCGCTCGCCCCGGATCCGAGCTCCCGCTCGTGGAGGTACTCGGGAAGCTCCCAGGGCCGCGCGTCCGCGGGCACCCGGGCGCTGCCCGCGGCGGGGGCGTCTCCGCCCCCGGTCGGTCTGTGGTCCTGCTGCTTCCGGTCGTCCATCGCTTCGCGCTCTCCCCGTCGCTGCCTCGGCTCTGCGGCGTCGCACCTTACGGCACCACCGCCGCTGCCTGGGACGCAGCCCGTGAACAGCGGGTTCCGGGCCGGTGGGTCCGCGAGGTCACGATTCGGGTGATTCGCACACCGTGCCAACCGTTCGGCCGGGCCGCCGCGTTCGCCGGGCGGGGCACCGGAGGCGGAGGGGGGAAGGGCGGGACGGGGCGGGGGCCGGGCGCCGGCGGCGGTCCCGCGCGCTCACGCCAGCAGCAGCCTCGTGCCCGGCGGCAGTTCACCGGAGCGGGCCGCGTCGCGCAGGTGGGCCAGCAGGGTCGTCCGCAGCGCCTCCGCGGCCCGGGTGAGCGGCACCTCCGAGCCGTGCGCCACCGCGATGGTCCGGCCCAGGCCGGGCGCGGCGAACGGGGTCACCGCCAGCCCCGAGCGGGCCGCCACCATGCCGGGCAGCACGGCGGGCCCCAGCCCGGCCCGGACGAAGCCGAGCACCGCGTCCATCTCCCCGCCCTCGACCGCGAGCTCCGGCTCGAACCCGGCCGCGCGGCAGGCCGCCAGGGTGGCCTCGCGCAGGTCGTAGCCCTCGCGGAACATCACCAGCGGCCGCCCGCGCAGTTCCGCGACCCGGACCTTCCGCCGCCGCGCGGGGGCCCGTCCGGCGGCGGACCGTCCGGCGCCGGACGGTCCGGCCGCGGAAGGCCCTGCGGCGGCCCGGTCGCCGCGGCCCCCCTCCGCGGGATCGCGCTCGACCAGCACCAGTTCCTCGTGCAGCAGTTCGGTGACGGCCAGCGGGTGCCCGGCCTGGTCGGCCGCGCCGCCCGACCGGGTGATGACGAGGGCGAGGTCCAGCTCCCCCGAGGTCAGCGCCGGCACCAGGTCGCCCGAGCCGCCCTCGCGGACCACCAGCGCGACCCCCGGGTGGCGGTCCCGGAAGACCCGCAGGACGTCCGGCACCAGGCTGGTGCAGAGGCTCGGCGGCGCACCGAGCCGGACCCGGCCGCGGCGCAGCTGGAGGGTCTCCTGGACGGCGAGGCGTGCGCTCTCGGTGTCGGCGATGATGCGCCGGGCGAGCGGCAGGAGGGCCTCACCGGCGTCGGTCAGGGCGATGTTGCCGCGCGTGCGGTGGAACAGTTCGGCGCCCAACTCCCTTTCGAGGGAGCGGATCTGTTGCGAGAGTGAGGGCTGTGCCACATGCGCCGCCTCGGCGGCGCGGGTGAAGTGGCGGGTCTCGGCGACGGCCAGGAAGTAGCGGAGTTGCTGGAGCTGCACCGGGCCAGGATAGGCCCGCCCGGCTGCCCCGCACGATAGGCACAGGCTATGGTCGTGAGCCGCATCATGTCTTGGACGCACCGTCGTCCGTGTCCTTACCGTTGGCGCCATGACAACCGCGACACGGACGGCCCGGTATCCGTCCATCCTGCTGACCCTGTGGCGGTCGACCGTCGGCAAGAAGGCGGTCATGGCCGTCAGCGGACTGGTCATGCTGCTCTACCTGGTCGCGCACATGCTGGGCAACCTCAAGGTCTTCTTCGGGCCGGAGGACATCAACGGCTACGCGGCCTGGCTGCGGACCCTCGGGCAGCCCTTCCTCGGGCACGAGTGGTTCCTCTGGATCGCCCGGGTCGGTCTGCTGGCCGCCGTGGTGCTGCACGGCGTGGCCGCGTACCAGCTGAGCCGGCGCGACCTCGCGGCCCGTCCGAGCAAGTACGCGCACCGGCGGCGCCGGGCGAGCTACGCGACCCGGACGATGCGCTGGGGCGGGGTGATCCTGGCGCTGTTCATCGTCTGGCACATCCTCGACCTGACCACGCTGACCGTGAACCCCAACGCCGAGCACGGCAAGCCGTACCAGAACATCGTGGCCTCGTTCGGGACGTGGTACGGCTGCGCGATCTACATCGTCGCGATGCTCGCCGTCGGCCTGCACGTCCGGCACGGCTTCTGGAGCGCCGCGCAGACCCTCGGCGCCAACAACGCCCGCCGGGACCGCGCGCTGAAGCTGACCGCCGACGGCCTGGCGCTGCTGCTGACCGCGGGTTTCCTGTCCGTCCCCGTGGCCGTGATGACCGGAGTGGTGAGTTGAGCACCGACGACAGCGACTACAGCGACTACCGGACCGGCGAGCCGGTCGCCGACACCCGGGCCCCCGCCGGGCCGATCGAACAGCGCTGGGACCAGCGGCGGTTCGACGCCAAGCTGGTCAACCCGGCCAACCGGCGCAAGCACACCGTGATCGTGGTCGGCACCGGCCTCGCGGGCGGCGCGGCCGGCGCCACCCTCGCCGAACAGGGCTACCACGTCGTCCAGTTCTGCTTCCAGGACTCCCCCCGGCGGGCCCACTCGATCGCCGCCCAGGGCGGCATCAACGCCGCCAAGAACTACCGCAACGACGGCGACTCGGTCCGCCGGCTGTTCTACGACACCGTCAAGGGCGGCGACTTCCGGGCCCGCGAGTCGAACGTGCACCGCCTCGCCCAGGTCTCGGTGGAGATCATCGACCAGTGCGTGGCCCAGGGCGTACCGTTCGCCCGCGAGTACGGCGGCCTGCTGGACACCCGCTCGTTCGGCGGCGTCCAGGTCTCCCGGACCTTCTACGCCCGCGGCCAGACCGGCCAGCAGCTGCTGCTCGGCGCCTACCAGGCGCTGTCCCGGCAGATCGCCGCCGGGAACGTCGAGATGCACGCCCGCACCGAGATGCTCGACCTGCTGGTGGTCGACGGCCGGGCGCGCGGGATCGTCGCCCGCGACCTGGTCACCGGCGAGGTCTCGACGTACACCGCCGACGCGGTCGTCCTCGCCAGCGGCGGCTACGGCAACGTCTTCTACCTCTCCACCAACGCCAAGAACTCCAACGCCACCGCGATCTGGCGGGCGCACCGGCGCGGCGCGTACTTCGCCAACCCGTGCTTCACCCAGATCCACCCGACCTGCATCCCGCGCTCCGGCGACCACCAGTCCAAGCTCACCCTGATGAGCGAGTCGCTGCGCAACGACGGCCGGATCTGGGTGCCGAAGGCGAAGGGCGACGCCCGGCCGCCGGCCGAGATCCCGGAGGACGAGCGGGACTACTACCTGGAGCGGATCTACCCGGCGTTCGGCAACCTGGTGCCGCGCGACATCGCCTCCCGGGCCGCCAAGAACGTCTGCGACGAGGGCCGCGGCGTCGGCCCCGGCGGGCAGGGCGTCTACCTGGACTTCGCCGACGCCATCCGCCGGCTGGGCCGGGACGCCGTGGAGGCCAGGTACGGCAACCTGTTCGAGATGTACGAGCGGATCACCGCCGAGGACCCGTACCGGGTGCCGATGCGGATCTACCCGGCGATCCACTACACCATGGGCGGCCTCTGGGTCGACTACGACCTGCAGACCACCGTCCCGGGGCTGTTCGCGATCGGCGAGGCCAACTTCTCCGACCACGGCGCCAACCGGCTCGGTGCCAGCGCGCTGATGCAGGGCCTGGCCGACGGCTACTTCGTGCTCCCGCCGGTCCTCAACGACTACCTGGCCCGGGAGAAGCTCCCCGCCGTCCCGGCCGACCACGAGGAGATCGCCTCGGTGGAGGCCGAGGTGGCGGACCGGCTGAACCTGATCCTCGCGGTGGACGGCGACCGCACGCCCGACTCCTTCCACCGGGAGCTCGGCGAACTGCTCTGGGACGAGTGCGGGATGGCCCGTGACGCGGCCGGGCTGCGCCGGGCCCTGGCGCGGATCCCGCAGCTGCGCGAGGAGTTCTGGCGCCGGATCAAGGTGCCAGGGACCGGCGCGGAGCTGAACCAGTCGCTGGAGAAGGCCAACCGGCTGGTCGACTACTTCGAGCTCGCCGAGCTGATGTGCCTGGACGCGCTGCACCGCGCCGAGTCCTGCGGCGGCCACTTCCGCACCGAGAGCCAGACCGCGGACGGCGAGGCCGCCCGGCGCGACGAGGAGTTCTCCTACGCCGCCGCCTGGGAGTTCACCGGCACCGGCGAGGCGCCCGTGCTCCACCGCGAGCACCTCGACTTCGAGCACGTCCACCCCACCCAGCGGAGCTACGCGTGAACCTCACCCTTCGGATCTGGCGCCAGGCGGGCCCCGACACGCCCGGCTCGATGACGACCTACCAGGTCGGCGGGATCAGCCCGGACATGTCCTTCCTGGAGATGCTCGACACCCTCAACGAGGAGCTGATCACCCGCGGCGACACGCCCGTCGCCTTCGACCACGACTGCCGCGAGGGCATCTGCGGCGCCTGCGGCATGGTCATCAACGGCCGCGCGCACGGCCCCGAGCGGACCACCACCTGCCAGCTGCACATGCGGCACTTCGAGGACGGCGACACCATCGACGTCGAACCGTGGCGCGCGGCGGCGTTCCCGGTGGTCAAGGACCTGGTGGTGGACCGCTCGGCGTTCGACCGGATCATCGGCGCGGGCGGCTACATCACCGCCCCGACCGGCAGCGCGCCCGACGCGCACGCCACCCCGGTGCCCAAGGAGGCCGCCGACACCGCCTTCGAGCACGCCGAGTGCATCGGCTGCGGCGCGTGCGTGGCCGCCTGCCCGAACGGCTCGGCGATGCTCTTCACCTCCGCGAAGGTGGTCCACCTCAACGTCCTTCCGCAGGGCGCCCCGGAGCGGAGGTCGCGGGTGCGCGACATGGTCTCCGCGATGGACGCCGAGGGCTTCGGCGGCTGCACCAACACCGGCGAGTGCGCCACCGCCTGCCCGAAGGGCATCCCGCTGCCCAGCATCGCCGCGATGAACCGCGAGTTCCTGCGCAGCACGCTGGGGGGCTGAGGCACCCGCCGCGCCCCCGGTCCGGCCTCCGGCCGTCCGCGGCCCCTCCCGTCGGGGAGGGGCCGCGGACGGCCGGCGCCGTTCGGCGGGGCACTCGGGGGCGCCTGGGGTTCGGCGTCCGGCCGGGCGTCAGCCGCGCGGCGGGGGGAAGGCGTGGCGCCGGGCGAACAGGGCGGTCAACGTCGCGGCGGCGAGCAGGGCCGCGGCCGTCCACGGCAGGGCGGTGGTCCCGGCACCGTCCAGGACCACCCCGCCGAGGAGCGAGCCGCCCGCCATCGCGACGTTCCAGCCCGTGACCCAGAGGGAGTTGGCGGTGTCGGCGAGGAGCGGCGCGGCCCGCACTCCGGCGGTCTGCATCAGGGTCGGGATGCCGCCGTGGGTCACGCCCCAGAGCACCGAGGCCGCCAGGACGGCCGGGGTGTTCCCGCCGAGGAGGCCGAAGACGGCCAGGGCGGCCGTGGCGAGCGCCAGCAGGGTGACGGTCGCCGTGCGCAGCCGGCGGTCGGCCGTCGCGCCGGCGGTCCAGACGCCGAACATCGAGCCGAGTCCGAAGAGGAACAGCAGGGTCCCGGTGGACGCCCCGAGTCCGGCGCGCTCCACGAACGGCGCGATGTACGTGTACAGCGTGTAGAAGCCGAGCACCATGGTGACCGAGGCCAGGTTGACCGCGGCGATCCCGGGCGTGCGCAGCGTCGCGAGCAGCCCGGCCCCGGCCTGCGGGCGTTCCCCCGCCGGCTGCGGCAGCCACCGGAGCGCCGCGGCGGCCAGGACCAGGGCCAGCACGCTGAGCAGGCCGAACGCCGCCCGCCAGCCGGCCAGGCCGCCGAGCGCGGTGCCCGCCGGCATGCCGAGCGAGAGGCCGACCGTCATCCCGGCCAGCGCGACCGCGATCGCCCGGCCGGACCGCTCCGGGTCCAGCCGGGCGGCGAAGGCCGGGACCATCGCCCAGAGGAGCCCGGCGAAGACCCCGGAGAGCAGCCGGGCGGCGGTGGTCAGGGCGAAGGAGCCGGAGAGCGCCGTGACGGCGTTGGTGGCGGCGAAGCCCGCCAGCAGGCCCACCAGCAGGGTCCGCCGGGGCAGTCGCAGGGTCCAGGCGGTCATCGGGATCGCGGTGACGGCGGCGGCCAGCGCGTAGACGGTGACCAGCAGGCCGGCCCGTGACTCGCCGACGCCGAGGCCTTCGCCGATGGCGGGGAGCAGCCCGGCGGGGAGGGCCTCGGTGAGGACGGTGACGAAGGCGGAGCCGGAGAGGACGAGCAGCCCGGGGAGCGTGCGGCGTCCCTCGCTACCCGGATGAGCTGGGGAAACAGTGGTCGCTGTGGTCATGCCGGGACGGTAGAACCCTCACGTATGCGTGAGGGTCAAGTCGGCTCTCCGGGCTGCCGGCCCGGGCCCGCGGCGAGGCCGGGCCGGGGCCAGGCGGGCGGACGGCCGGGCGGCGACGGGGCGGCGACGGGGCCGGGCGGGCGGGGCCCAGGTCAGCCGTCGGCGCCGGCACGGGCGGTTCGGGCGGCGAGCAGGTAGGTGTCCATGGCGTCCCGGTTGCGGGTGAGGCAGCGGATCCGCCGGTCGAGCTGGTCCCGTTCGCGGGTCACCTGGTCCAGCATGTCGTCGCACGGCCGCTCCGGGACGAGTGCGGCCGGGCCGTCCAGGTAGGGGAGGATGTCGCGGATGATCCGGGTGGGCAGCCCGCATTCGATCAGGCCGCGGATCTGCCGGACGATCTCGTCGGCCCCCTCGCAGTAGTCGCGGTAGCCGTTGCCGTGACGTGCGGGCCTGATCAGGCCCTCCTCCTCGTAGTAGCGCAGGGCGCGGACGCTCACGCCGGTCCGCCGGGACAGCTCGCCGATCTTCATGCGGGCACGGTACTGCACCCGGTCGCGGGGCCCGGTCGGTGCCGGGCCCGCGTCCGGGGCGGTACCGCGCCGGACGCCGCGCCGCCTTCCGCTGCGCCGCCCGGGCGCTACTCGGCCGGCGCGGCCGGGGCGGGCAGCTCGCCGAGGGCGTCGGCGAGGGCGCGCAGGTCGGCGGGCCGCACGGACGGGCCCATGGCGGCGAGCCGGAACGGGGAGAGCGCGCCGAGCATCGCCCGCAGGCCGGGGGCGGCCAGCATGGGCAGCCGCTCCAGCACGGCGGCGGCGGCCCGGTCGTCCTCCAGCAGGGTGCGCAGCGGGGTGTGCACGGAGAGCGGGGTGTCGGGGAAGTCGCCGGCCTCCGGGAGGGGTTCGGCGGCGGCGAGCGCCTGCGGCCGCTGGGCGCGGACCTGGAGGTGGTCGGCGGTGACCGGCCCCTCGGCGGGCAGGCCGAGCCGTTCGAACTGGTCGGCCGGGGCGTCCGCGTCGCGCAGCGCCTGGGTGAGCAGTGCGGCCAGCTGGAGCTCCAACTCGTCGTCGACCAGGGGCTGTTCCTGTTCCGGGTCGGTGTAGAGGTCGAACAGCTGGGTGCCGAAGGCGTACGGGTTGCCCCAGGCGGTGGCGGGCAGGCGCAGGACGGGCATGCCCTTGGTGAAGGGCAGCGGTCCGGCCAGGGTCGCGGGGGCCAGCTCCTGCGGGGTGAAGTGGCCGCGCATGTGGGTGGGCATCAGGGTGTGCTCGTACAGCGGCCGGTTGCCGGCGTCCTTGCAGGCGCGCATGTAGACGTACCGGCCGTCGGTGATGTTGACGTGCCCGCCGAAGACGCCGAACAGGCCGTGCAGCCGGACGGGGGTGTCGTGGGCGACGGTGTCGGCGAGCGGGCGGCCCTGCATGTCGGGGGTGCGCGGGACGCCGAAGTACTCCAGCAGGGTGGGCCCGAGGTCGATGGTCTGGACGAGGGCGGCGCGGCGGCCGGTGGCGCGGGTGCGCGGGTCCCAGACGAACAGCGGGGTGTGGATGTTCTCGTCGTACCAGGGCTGGATGTTCTTGCCCCACCAGCCGCGCTCGCCCAGCAGCAGTCCGTGGTCGGTGCAGACGATCAGCAGGGTGTCGTCCCACAGGTCGTGCTCGTCGAAGGCGTCGAGGACCCTGCCGAGCGAGTCGTCGCACATGGTGAGCAGCGCGGCGTACTCGTTGCGGGCGTGCTCGACGGCCTCTGGGCTCTCGGTGACGCGCTTGTAGTCGGGCCAGTCGAAGTGCGGGCCGTCCCAGTCGTGCGGGTAGTGCTTCTTGTGCTCGGCGTAGGAGTAGAACGGCTCGTGCGGGTCGAAGCACTCGATCTGCAGGAACCAGCGGTCCTGGTCGCGGTTGGTGGCGATGAACTCCAGGCCGGCGTCGAAGGTGCGGGTCTGCGGGTGGTCGGCGATGTCCTGCAGGTACTGGCGGTTGACCCAGTCCTGGCGCCAGGCCGGGCCGTCGCGCCAGGAGAGCGTCTCGGGGATGTCCGGGTCGGCGACGTGTCCCTTCCACTTGTCGCCCTCCTGGCCGCGGAAGAACTCGTAGCTGTCGTACCGGTTGTGGTAGGTGGCGCCGCCGTCCTCCCAGTAGTGCTGGTGGTCGGTGACCAGATGGGTGTAGACGCCGCCCTTGCCCAGCAGGTCGGGGACGGAGTCGTCGAAGGGCTCCAGCGGGCCCCAGGAGCGGTGCAGGAAGTTGTACCGGCCGGTGTGCATCTCACGGCGGGCCGGCATGCAGGGCATCGAGCCGCCGTAGCAGTTGTCGAAGGTGGCGGCGCGGGCGGCGAGGCGGCTGAAGTTCGGGGCCAGGGTCCAGTCGCAGCCGTAGGGCGGCAGGAAGCGGCGGTTGAGGCTGTCGAACATGACCAGGACGGCTTTCACCGGGCGGATTCTCCTTCGGTGGGCGCGGGGCGGGTTTCGGTTGCGGGGTCGGGCAGCGCGTCCTGGAGGAGGCGGCGGGTGCGCTCCAGCCAGTCGAGCCAGGCGTCGACGGCGGACGCCCCGTACTGGTGGGTGAGTTCGCGGAGCAGGCGGACCCGGTGGGCGTCCGCCTCCGGGACGCCCTCGGCGAAGGCGACGGACCGGTCGCGTCCGCGCATGGTCGCCACCTGACGGCGGCGGTAGGCGAGTTCGGTGTCGATCAGGTCGATCAGGCGGTCCGGGGCGACCAGGCCGGTGAAGTAGAACCGGGCCATGAAGTCCGGGTCCTGGAATCGGCTGGTCGGCCGGTACGGCGAGCGGGCCTCGGTGACCAGTTCGGCGTGGCCCGCGTCGGTCAGCCGGTACACCTTGGCGTCCGGGCGGCCGTCGCGGGGGTCGGTCTCGAAGGCGACCCAGCCCTGGTCGGCCATCCGGTTGAGCAGCCGGTAGATCTGGCTCTGGTGGGCGTTCGAGCGGACGAACTGCCCCTCCCCCGCCAGCCACTGCTTGAGGTCCCAGCCGCTGCGGGGGTGGATGGCCAGCAGGCCGAGCAGGACGTGGTCGAACTTCACCGGTGGTTCTTCTCCTCTTTCCGTGACGGCCGCGGGGCCACGACGACCGCGGGGTTCGCGGGGTCCGCCGCGGGCCGCGGGGTTCGCCGCGCCCGCCCGGTCCGCCGGGTCCGTCGGGGCCGCCGGTCTTGCTAGGTGCATTCTCACCTAGGTGAAAAGTGCTATAGCTTGGCCCCATGAGTCAACCCCCCGCCGCGCACGCCTGCTGCCTGCCGTCGGCCCGGGGCGCCGACGCGCCCGTCCTCCCGCTCCCCTCCGTGCCGTCCGCCGCCCGGCCCGCGCACCCCGAAGTGTCCCTTCCCGGAGGCGTGTTCGCGATGGGGGACGCCCACGGCGAGGGCTACCCCGCCGACGGCGAGACACCGGTGCACGAGGTGGAACTGCCGCCGTTCACCATCGACACCGAGCCCGTCACCACCGCCAGGTTCGCGGCTTTCGCCGAGTCCACCGGCTACCGCACCGACGCCGAACGGGCCGGCTCCTCCGCCGTCTTCCACCTGTTCGCCCTCGCCGAGCCCGCCGACCTGCTCGGCCGCTCCCCCGCCGCGCCCTGGTGGCTGGAGGTCCGCGGCGCCGACTGGCGCCACCCGTACGGCCCGCTCGGGGACGCCGCCGACCTGCTCGACCACCCCGTGGTGCACGTCAGCCACCGCGACGCGCTCGCCTACTGCCGCTGGGCCGGCCGCCGGCTGCCCACCGAGGCCGAGTGGGAGTACGCCGCCCGCGGCCCGCTGGCCGGCCGCCGCTACCCGTGGGGCGACGAGCTGCGCCCCGACGGCGAGCACCGCTGCCGGATCTGGCAGGGCCGCTTCCCCGACCTGCCGACCGGCGAGGACGGCTGGTACGCGACCGCGCCGGTCGGCAGCTACCCGCCCAACGGCTTCGGCCTGTCCGACGTGGCCGGGAACGTCTGGGAGTGGTGCGCCGACCGCTTCGACCCCGGCTGGTACGCCCGCTCGCCGCGCCGCGATCCGCGCGGGCCGGAGTCCTGCCCGGACGGCACCGGGCGCCGGGTGCTGCGCGGCGGCTCCTACCTGTGCCACGACTCGTACTGCAACCGCTACCGGGTCGCCGCGCGCACCGGCAACACCCCGGAGTCGACCAGCGGCAACTGCGGCTTCCGGACGGTGGCCTGCTGAGCGTGCGGCGGGGCGCGCGCCCCGCCCGTGCGCGCCCCGCTTCTTCGACGGTTCGTCAGGATCGGTGCTGGGGAGCAGGAATTCGCGCTACCGTGGTGCCCGCCCCGAGGAGGAACGCATATGCCCGAGGTTCAGTCCTGCTCCGGGTGCGGCGGTTCCGGGGGGACCGAGAAGACCGAGGCCACGGTCGAGCTCGATGAGGAAGGGAGCATGGTGCCGAGGATCCACACCTTCTGGTCGCCATGCGGTCGGTGCCACGGTTCCGGGACGGTGATCGTCGGATGAGGCTGGTCTTCGAATGCGTCGAGTGCGGCAGCCACTACCTGCCGCCCGAGGGGATGGCCTACCCGGACGGACCCGCCTCGCCGCTCTGGTGCACGCGGTGCCAGGCGGCGAAGCGGGCGGCGGGCGTCCGGGAGGACCCGCTGATGGCGCGGATCGCGCTGGCGGCGGCCCGGGCCGCGCGCGCCGGTGCCGCGCCGGAGGAGCCGGCGGGCGCGCGGACGGACGTCCGGCCGTCGCGGCCGCCGCTGTCACGGCGGGCGCGCTCCGGGCCGGGCGGGGTGCGCGGCAAGCTCGCGTAGCCGGGCCCGCGCCCCGGCGGACCGGGCCGCGGTGGACCGGACGCCGTTCGGGTCAGGCGCTGTTCCAGTCAGCCAGCGTTCCAGTCAGGCGCCGTTCGGCCCAGGCGCCGTTGACTCGGCAGCGTTCGGCTCAGGCGCCGTTCGGGCCGGCGGCCGCCGGAGTCGCCCCCGGGGCGGCGGCGGCCGGGTCGGTCTCGGCCAGGAAGCGCCCGATCAGGTCGGCGACGGCCTCCGGGGCGTCCTCCGGGCTGTAGTGACCGACCCCCGGCAGTTCGGCGACCCGCCCGGCCGGGAAGGCCGCGCGGAACAGCGGGAGGAAGTGCCGGGCGTTCAGCGTCCGGTCGGCCGTACCCCAGACGGCCAGCGCGGGAACGGCGGCCAGCGCGGCGCGGGCCTCGTCCGAGGGCGTCTCGAAGCGGTGCGCGCCGGTCGCGAATCCCTTCGCCCAGCCGATCGCGCCGCGGCTCTCCTCCGGCGTCGGGAACGGCGCGCCGTACGCGCGCAGCCAGGTGTCGGTGACCACGGCGGGGTTCTCGAAGCCGTTGAGCCGCAGGGTGGCGAGGACGCCACGACCGAGGTCCCCGAGGACGGTGTCGAGGGTGCCGTCGGCGTGGGCGCGGGCGATCCAGGTGAACCACGGGGAGTCGGCGGCGTTGGCGGCCAGCACCTCGGCGAGGTCGGGCTGGCCGAACGGGGTGGGGCCGTTGACGCTGACGACCCGCGCGATCAGGTCGGGGCGCCGGGCCGCCAGGCCCATGCCGACCGGGCCGCCGAAGTCGTGCACGACCAGGGTGATCCCGCTCAGGCCGAGGTCGAGGACGAGGGCCTCGGCGTTGTCGACGTGGTCCTGCAGCCAGTACGTGCGGTCGGCGGGGGTCTCGCTCCTGCCGAAGCCCATGTGGTCGGGAACGACGACCCGGTGGGTGGGTGCGAGGCGGCGGACGAGGTCGCGGAAGAGGTAGCCCCAGGTCGGTTCGCCGTGCAGGCAGAGGAGGACCGGGCCGGCGCCTTCGTCGACGTAGTGCATCCGGAAGCCGGGGGCACCGGTGAAGCGCGGGCGGTACGGGAAGGTGCCATCGAAGGTCTCGTGGGCGGCGGTCATGGCGGGCCTCTCGGGATCGGACGCACGGAGTGGTAGCAAAGTAAAACCAGGCAGGGCCGAGCCTAGGTCCACCGGTTTTTATTTGCAACCACAGGCGGGGGCCGGAGCGACCCGCGGGGCGCGCGTGCCGGACGACGGCGGACGGGTCCGGCGGTGCACGAGTCGACCGGTGGCCGAGGCGGCACGGCACGGTGGCGCGAAGATGGCCGCGAGCTTTCGTGGTCTTGTGGCGGACATGTCGCGCGGGTCATACTCCCAACACGGACCACTTTGCGTGATCGACTCATGCCTCTTCGTGGCGACCAATCGTCGGTGTGGCGGCCCTGGACGGGCTCACCGCCGCCTGAAGTCTGGATGATCCGTGAATCCCCTTGAACCCGTTGCCGAACGATCCGTCGCGCCCGGCTGCGCGTCCCGTCGACCGAGGGAGGTGAGTCGGTTCGGTGCCGCGATCTCCCGGAGGGCTTGAGACCCTCGACCTCACGCGACAGCAGCAGTTCTCGGAATCCGGCTACCTGGTCCTTCCGGGCTTCCTGCCGGAACCCCTCCGGGCGAGGCTCGTACCCGAGGTGGACCACTGGGTGGACGAGGGCCTGCGCGCCCGCTCCATCGCCGCGAGCGCCGGCCCGGCGGCCGGCGGCCCGCCCCCGGTCCTGGAGCTGGAGCTGGCGGCCCACGGCGAACTCCTCACCCACCCGCCGCTCCTGCGGACCCTCACCCAGCTCATGGGGCCGTCGTTCGTCTTCCACCACCTGCACAGCGACCGCCACGCCCCCGGCATCGCGGGAAAACCGTGGCACCACGACTGCGAGCCCAACGACCGCTCCGACCCCTCGCTGCAGATGGTCCACGCACTGCACTACCTCGGCGGCCTCGACGAGAAGGTCGGCAGCCTCGCGATCCTGCCGGGCTCCCACCGCCGCGCCGCCGACAAGACCGCGCTCGCCCATCTCGGCACCGGCGAAGTGCCCGGTGAGACGGTCATCGACCGGCTGCCGGCCGGTTCGACCGTCCTCCTCAACTCCGCTCTCTTCCACACCCGCAGACCGGCCCCCGAAGGCCCCGGCAGTCCCCGGTACTTCATCGACGCGTCCTACTGCCAGACGGGCGCACGGTGGCGTCCGGTGAAGCCGTACTGGAGACACATGCTGGCCCGGGCCCGCGAACTGGGCCTCTCCGACAGCCGGTGGCCGGAGCTGTTCGCGGAACGGCACTTCACCGAGTACACCGGAACCGTCTGAGGAGAACCGCCGTGGAGATCGTCACCGCCGTCGCCTTCGCCGAGGTCCTCGACGCCTACCGGCGCGACCACCCGGCGGAACGCACCCACGAGGCGAACAGCAACCAAGCCGGGGAGGAGAACCTCGACCGGGCCGACCGGAGCGCCGACGACTGGTGGCGGGTGCGGCTCTCCCGGGCGGACGTCCTCGGCGTGGTCCTGCCCTGGCACCTCAGCGAGGGGGGTGCGCTCGAACTCGTCCCCCGGAGCGGCCTGACGGTGGAGGAGGCGGTCGAGCGCGTCCGCGCGGGCGGGACGGCGTGGACGAACGCGAACCCCGTCTGCGCGGCGAAGCTCCGGCTCCTGAGATGGGCGCCGTTCACACCCGTCTACCTCAGCACCGACGCGGTCGACCACTCCGACTACACGGACCTCCGGGTCCGGGAGGGACTGATCCACCTGGACGGCCTGCACCGCATGATCGCCTGGGAACTGGCCGGACGGCTCCCCGCCCGGGCCCGGCTGGACGGGTACCTCGCGGGCGATCCACGGGCCGCCCTCTCCGCCCGGGTGGAGGCACGACCCACCCGGGCGGCACGGAAGGGGGACGAGCAGGCGTGACCTCCGCGACGCGGTACGTCGGATCGACGCGGTCCACCGGGTCCCTGCCCGGGCTGCTGTCGCGCATCGCCCGTCTCCACCCGCACCGGCCCGCCCTGGCGGACGGCGTCCGCGCGTTCGACTACCGGACGCTCGACGCCGTGACGGGCCGGATCGCGGCCCGCCTGGGCGGGGCCGGTGTCGGCCGCGGCGACCGGGTGGCCCTGCTCGGCCCCAGGGACGCCCGGATGCTCGCGCTGCTGCACGGCGTCCTGCGCTCGGGAGCCGCCGCGGTGATGGCCGATCCCCAGTGGTCCGGGCCGGACCTGCGCCGGCGTCTCGACTCCGTCCGGGTCCGCCTCGCACTCACCACGGAGGCCTCGGTCCGCGGCCCGGACCGCTGTCCCACCGAGCCGGTCGACATCGACGCGCTGGCCGCCGACGGCCCCCGTCCGCAGCGGGCGGCCACCGTCGGCGCGGACACCGACCCGGCCCACCTCGCGGGCACCGACCTGGCCTACCTCTCGTTCACCTCGGGTTCGAGCGGAGAGCCGAAGGCCGTGGCCGTCACCCACGCCAACGGCGTGCACTACGCGCGGGCGCTGGCGGACCGGCTGCGGTTCACCGAGGCCGACGCCCCGCGGATCGCGCACGTCACCACGCTCGCCGCCGACCTCGGCCACACCGCCTGGCTGCTCGCGCTCGCGACCGGCGGGTCGGTCCACGTCGTACCGGACGACGACTCGCGCGCCCCGGACGCCTTCTGGACATCACTGCGCGGCGCCGGAGTGTCGGTGCTGAAGACGACGCCGTCCCACCTCACCGCACTCCTGGAGGCCCGGACGGCCGCCGGTCCGCCGGCCGTACCGGCCCTGCACACCGTGCTCCTGGGCGGTGAGGCGCTGCCGCGCGCGCTCGCCGCCGACCTGCTCGACACCGGCGTCGCCGCCCGGGTCGTCAACCACTACGGCCCGACCGAGACCACCGTCGGCGCCACCTGCTTCCTCGCCACGACGGCCGACCAACTGCCCCCGGACGAACCGGCGGTCCCGATCGGCACCGCGATCGGCGAGGTGGTGCTCACGGTGGTCGACGGCGACGGCCGTCCGGCGGCCGACGGCGCGGCGGGGGAACTGCTCATCGGCGGCAAGGGGGTCACCGCCGGATACTTCGGCAGGCCCGCCGAGACCGCGCGCGGCTTCACCCGGCACGACGGCCGGCTGATGTACCGGACGGGCGACCTGTGCCGCCGCCGACCGGACGGGAACCTCGTCTTCCTCGGCCGGTCGGACCGTCAGGTCAAGATCAGAGGATTCCGGGTCGACCTCGCGGAGGTCGAACGGGCCGTGGAGGAGTTCCCGGGCGTCCGCCGCTCGTCCGCCCTCGTCCGCGACACCACCATGGGCGGCCAACTGCTCGCCGCGATAACCCTGGCGGAGGACGCCGCCCCGAACGGCGTGGCCGACCGGCTCACCGCCTTCCTGCGCGACCGACTGCCCGGGTACTCCGTCCCGCAGCCGATCCTGGTGCTGCCGGACTTCCCCGTCGGCCCGAACGGGAAGCTCGACCGGGAGCGGCTCGGGGCCCTGGTCGCCGAGGCCGTCGAGGCCCGGGCCGCCGGGCCGGAAGCCCCGGTCGACGCGCGGCTCGGCGCGGTGACCCGGTCGATCACCGACTTCTGGGCGAGTGCGCTCGGCCTGCCCAAGGTCGGGCCGCACGCCGACGTGCTGAGCCTCGGCGGCGACTCGATCCTCGCCATGCGCACCATCGCGCTGCTGCGCAGGTCGGGCCTGACCGTCAGGCCCGACGAGTTCTACCGCCACCCCACCGCGACCGGGCTGGCCTCGGCCGCCACACCCGTGCGCGCCGCCGCCCCGGCCCCCGCCGCCGGCCCCGGCCGGGGCGCCGGTGGGAGCCTGCCGCTCGCCCCGGCCCAGCGGTGGCTGTTCCGGCAGCCCGTCGAGGACCCGCGCCACTGGAACCAGTCCGTCCTCCTGAGGTGCCGGACGGCGGTCGACCCGCCGGCCCTGTCGGCCGCCGTCGCGGCCGTCCTGGAACGGCACCCGGCACTGCGCCGGGCCGTCCGCCCGGACGGCTACGGCGACGCCCGGCCGGTGCCCGACCTCGACCCGGTGTCCTTCTCGCGACTGCCCGGACCGGCGGGCCCCGTCGCGGAGACCGTCACCGAGGTCTGCACCGAACTCCACCGCAGCCTGGATCCGGCCGCGGCGCGGCTGGTCCGCTTCCACCTCTTCTGCGGGCCGCCCGGCACCGACGACCGGTTGGCCCTGATCGCCCACCACCTGGTCGTCGACGGCCTCTCCTGGCGCGTCCTGCTGGACGACCTCGCCCACGCCTACCGGGCGGCCCTCGACAACAAGCCGGCCGACCTGCCGCCGACCGCGGACTTCTACCAGTGGGCCGCGACGGCGCCCCCGGCCCCCGGCCCCGAGCCCGCCCCCGGCCCGGTCGCGGCCGTCTCCACGGCGGTCTCCGCAGTCGGGGCCGCAGCCGTGGCCGCAGCCGTGGCCCGGCCACGGACCGAGGCAGGGGCGGCGGGGGCGGTGGTAGGGGCGGCGGCCACCGGGCAGGCCACCACGCCGGCCCCGGCCGCCGTCGCCTGGACGCTCGGCGAGCGCGGCACCGCGGCACTCGTCGGCCGCCACGGCGCGGGGCCGGGCCTCGAAGCCTTCCTGCTGTCGGCGTTCGCCGACGCCGTGTCCGGCTGGACCGGCCGCCCCCGGCTCGCCGTGGAGGTCGAGACCCACGGCCGCGACAGCACCGCCGACACCGGTGAACACCTCGACACCGTCGGCTGGTTCACCGCCGTCAAACGACTGGTGGTCGAAGCCCCCGACGGGCGGGTGGACTCCGCCGACACCCGGCTGCGGGAGGTCGGACGCCGGCTCTCGGAGGCGCCGGTGCTGCCGATGGACACGACGGGAGTCCGCCCGGACACCGGCTTCAACTTCCTGGGGACCTTCCACCTGCCCGACGAACCCGCACTGGACTGGACAGTCGCGGACGAGCAGCCCGGCGCCGCCCGCTGCGCCGGCGGCGACCCCCTGTACGCCCTGCGCCTCACCACCCGCATCGTCGAGAAGAGGCTGGTGGCCGACCTCGTCTACGCCCCGCCCGGACCGGACCACCGCGCCGCGGAACGCATCGTCACCTCCTTCGCCCGGACGGTGGCGGCGGCGGCCGGGACCGCCGCGGCCGCGCCGGTCCGGCCCCCGCTGTCCACCTCCGGCCACCTGCTCCACCGCGGCGGCCCCGCGCCCACCGCTCCGCCCACCTCCGCGCCCGCGCCCACGCCCGCGGTCGGCCCCGCGGTCGGCCGCCTCACGGTCGCCGAACCCGCCCGGGTGCTGCTCACCGGCGCCACCGGCTACCTGGGCGGCCACCTGCTCACCGAACTCGTCCGGCGCGGCGCCCACGTCACCTGCCTGGTACGCGCGGAAGGCGACCTCGACGCGGCCCGGCGACTCGACCCGGCCCGGCGGACCGGCGCCCGCCACGACCGGATCGAGGTCGTCGCCGGTGACATCGACCGCGAGGGACTCGGCCTGTCCCGGACCGGCCTGTCCCGGGCCCGAAGCGCCCGGATCGTCCTGCACGCCGCGGCGGACGTCCGCCTGGTGGCCTCGCCCGCCGACCTGGAACGGACCAACCACACCTCGGTCCGCCGACTGCTCGCCTGGATCGACGAACACGTCCCCACGGCCCGGTTCCACCACATCTCGACGCTCGCCGTCGCGGGCGGCGTCGACGGAGCCGCCCGCAGGTTCAGCGAGGCCGACCTGCGGATCGGCCAGCGCTTCCGCACGCCCTACGAGCAGGCGAAGTTCCGCGCCGAGGAGACCGTCCGCGCCTGGGCGGCGACCGGCCGCCCGTGCTACGTCCACCGCAGCGGGCACATCGCGGCGCACAGCCTGACCGGGGCCTTCCAGGCCAACGTCGGGGACAACCGGATCTACCAGCTCATCCACGGCTACCTGCTGGCCGGCGCGGCGCCCCGACGCCCGGCGACCACCTTCGCGTTCTCCCACGTCGACACGGTGGCCGCCGGAATCGCCGCGATCGCCACCGACCCGTTCGCCGCACCCGGCACCTACCACGTCGAGACCCCCTACGAGACGCCGCACGACGAGCTCGTCCGGTGGCTCGCCGCCCACGGCCACCCGGTCGCGCTCACCGACGACGAGGGGTTCGCCACCGCGATCGCCGAGGCCGAACGGAGCCACCCGACCGCGGCCGGACTGGCCGCGGCGTGGTCCCTCCAGGACGAGCGCAACATCGTCGTCGACCGCTCCTACACGACGGCCGTACTCGACCGGTTGGGTGTCCGGTTCACCGCTCCGACCCGGCAGTGGTGGTCCGCCGCACTCTCCTGGGCGGCCGAGGCGGGCTACCTCCCGCCCGCCGGGTCCCCGACCGCACGACCCGGCCGCACGACCTGACCGCGCGACCTGACCGCGCCTCCCGGCCGCTCGACCGGCCGCACGACCTGACCGCGTGCCGGACCATCGGACCGCTCGACCCGACCGCAGCCCCCGACCCGCCGCCGCATCCGCCGACAGAAGGCAGACCCCGTGTCCCAGCTCTCCCCGGTGCTCAAGCAGGCCACCCCCGTCGTCGCCACCCGCGGCGAGGGGATCCACCTCTTCGACACCGACGGCCGTCGCTACCTCGACTTCACCTCCGGCGTGGGGGTGACCGGCACCGGCCACTGCCACCCGCGTGTGGTCGAGGCGGTGCGTGACCAGGCCGGCAGGCTGCTGCACGGCCAGTACACCACCGTGCTGCACCACCCCCTGCTCACGCTCACCGAACGGCTGGGCGAGGTGCTCCCGCCCGGCCTCGACTCGCTGTTCTACGCCACCGCCGGAACCGAGGCCGTCGAAGCCGCGCTGCGGCTCGCCCGGCACGCCACCGGCCGGCAGAACGTGATCGTCTTCGAGGGCTCCTTCCACGGACGCACCATGGGCGCGGCCGCCCTCACCACCGCCGGTACGCGCTTCCGCGCCGGCATCGGCCCGGTGATGCCGGGCGTCGCCGTGGCCCCGTTCCCGTCCGCCTTCCGGCTCGGGCTGAGCGAGGAGGACGCGGTCGCGTACGCCCTGCGCGGACTGGACCTGGTCCTGGCCACCGTCAGCGCACCCGCCGAGACCGCCGCGATGTTCGTCGAGCCGGTACTCGGGGAGGGCGGCTACGTACCGGCGCCGCCCGGCTTCCTGACCGGGCTGCGGGAGCGCGCCGACCGTCACGGAATCCTCCTGGTCGTCGACGAGATCCAGACCGGCTTCGGACGGACCGGCAGGTTCTGGGCCCACCAGCACGACGGCGAGGCCGTCCCGGACGTCCTGATCACGGCCAAGGGCCTGGCCAGCGGCCTACCGCTCTCCGCGATCGCCGCGCCCGCCGCGCTGATGCAGCGGGCCTGGCCGGGTTCGCAGGGCGGCACCTACGGCGGCAACCCGTTGGCCTGCGCCGCCGCGCTGGCGACGCTCGACGTCATCCGGGACGAACGGCTCGTCGAGAACGCGGCGGACCAGGGGCGGCGACTGCTCGACGGGCTCCGCACGGTCGCCTCCGGCGCCCCGGCCGTCGCCGACGTCCGGGGCCTCGGACTGATGGCGGGCAGCGAGTTCTGCCACCCGGACGGCTCCCCGGACCCGGACACCGCCCGGCACGCCCAACAGGCGGCGGCCGAACTCGGCCTGCTGCTGCTCACCTGCGGCATCCACCTCAATGTGGTCAGGATGGTCCCGCCGCTGATCGTCACGGCGGAGCAGGTCGACGAGGCACTGGCGGTCTGGTCGAAGGCCGTCGCCGCCGCCACGGCCACGACGACCGGCTAGGCCCCGTCCGGGCAGCTCGACGACAAACCGGCGACAGACCGGCGACAGACCGGCGAGGACAACGACGAAGGGAGTGGTCGCCCCATGCCGGACGACACCGTGCAGGAGATCGGCTGGAGCAGCGCGGACCTGGCCGCACGGCGTGACATCTGGTCGCTCGCCCTCGGCGAGGACGACCGACGGCTGCTCTGGGCCGATGCGCGGACCGGGCGGTGGGACCGGGCCGAACCGGTTCGCGCCAGGCTCCGCGAATTCGTGCGGCGCAGCACCCGGTCCGCGGGTCTCACGCACATCAGCGGGCTGATGGACCCGACGGCGCCGCAGGACGAGCTCGTGGCGGCCCTGTCGTTCACGCTCGGCGACTTCGGCGGGATCGTCCCCCAGAACGGGCGGGGCGACCTGACCCAGGTGCTCCGCGACCAGGACGGCGACGGGAACACCGAACTGGGGTTCCACTGCGACACCTGCGACCTGCTCGTCCTGTTCTGCCTGCAACCCGCGGTGAGGGGCGGAGGGCTCACCAAGCTGGCGAGCGCGCGCCACGTCCGCGACATCATCGCGCGGGAGCGGCCCGACGTCCTCGCCACCCTCGGCGAGGACTGGACCTTCGACCGGACCGGCCGGGCGGGCCCGCAGGTGGTCGTCTCCCCGATCCTCTTCACCCAGAAGGACGGGACCGTCGGCTGCTACTACCAGACCCGTACGGTGCGGTCCTCCCCCGAGCGGGGAGGGCCACCCCTGACGGACCGCCAGTGGGAGGCCCTCGACGTGCTCGACGAGGTGCTCTACCGCCCCGAGATCGCCTTCGGCCTGCCGATGGCCGCCTCCGACCTGCTGATCATCCGCAACAGCCGGGTCCTGCACGGTCGTTCCCCCTACGTCGACGAGCCCGGGCCGAAGTCCCGCCGCATGCTGCGGATCTGGATGAACACGGAGGACCTGTGACCGCCCCCGACACCGTCACCGCCCCTGGGACCGTCCCCGGGGCGGCCCGCGAGTCCGCCCCCCAGTCCGCCCCCGAGTCCGCCCCCGCCGACGTTCCCGAGCAGCCCGGCCGGATCGCCCTCGTCACCGGTGGCGGCAGCGGCCTCGGACGGGCGAGCGCGCTCGCCCTGCTCGGCGCCGGCTGGTCGGTCGCCGTCGCCGGGCGACGCAAGGACGCCCTGGAGGAGACCGTCGCCCTCGCGGCCGTCGAGCCGTCCCGCGTGTTGGCCGTCCCGGCCGACATCAGGGACCCCGACCAGGTCGCCGCGCTCTTCGGGACCGTCCGCCGCCGGTTCGGCCGGGTGGACCTGCTGTTCAACAACGCCGGAGCGGCCGCCCCGCGCCGGCCGATCACGGACACACCCGTCGAGGACTGGAACCTGGTGATGGACACCATCGTCACCGGCAGCTTCCTCTGCGCGAGGGAGGCGTTCCGCGTGATGGGCGCCCAGTCCCCGGCCGGCGGACGCATCATCAACAACGGTGCGCCGTCCGCCCACGCGCCCCGGCCGAACTCCGTCGCCTACACGGCCGCCAAGCACGCCGTCCTCGGACTGACCCGGGTGCTGTCGCTGGACGGCCGCCGGCACGGCATCGCCGTCGGGCAGATCGACGTCGGCAACGTGGCTCCGCCCGACGGCCGCCCGCAGCCGGCGGCCGCGCAGGCCGACGGGTCGCTGGCCGTGGAGGCGACCATCCCGGTGGAGCGCTTCACCGAAGCGCTGCTGCTGATGGCCTCGATGCCGCTGGACACCAACGTCCAGTCCCTGACCGTCCTGCCGACCACCATGCCGTTCGTCGGGCGCGGCTGAGCGATGCTGATCAGCGCCCGTTCCTTCGACGAGTACCGAGCGATGTTCGCGCTCACCGAGCGCGACCTCCGGCTCCGGATCCTGGACTGCCCGGGCGGCGCCGCGAGCTTCGTCGCCGAGGCCGGACGGCGCGGGACCGACGCCGTCGCCGTCGACCCCGCCTACGCCGACGGCCGGGACAGCCTCGGCGCACTGGTCCTGCGCGAGATCCGGTACAAGCACGCGGCCCTGGTGCGGGACGCCCCCGAATACGTCTGGACCTGGTTCGGCGACCCCGGGCGCCTCACCCGGCTGCGCAGCCGGGCCGCCCGCGCCTTCGCCGCCGACCTCGCCGCCCGCCCGGACCGCTACGTCGCCGGCTCCCTTCCCCGGCTGCCCTTCACCGACCGGTCGTTCGACCTCGTGCTCAGCTCCCACCTGCTGTTCTCCTACGGGGCACGGCTCGACGAGGGCTTCCACCTGGACGCCCTGCTCGACCTGGCACGGGTCGCCCGATGGCAGGTGCGGCTGTTCCCGGTCCTGCTGCACACCAGTAACCTCCCGTACCGCCCGCTGGACCGCGTCAGGTCCGCACTGGCCGGGCACGGCATCCCGAGCCGGCTGGAGCGGGTCGGCTACGAGTTCCAGCCCGGCGGGGACGAGATGCTCGTGCTGTCGACCGCGGGCTACCGGCCGCCCGCCGCCGCGGCGCCGCCCGTGCGCGGTCCGGCGGCCGGGGTGCTCGACCCGGTGCGCTGGCGGCACCGGGAGGCAGCGGAAGGCCGCGCGGGCCCGGGACCGGACGCGGACCGGGGCCCGGGACCGGTCGCGGACCCCGTCGCGGACCCGGACCAGCGGGGCGCCGTCGGCCGGAGCGGTGCCTAGAAGAGCGCCTCCTGGGTGTCCGGGGCCTCCGGGCGGACCCGCAGGCTCAGGGAGAGCCCGGACGGCGGCCGGCCGGGCGCCGGGGCGAGCGTCCAGCCGGTGAGCAGGCGGGTGTCGAGGAGCAGCGGCTCGGCGCCGTCGGCCTGGTCGAGCAGCAGGTGGCGCCCGATCGCCGGGCGCAGCCGGCCGGAGACCACCGCGCCCGGTGCGAGCGCGTCGATCTGCCGGTAGGCGGCCGGGGCGCCGCCGGTCAGGCCGAAGACTTCGACGTGGTCGGTGACGGGGTGGTCGGCCGACAGTTCCACCGCGTGGCCGTGGAGCAGTTCGTGGGCCCGGGCGCGGGCCGCGGTGAGCAGGGCGCGGCGGTGCGCGATGTCGCCGTGCTCCCACCAGTGGGCCGGCTTGACCCGGCTGTTGAACCGTTCGCGGGCCAGCCCGGAGGCGGCGACGGTCAGTTCGGCCCGGCGCACGGCGGGGAGCGCGCCCCGGGCGGCGAAGGTCCAGGCCAGCGCGCCCTGTTCGAGCAGTCGGGTGGTGCCGCGCTGTTCGGCGGTCAGGCCGACCTTCAGCAGGCCCTCGCCGAACCAGGCGAGGTAGAGCCGGTAGGTGCGTCCGTCGTCGAGGATCTGGTCCCGGGCCAGTGCCAGGCCCCGGTCGACGCTCTGGCAGGGCGCGCACTGCACGGCGCCGCCGTCCGGGGCGATCTCGGCGTGGTGCGGGCACGGCGTGCGCTCGCTCCGGCCCGCCAGGAGGGCGCCGGTGCAGCGGCGCGGCCCGCCGAGCAGCCAGCCGACCTCCGTGCCGGGGGCCGCCTCGCGCTCGTGCACGAGGTGGCCGCGGACGGCGCTCAGCACCGGCCTGCCGTCCCGCCACCGCAGGCCGGTGGAGATCCAGCCGGTCGCCGGGCCCGCCTGTCGTTCTGCCACGTTCACCTCTCCGGTCCGAGCCATCGAGGCTACCCGCCGGGTCCGACAACGGGGCTCGGCAGGGATCGGCGGGGTCCGGTGGGGTCCGGCGGGGCGTCCTCCGGAACGTCCGGCCGCGACGGTCGCACGGGCCGCACCGGCCGCGACGGCGGCTCCTGGCCCGCCTGGCCTGCCGGACACGGCGTCGACCGGCTAGCGTCACGGGCATGATCACCGACACCGCCCGGCCCGGGCCCGTGACCCCCGACGACCTCGCGACCGTGCTCCGGCTCGCCGTCGCCGCGCTGCGCTCCGCGCCCGCCGACGCCGACTGGTCGCGCCCCGCCGGCTCGATCAGCTGGGACTGCTGGAGCACCGTCGAGCACCTCGCGGACGACCTGCTCGCGTACGCCGCCCAGCTGGGCCCGGCGGAGCCGCCGCGCGACCGCTACGTGCCGTTCGTCTCGGTGCGCCGCTTCCCCGGCGGGCCGAACAGCTTCGTGTTCGCCGAGCGCGCGGGCGGGCCGGACGCGCTGCTGCAGGTGCTGGAGGCGAGCGGCGCGCTGATGGTCGCGATCGCCCGCACCGCCGCGCCCGAGGTGCGGGCGTACCACCCGTGGGGTCTCGCCGATCCGGCCGGTTTCAGCGCGATGAGCCTGGTGGAGACCCTGGTCCACCTGCACGACGTCGCCGAGGGGCTCGGTCTGCCCTGGCGGCCTCCGGCCGGCGTCTGCCACCGCGTGCTGGCCCGGCTCTTCCCGGACGTCCCGCTCGACGACGACGCCGGCCCGTGGGCGACCCTGCTCTGGGCCACCGGCCGGACCGGCCTGCCCGGCCGGCCGCGGCGGACCGACTGGCGCTGGTACGCGGAGGTGCGGGAGGACGCTCCGCCCGTCTGACCCCGCGAGCCACCCGTCCGCTGCCTCGGGCCGCCGGCCCGCCCGCGGCCGCCGCCGGGTGACACCGCCGGGTGACGCCGCCTCACCCCCGGCAGCACCGCAGGTCGCGGGCGCTTTGCACGGTCCCCCCGTCCACGTTCTATTGTGGCGGGCGCGGCGGTGGCACGGCCGGGAGGCGGACGCAGCGCCGGACGGACGTGGAACGAAGGGGTGGACGTGGCGGGGCGGCGGAACGACGGGGTGCTGGCGGTCTGGGCGGAGGCGCAGCGGCAGGAGCAGCGCCGTGAGGAGGCCCGGTGGCGCGCCCAGGCCGCCGAGCAGCGCCGGCGGGAGCGGGAGGAGCGGGAGGCCCAGAAGGCGGCCGCCCGCGGCGAGCGGGAGGCGCAGCGTGCCTACCAGCAGGCCCGGGAGGCGGAGGCGGCCCGGCGGACGGCCGAACTGGACGCCCGGGTGGAGGAGTTGCGCGGTCTGCTGACCGCCGGGCTGGGGCGGGCGGCGTTCCGGCCGCAGTCCCTGCTGGCGGCGCGCCCGGTGCCGCCGTTCGAGCCGGGCCGGCTCGGTGAGCCGGTGCCGATGCCGGACCAGGCCCGGTACCAGGTGCCGCCGCCGGATCCGGCGCAGGCGCGGAACCGCGGTGTCTGGCAGCAGTACGAGCAGTACGTGGCGCAGGCCCGGGCCCGGTTCGAGCAGGACTGGTACGCGGCGCAGGCGGCCGAGGCGGACCGGCAGCGGCGCCTCGCCGAGTACCACGGGCAGTACCTGGAGTGGGTGGCCCGGTTCCGCCGGGAGGACGAGGAGCGGGCCGCCCGGACCCAGGAGCTGCTGCGCCGGCTGCGGTCCGGCGACGCGGAGGCGGTGCAGGAGTACTTCACCGCCGTGCTGTACGCCTCGGCGGCGTGGCCGGAGGGGTTCCCGCACCGGCTGGTGGCGGCCTGGGAGGCGTCGAGCCGTCAGCTGGTGGTGAACTGGGAGCTGCCGGGCCCGGACGTGGTGCCGTCGGCGGGCCGGGTGCGGTACGTGAAGACCGACGACCGGGAGGCGGAGGTGGCCCGTCCGGCCACCGAGCGCAAGGCCCTGTACCGGGAGGTGCTGGCGCAGAGCGCGCTGCGGGTGGTGACCGAGCTGTACCGGGCGGACGGGGACGGGCTGCTGGCCTCGGTGGTGCTGAACGGCTTCGTCCAGGGCATCGACCCGGCGACCGGCCGGGAGGCGGAGCGGTTCCTGACCACGGTGACGGTGGACCGGGCCGAGTTCGCCGGGCTGACGCTGGACCGGGTGGCGGCGGTGGAGTGCTTCCAGGGTCTGGGCGGCGTGCTGTCGGCCCGGCCGGAGCGGCTGGACGAGGTGCGCCCGGACCGCTTGCCGGAGACGGTCGGCGGCAGTGTCGCGGGGCAGGGCGGCGAGGACGAGCCGGACCTCTTCGAGATGGACCCGATCGAGTTCGAGGAGCTGATCGCCGAGCTGTTCCGGCTGCGCGGGTTCCGGGTGATGACGACGGCCCGCAGCGGGGACGCCGGGGTGGACGTGGTCGCCGAGGACCTCGATCCGGTGACCGGCGGACGGATCGTCATCCAGGCGAAGCGCTACCGTTCGACGGTCTCCCCCACCGCGGTGCGCGACCTCGACTCGACGGTCCGCCACCACGGTGCGATCAAGGGCATCCTGGTGACCACGGCCGGTTTCGGGCCGGGCTCGTACGAGTACATCCGGAACAAGCCGCTGACCCTGGTGAGCGGGCCGGAGCTGGTGGAGCTGCTGGCCGAGCAGGGGCTGCGCGGCCGGCTGGGCGGCGGGAGCGGTTCGCCGGGCGGCGGCCGGGCGGGGAGCGGCACGTCGGGGAGCGGCACGTCGGGGAGCGGCGCGCCGAACGGCGGGCGGCCGGGCGGCGGGTCGGCCGCGGAGGGCTCCGCGACCACGGTGGCGCTCTCCTGGCGGAGCCGGACGGCCGGCGGGGACGCGGTCGAACTCGACGTCTCGGCCTTCCTGTGCACCGGCGGCAAGGTGCTGAGCGACGAGCACTTCGTCTTCTTCAACAACCCGCAGGACCCGGACGGCGCCGTCCGGCTGCACCCCACCCGTTCGGTGCCCGGCGAGCCGGTGCGCCGCGCCGAACTGACGCTGGAGCCGGGCCGGTTGGCGCCGGGCGTGGACGAGGTGGTGGTCGCGGTGTCGACCGAGGAGGACGAGCAGCCGGCGCTGCCGCTCGGCTACGTGCACGGGCTGTCCACGGCGGTGTCGTTCGGTCCGGACGCGACCGGTCCGGCGGCCTGGACGGCCGACACCGGCGGGGTGCCGGAGAGCGCCATGCTGGTCGGCTCCTTCCAACGGCGGGGCGGTGTCTGGCGGTTCACTCCGAGCGGTACGGCGGTGGCGGACGGCCTGGCCGGGCTCGCGGTGCGCTGGGGCGTCGCGATCGAGTGACGGACGGCGTCCGCCTCAGGGCCGAGGTCATACCTGAGGAGGAGGGAGGCCCCCCGCACGTACGCCGGGACGACGGGGGGCTGCCGTACCCGGGAGCGACATTCCGGGCCCGAACGGGTTGGGAGAATCGAACGGAACACATTCGTCCGTTTCGTTCGCAGCCCTCAGGAGTACCTCGTGACGATGTCCGCAACCGCCGTCCGTACCGGCCGGGCGGCCGCCCGCGCCACCGGCCTCAACAAGGTCTACGGGGAGGGCGAGACCCGCGTCGTCGCCCTGGACAACGTCAGCGTCACCTT
>NZ_JBWKAW010000019.1:0-196357 GCF_056437345.1 Kitasatospora sp. NPDC042419
CCGCTTCGGCGAAGTCCACGGCTACGACGGCCCCCGCCTCCACGCCCCGGCCCTCCCCGACATCCCGCTCAAGGCGCGAGGAAGGGTGCGCTGAGCCGGGGAAGACAGCGTCGAAGTGGCGGTCCCGTCCGTCGTTCTGCTCCGATGGCCGGCCTCGGGCGACGGGAGCGACACACGACGCCCCGACGGGTGCGCGCTCCAGCGAGATCGCAGAGGATCCGGCGGTGCACGGTGAGTCGTTCGGGCTGCGAGGGGTGGGAGTGCCGCTTCCTCTCGGCCGCTCGGACGGTTTGATGAACGGGAACCGGCGGCTGGACGCGGCCGCCGGCTCGTTCGCACTGAAGCGGATCACGGATGTGCCGCTGTCACTGGCGCGCCGGAACCTGGGAGAGTGCGGGCTACAGCGTCGGTAGGGCCTCCCCACGGCGGGGTGGGCGGCGCTGCTCCAGCCAGAAGGTGTAGTTGCGCAGGTACGTCTCAAGCCCGTCGTCGATGTAGGCCGCGAATTCCAAGTGGCCCCGGGCCGCGTCGTGATAGTGCCCTTGGAACTTGACGGACCCGTTGCTCCCCCAGTCGGGGTGTGCAGCGGCACCCCAGTCCGCCGCGATGGCCAGGGCCCACTCGCGGACCCGGCTCCGGTCACGCCACCACGAACGAACGGTGGCAGGGGTCCAGTGCTCGTCGCCGTCCCAGCCGTACCCGCTGTACAGCTCCAGGCAGGCAGCGGAGACCACTGCCTCGGTCTCCGCTTCGTCCGTGGGCTGCCGGTAGACGAACTCCGTCCCGAAGCCGCCGCCGAAGTCGTCGTCGTAGGCGATGTGATGCGGCGCGTCCATCCGGCCGGTCGCCATGGAGTCGGTCGCCGCACCGTAGAACGGGCCTGGAACGTTGCGCCAGTTCCGTTCGGCCCAGACGCCTGCGAAGATTTCCCTTTCCTCAGCGGCGACGAGCCGCCGTGCCACGGGCAGCGGGTCCCAGTAACCGTGCAAGACAATCCCTCCTCGGGCGAGAGCACCGGACGAGATCATTCTCAGCCCGGCCGGTAAGTCCTCGGCCGTGGGGGTGAGCTCCTGCTGGGGCGCAAGGGGTCGAGCCCCAGCGGACTCGCCGGGCCTGGACTCGTCGAGGACCCGCAGGGGCGGGGTACAGATCGAACCGAGGCTGCCCGGAGCCACCCCGCCCTGGCTGGACGTCGTCGCCGTCCCCCGGCCACCGGCGACGGCCCTCGCCCGGGAATCGTCGGCTGGGCGTCAGGGCCGGTCGGCAGCCGCCCGCACCGGACTGGCCTCGGACGTCCGAGTCGTGCAGCGCCGTGGAAATCGGGATCGGGGCGGCACGTCGAGACGCTCGGCAGCAGCGTGCTCCAAGCCGTGGGCGGGGCGTCGGGCTCCGGCGCGGCCGGCGCCGCCCACCGGAGCAGCGGGATGAGCGCCACCTGGCGACCCGTCACCGGCCCGGACGGTGTCCGGCGGCTCGAAGCCCGCTGGGAAACCGGCCACTGAGCACGCCTGCCGCGCCCGACCGGGCCCGACCGGGCCCGACCGCGCCCTGTCGCCGCTGCGCGACCCGCTGGGACTGTCCGGCGTGCTACTCGGCCTGCTGCCGGCCGTCGTCGGGGTGGCCCCATGCAATGGTGGGGGCCGCCGACCCTGGGAAGGGGGGAACCCTCAGCGGGAACTCCGGGCGGCGCGGGGGACGGGGGCGCCGTGGCGGGCGGTGATCCGACGGTTCCCAGGCGATGAGGGGGACGAGCGTGGCCGTGCGCCGGGTGGCTTCGTCGACGGCGCGGTAGAGGGCCGCGAGGCTGCTCAACGACCCGTTGAGGTCGAGGCCGGGGGCGGGCCGGATCGGCGGGCCGGTCGTGTCGGTGCCGAGGAACCGGGGCCACCGCGGAACCGGGGCCACCGAGGCACCGGGCCGCCGAGTGACGGCCGACAGGCCGGGCCCGCTTCGATCGGACGTCAACGGTCCGTCAGGAAGCCGTCAGGGGCTCGTCAGGGCTGGTGGGCGGGGCTTGCCGGGTGGGCACCGGGCGGCATTGGATGGGGGACATGAACCGCTCGACACGCCACCACGACCGCCCGCCGCATCCGCGGTCGCAGGTCGTCGCTGTCGCGGTCGCGGCCGCCGTCCGATAGGCCGGAGCCTCCCCGCTCCGCCGTCGGCCCGTGCCGCTCAGCGCCGTCCGCCTCCCTGCCGCTCGCGCGGGGAGGCGGACGCGTTTCCCACCGTTCCACCCCTCTCCGCACCGCCGGTCCCGGAAGGGCGTGCCCTGTCACGCCCCGTCGGCACCCCGGCGGTGCCCGCCACCCTTGGATGGGTCATGTCCGACGCTGTTCTGTCCGCCACCTCCACCGTGTTCGCCGCCCGCACCGCCCTGGTCACCGGGGCCTCCTGCGGGATCGGCTGGGAAAGCGCCCGCCTGCTCGCCGGGCTCGGCGCCACCGTGCTGGTGCACGCCCGCACCACCGCCGAGGCCGAGGACGCCGTCGAGCGGCTGGTCGCCGCCGGCGCCCGGCGCGACCGGCTGGTGGAGGTCGCGGCCGACTTCACCCGGCTCTCGGAGGTCGCCGTACTGGCCGGCACGGTGATGAAGCACTACCCGGCCCTGGACCTGCTGATCAACAACGCCGCCGTGACGGCGCCCGAGCGCTGCACCCTCACCGACGACGGCAACGAGGTCTCGCTCCAGGTCAACTTCCTCGCCGCGCACCTGCTCGCCAGGCTGCTGCGGGCCCCGCTCTCGGCGGCCGGCGACGCCCGGATCGTCAACGTCTCGTCGTCGCTGCACCGCACCGCCTCGATGAACTGGTCCGACCCGCACCGGGTGAGGAGGTACTCGCGGGTCGCCGCGTACGCGCAGTCGCAGCTGGCGTTGACGATGGCGACCGCCGACATGGCGCCGGAAGGCTCGGGCATCACCGCCGTCAGCCTCAACCCGGGGCTGTGCGACACCGCGCTGCTGCCGATGTACGGCAGCCGCGTGGGCGCGCCGGCGGCCGAGGGTGCGGCGGCCGTGGTGCGGCTCTGCCTGCCGGACGTTCCGCTGCTCAACGGCGAGTACTACGACGGCGGTGAGCTCGCCCCGACGGCCGCGGCCGCCCAGGAGGAGCGCTCGCAGAAGCGCCTCGTCAAGCTGGCCGACCAGCTCGTCGGCCAGGCCGCCTGAACCGCCCGCCCGCCCACTCACTCACCGGAGAAGGAACGACATGTCCAAGCGTGCCCGCAAGAAGAAGGCCCGGCGGAAGAAGAAGGCCAACCACGGCCGCAAGCCGGGCCGGTGACCCACTGACCACCCGGTGCCGTGTGCCACCGGCACCGGGTGGACCTGCGGCCCCCGGGAGCCCTCGACGGAGTAGGTGACGGTGAACCCGTCCGCGGTCGTCGTCAGGGTGTGGACGGTCAGCTCGTGCAGGCCGTCCATGATTCGGACCCGGTACCCGCCGTCGGTGCTGCCGTGCACGGTCATTGCTCCGTCTTCTGTTCGGCGTCGATCCAGGAGGTCACGAGGGTGCCTCGTTGATCTCGGGTGTGGGGGTGAGTGAGCCGGTCCAGGCGGCGTTGACGTTGTCGGGTGTGACGGGTGTGCGTCGGGAGGCGGCGAAGAAGGCGGTCGAGGCGAGGAGGAGCAGGACGAAGACGACGACGACGCCGGGGGTGCCGCCGATCGCGTGGGCGGTCCAGTAGGCGGCGGCGCCGACGAGTGCGGAGGCGGGCAGGGTGAGCAGCCAGGCGAGGGCCATCCGGCGGGCGGTGTTCCAGCGGACGACGGCGCCTTTCCTGCCGACTCCGGAGCCGAGGATCGAGCCGGTGGCGACGTGGGTGGTGGAGAGGGAGTAGCCGAAGTCGGTGGAGGCGAGGATCACGGCGGCGGAGGCCGATTCGGCGGCCATGCCCTGGGGTGGTCCGATGTCGAGGAGGCCTTTGCCGAGGGTTCGGATGACGCGCCAGCCGCCGAGGTAGGTGCCCAGGGCGATGGCGATCGCGCAGGAGGTGATCACCCAGGTCGGTGACTGGGCGCCGGTGTCGTGGAATCCGTTGGTGAAGTCGAACCCCAGCGCGGTGACGACCACCAGAGCCAGGACCGCGTCGTTGCCGGTCACGGGCCCGAACCTAGCCCGCCGGCCGGATCGGCCCGATCCCCCGATCCCCCGACGACCCGGCGCGCCGGACCGCCACCGGCCCGCCGCCCGATCGGACCAACCCGGCCGGCCGGCGCCGACGGGCGTGCGGCCGGGTTCGGTTCGCCGCCCGTGGGTCAGGCCGGCCGGAGGAGCGCGTCCAGGCCGTACTCGAAGCGCTCGTCGAAGGAGCCGGGGGCGAGGTGCCCGAGGGCGCGCCGGAGGGCGGGGTGGGTCGCCTCCGAGACGGCGTCCGCCAGGCGGTCGTCCAGGGACTGATGCCGCGCCGCCTGTTCCTCCTGGGCGAGGCCGAGGGTGAAGTAGGTGACCGACCAGGCGGTCCAGGCAGCCTCGCGCTCGCCCAGGCCGGCGTTCAGGAGCGCGCCGACCAGGGCCTCGGCGAAGCGCAGGGTATTCGGCTCGGCGGCGTAGGTGCCGACGACGAGCGCGGCGCCGTCGCGGTGGGCCAGCAGGGCGCGGCGGTAACGGCGGGCCAGTTCGCGGGCGCGCTCGTCCGGCGAGGCGGGGAGGCCGTCGAGCGGGATCTCGCCGAGTACGGCGTCCGCCATCAGTTCGAGCATCCGGGCCTTGGTCTTCACGTGCCAGAGCACGGTGTTCATGCGTACGCCGAGCCGGTCGGCGACCGCCCGGGTGGACAGGGCGTCCAGGCCCTTGTCGTCCAGCAGCTCCAGCGCGGCACCGATCACGGTGCCGGGGTCGAGTCGGCCACCCGCTTGCTTGTTGGTCATTGACCTAGTTTACTGCGAAGCAGGAATTGGTCACCGACCAAGAGAGAGGTTGGACTCATGACAGCTCGTCACGTCGTCATCGCGGGAGGCGGCCCCGTCGGACTCTGGCTCGCCGCCGAACTGCGGCTGGGCGGGATCCCCGTCACCGTCGTCGAGGAGCGGACGGGGATCGACGGGCGCTCCAAGGCGCTCACCGTCCACCCGCGGACCATCGAGGTCCTGGCCTCACGCGGAGCGCACCGTCCGTTCCTCGCCGAGGGCCTGCCGATCCCGGGCGGGCACTTCGCCATGCTCGACACCCGGCTCGACTTCCGGGGCCTCGACACCTCCTTCCCGTACACGCTCGCCCTGCCCCAGGCGCGCACCGAGGAACTGCTCCAGGACCACGCGCGGCGGCTCGGCGCGCGGATCGTCCGCGGGCACCGCGTCACCGGGTTCACCGAGCACGCCGGGTCGGTGACCGTGCACGTCGACGGGCCGGAGGGGCCGTACGAGACGGAGGCGGCGTACCTCGTCGGCTGCGACGGCACCCGCAGCACCGTGCGCACCACCGCCGGGATCGACTTCCCCGGCACCCCCTCCACCGTCCTCGGCTGGCTCGGGGACGTCTCCCTCGACCGCCCGCCGCGCCCCGGCTTCAGCACGCTCACCCCCCGGGGCGGCGTCATGGTCGCACCGCTGCCCGACGGGCGGTTCCGCGTCGTCGGCGTCAGCCCCGACAGCCTCACCACCGAGTGGCCCGGCGACCTCACGCTGGACGAACTGCGGGAGAAGACCGTCGCCGCCGCCGGGGACGACTTCGGCATGCGTGACCCGTCGTGGCTCTCCCGCTTCGGCAACGCCACCCGACTCGCCTCCGAGTACCGGCGCGGACGCGCCCTGCTCGCCGGCGACGCCGCCCACCAGCACTTCCCCGCCGGGGGCGTCGGCATGAACGTCGGCATCCAGGACGCGCACAACCTCGGCTGGAAGCTGAGCGCGACGCTGAACGGCTGGGCCCCGGCGGGGCTGCTCGACACCTACCACGCCGAACGCCACCCGGTGGGCGCCCGGTTGACGGAACACAGCCGGGCGCAGACCGCCCTGATGACGGCCTTCACCCCCGAGGGCCTCGACCTGCGCTCGCTGCTGAGCGACATGCTCGCCACCCAGCCCGAGTTCCACCGCGCGATGGCCGAACGGCTCACCGCGCTCGCCGTCGCATACCCCGCCGCAGGCCCCGCAGGCCCCGCGGACCCCGCCGCCCCCGCGGCCCACCCGCTCACCGGCACCCGCGCCCCCGACCTGGCCCTCGCCGGCTCGGAGGCCGGCCTCCACGGCAGGCTGCGCCCGGACGCGTACCTCCTGCTCGACCTCACGCCGGGCGGCGCACTCGGTCGCCGCGAACTCGGCCACCGCGCACGGCCGGGGCTCGCCGTCCACGCCGCGACGCCCGCCCGCCCCCCGGCCGCCTGGGCCGAGGTCCGCGCCGCCCTGATCCGCCCCGACGGGCACGTCGCCTGGGTCGGCACCGACCGGGACGACACCGGGCTGGCCGCCGCCGCGGCCGAGGCCGCCACCGCCGTGGTGCGAACCGCGACCCGGTAGGGACGCGGGACCGTCCGGCCGAGACCGCGCCCCCTCGGCACCCGAGCCGGTCCGGCCACCGCGCCCGGCAGGAGCGCGGGGCCCGGTCCGGCGCCGGCTCCCCCTGGCACCCCGGCAGTCGCCGTTCGCGGACCGGCCCGTTCACCGCGTCCCAACCCGCCCGGGCCTGCGGCCGCTGCGTGACCCGGTCACTACGGTCGACGTGGATGAGGCGTAGCACGGAGCCGGCCGCGGCCCGGGCGGCTCGCCCCAAGGGCGCAACCCCAGGTGCGCCTTCGGTTGCGTTGCGTATCCAATGGACGGTGGGCGGCGGTTTCGCCGCGATCGTCCCCGGGAGTGCCATGAGTACGCCGCCCGAGCCGTCCCCGTCCGAGCCGCCCGATGGGGCGGCCGCCCCCGTCCGGCCCCACCCGGTGGGACCGGGTGCCTCAGGTGCCACGCGGATCGCGACGCGCGCGGTCACCGCTGTGCCGATCCCGCTCACCTTCATCCTCGTCCCGGTGGCCGTCCTCACGGTCCGGGCGCGTGGCATCGTGCTGGACACCGACCGGTACGTCTCGACGATGTCCCCTCTCGCGACGAATCCGGCGATCGAGGCGGCCGCCGTCGACCTCATCGCCACGACCACCGACGTCCGGCGCGACGGCAACGAGGTTGCGGCGGACGTGGCGTCCTGGCTGCAGCCCCGGGGCCTGCCGCCGCGCGCGGCCGAGGGGATCAAGTCACCGGGGCGGCTGGATGAGGCGGTCGACGACGTGGTCACCGAGGCGGCGACCCGTGTCGTACGAGCCCGCCGAGAACCAGGGCTGTCAGCGGCGCCCACGCCGATGACGGGACGGAGAACGAAATGACGCAGGCATCGTGGAGTGAGTACAGGCCGGGGCAGCGGTTCCCGGGGGTGGTGGGTCGGACGACCGAGGAGTCGACTCCGGCGTGGCCGCAGCCGGTGCGGGCGGTGACGGGTGCGCCGAACGTGCTGTTCATCGTGTTCGACGACACCGGGTTCGGACAACTGGGCTGCTACGGCAGCCCGATCGAGACGCCGAACATCGACGCGCTGGCCGCGGGCGGCCTGCTGTACAGCAACATGCACACCACCGCGCTGTGCTCGCCGTCGCGCTCCTGCATCATGACGGGCCGAAACCACCATGCCAACGGCATGGCGGCGATCACGGAGCTGGCCACCGGCTACCCGGGCTACAACGGGCAGATCCCGTTCGAGAACGGGTTCCTGTCGGAGATGCTGCTGCAGTACGGCTACAACACGTACATGGTCGGCAAGTGGCACCTGATGCCCTCGGAGCAGGAGTCGGCCGCGGGCCCGTACGACCGTTGGCCGCTGGGGCGGGGCTTCGAGCGGTTCTACGGGTTCCTGGGCGGGGATTCCAGCCAGTGGTACCCGGACCTGGTCCACGACAACCACCAGGTCGAGCCGCCGGCCACACCGGAGGAGGGCTACCACCTGACGGAGGACCTGGTCGGGCGGGCGATGTCGTTCATCGCCGACGCCAAGCAGGTTGCCCCGGACAAGCCGTTCTTCCTGAACCTGTGCCCCGGCGCCACCCATGCCCCGCACCACGTGCCGAAGGAGTGGGCGGACCGCTACCGGGGCCGGTTCGACGACGGTTGGGAGGCCTACCGCGAGCAGACCTTCGCCCGGCAGAAGGAGCTCGGGGTGGTGCCGGCGGACGCGCAGTTGTCCCCGCACGATCCGGACGTGCCCGCGTGGGAGTCGCTGACGCCCGACGCGCGGCGGCTGGCCGCGCGGATGATGGAGGTCTACGCCGGCTTCCTCTCCCACACCGACCACCACATCGGGCGGTTGGTGGAGTTCCTGAAGGAGACCGGCGAGTTCGACAACACGCTGATCATGGTGGTCTCCGACAACGGGGCGAGCGCCGAGGGCGGGGTGACCGGAACCACCAACGAGCTGCAGTTCTTCAACAACGCGCCGGAGTCGCTGGAGGAGAGCATGGCGCGGATCGAGGAGATCGGCGGCCCGGCCACGTTCAACCACTACCCGTGGGGCTGGACGTGGGCGGGCAACACGCCCTTCCGGCGGTGGAAGCGGGAGACCTACCGCGGCGGCGTGAGCGACCCGTTCCTCGTCCACTGGCCCGCCGGCATCCGGGCCCGCGGCGAGGTCCGCGGCCAGTTCGCGCACATCATCGACATGGTCCCCACCGTCCTGGACGTGCTCGGCATCGAGCCGCCCGCGACCATCCGGGGCGTCACCCAGTCGCCCCTCCACGGGGTCAGCTTCGCGCACACCTTCGACGACGCCGCTGCGGCGAGTCGCCACCGCACCCAGTACTACGAGATGCTCGGGCACCGGGCGATCGACCACGACGGGTGGCGGGCGGTCTGCCCCTGGCCCGGCCCCTCCTTCGAGGAGGCCGAGCGGCCCTTCGGTACCCCGATCACCATGGCCGACCTCGACGACCTCGACGCCCACCACTGGGAGCTCTACCACGTCGACGAGGACATCGCCGAGACCAGGAACCTCGCCCAGGAGCACCGCGGCAAGCTGATCGAGATGATCGCCCTGTGGTACGTGGAAGCGGGGAGGTACAACGTGATGCCGATCGACGGCAGCGTCCTGCAGCGCATCATGACCGAGCGCCCGCAGATCACCGAGGCCCGCACCGGCTACACCTTCCGTTCCGGAACCCAGGCCGTGCCCGCCGCGGTCGCGCCCCGGGTCCTCAACCGCCCGCACAGCGTCACCGCCGACGTCGAGATCCCGCCCGGCGGCGCGCAGGGCGTCCTGCTCTGCCAGGGCACCAACGCCGGCGGCTGGTCCCTCTACCTCAAGGACGGCCACCTCCACTACGCCCACAACTACGTCCAGCGGATCCTGCACCACGTGGTCTCCGGTGAGCGCGTGCCCGAGGGGCGGCACATCCTGCGCTTCGAGTTCGAGCCCACCGGCGCTCCGGACATCGCCCACGGCAAGGGCGCACCCGGCCGGGCCCAGCTGTACATCGACGGCCGCCTCGTCGGCGAGACCGAGATGCCGGTCACCACCCCGATCGCCTTCAACCCCGGTGGCATGGCCTGCGGCGCCAACCCCGGTTCGGCCGTCACCCCCGACTACCAGGCGCCGTTCCGCTTCACCGGCGCCCTCCACAGCGTGACCGTCGACCTGTCCGGCGACCTCATCGTCGACGCCGCGAGCGAGATGCGCATGCACATGGCCCGCCAGTAGGCGCGGCCCCCAGGGCCATGACCACGAGACCGCTCTGGATGGCCCGGCGCCCGAGCCGCTCAAGGACGGCGAACCGCTCGGCGACCTGGACGGCGGCGAAGCCGAGCACCATCCCCAGTGACCAGGGCAGGCTCGCCGGCCCCGCCCGCGGGGGCGTGAGGCCGAGGCCGGACCGCAGGAAGAGGCCGAGCGCCAGGGAGAAGCCGGCCACCGCGGCGAAGAACACCGCGCCGGTCGCCAGCCCGCGGAGAAGGCCCGCTTGCGGAACAGGCCCGGCACCACGAGCGGATCGCCGCCCGCCCGGGCCACCCGCGTCTCGTACCGGCCGAAGATCGCGGACAGCCCGATCCCGGCCACCATCGACACGAACGTCCAAGCCGGCCAGCCGAGTTCACGCCCCTGCACCAGTGGGAGCACCAGCAGCAACGCGCCCCGTGAGGCCAGGGCGGCGCCCACGAGGTCGAGCCGGGGCCGCCGCGCGGAGCGTGACTCCGGCAGGAACCTCCAGCCGCCCAGCAGGGCGAGCAGGCCGAGCGGCAGGTTGATCAGGAAGATCATGCGCCAGCCGGAGCCGAAGAGGTCGGCATCGACCAGGGCCCCGGCCAGGACCGGGCCGCCCACGGTCGACAGGGCCATCACCGGGCCGAACAGGCCGAACGCCCGGCCGACCTCCGGCCCGTCGAACATCTCCTTGATGATGCCCAGGCCCTGAGGGATCATCACCGAACCGAGCAGGCCCTGCAGTCCGCGAGCGCCGATCAGCGTCCCCGGCGACCAGGACACCGCACAGAGCAGGGACGCGGCGGTGAAGCCGAGCGCACCGATCAGGAACATCCGCCTGCGGCCCACGATGTCACCGAGGCGCCCGCCGGTGATCAGGCCCACCGCCATCGCCAGCGCGTACGCGGCGCCGAGCCACTGCACCGTCGCGGCTCCGCCGCCCGGGTCGGCCCGGATCGAGGGGGCCGCCACGTTGGCGATCAGCGCGTCCAGCATGTCCATCGCCTCGGCGGCGAGCAGCACCCAGAGCGCGACCCAGCGCCACCGGTACGGTTCACGGGCGGCCTGCTCGGTCGGCTGCCCGGCGGGGGAACGGAGGGGTGGACGGCGACGCCGGCCACGGGAAGTTCAGACTCCACAGGGCTGATCTCCGCCTCGGATTCCGCGGTGACCGGTCCGGGCGGTCTCGGAACGCGGCGGTGCCGGTGCGTCAGGCACGGTCGCGGTCACGGCTACGGTCACGCTTACGGCAGCACCGGCAGGGAGACCAGGCCACGCAACAGCCTCGTGTGCCGCCACTCCAACTCCTCGGCGGGCACGGCGAGGCGGAGCCCGGGGTGGCGGGTGGCGACGGTCCGGAACGCGATCTCGCCCTCGGCGCGGGCCAGGGCTGCCCCGAGGCACCGGTGGATGCCGTGCCCGAAGGCGAGATGCCCCTTGGCGTCCCGGTCGAGGTCGAGCCGTTCCGGGTCGGGGAAGCGCGCGGGGTCGTGATTGGCGGCGCCGGGCGCGATGAGCACCGGGGAGCCCGCAGGGATCCCGGTGCCGCCGAGGCTGACGGCCTCGGTGGCGAACCGGAAGGTCGCCGTGCTCACCGGGGAGTCGAGCCGGAGGAGCTCGTCCACGGCCGCGTTCACCAGGGCGGGCTCGTCCCGCAGGCGGTGCAGGGAGTCCGGCGTCAGCAGCAGGGCGCGGAGCCCGTTGCCGATCAGGTGGGTGGTGGTCTCGTGCCCGGCCACGAGAATCAGTACCGCGAGGGAGACGAGCTCGTCCTCGCCGAGCCGGTCCTCGCCGTCGCGGGCACGGATCAAGTCGTCGAGCAGGCTGTCGCCGGGGGCGCGGCGCTTGGCTTCGACGAGGTCGGCCATGTAGCCGGCGACGGCGTGTGAGGCGGCGTCGAGCCGCTCGGGCCGTCCGGCCGCGAAGAGTTCCTCGGACCACATGCGCACCGCCGCGCGGTCGGCGTCGGGAACCCCCAGCAGTTGGCAGATGACGGTGACCGGCAGCGGGACGGCGAGGCTCTCGACGGCGTCGGACACTTCGCCGGGCTCCCACGCGTCGAGCAGCTCGTTCGTCACACGGGCGATGTAGGGGCGGAGCCGTGCAACGGCGCCCGGCGTGAACGCCTTCGTCACCAGGCTCCGCAGCCGCGCGTGCCGGGGCGGATCGGTGGCCAGCATGCTCCGGGAGACGGCGGGGTGCAGGTTGCGTCCGGTGTCCTTGCCGGCGAAGAAGGCCGCCGTGTCCTTGGACAGCCGCGGGTCGGTGAACGCCTCCCTGGCTTCGGCGTAGCCGGTGACGAGGTAGCTGGACCGCCCTCCTCCGCCGGGCACCTTCCGGACCGGCGAGGCGCCCCGGAGTGCCGCGAAGGCGGGGTACGGGTTCCGGAGGAAGCCTGGGTCCTGAAGTGGGTTGCTCATGCTCGTCCCTGTGCCGTCTCGAATTTCCGTGCCTCGCGCGAGGCCGTCCGGCCTCCGGACGATGTCGCTCGCGGCGTACGCCCGTGGCCACGAGCGTAGCCAGGCGGTCCCGGCGCGGGCGCCAGCGCCGGCGCCAGCGCCGGGGCCGGGACCGGGGCGAGCAGGGCGGCCGGTGTGGGCCGGTGTGGGCCGGTGTGCCGGTTCCTGCGGCACACCGGCCCCGTACACGGCCCGGTCGGCGAGGGCAGTGGCTTCTGACCCCGCCTCGGGGCGGTCAGGCCGCGTCGACCAGCAGGCGGCCTTCCGCCGGGTCCGGTGCGGCGGTGCGGCCGGCGTAAGCGGAGTCGACCCGGGACCGTTCGGCCGCGTTGGGGACGGCGTTCCTGCAGGTGGTGCCGGCGCTGGAGCCCGACATCAACTGGGAGCACGGGCCGGGCTTGGTGTCCGGCAGGCCGAGGTTGTGGCCGATCTCGTGGGCGGCGATGCGGGTCTTGTCGTGGCCCTGGGCGACCGCCTGGCTTCCGAGTTCCACCCGGCCCTGGCCGCCCGGACGGACCGGTCCCAGCGTGGCCTGCGGCCAGCCGCTGGTGGCGACGATCTGGATCTCGGCACGGGTGCCGGGCCGGGCCGCCACCAGTTTGACGTTCTTGGTGTTCGCGTTCCAGGAGGCGACCCCGGCGGTGATGGCGGCTTCCCAGCCGCCGGCCCGGGTGGCGTCGTAGTAGAGGGTGGTCACCGCGGAAACGCTTGCCCGTGCGGTGGATTCGGGCGTGGACACGGCCTGCGCCGCGGGTGCCGCCATCACGGTGACGGCCGCGGCGGCGACTGCAGTGAACCACTTCGAGTGGGGCATGACTGTCCTTACGTGGGGGTCGGTCTCCCCCCCCGGGGGGGGAGGGGAGCGTGGGGGCGGGGGTGGTGGGCATCGCCACGTCCGCGAAGAAGCGGGCACCCCTGATTGGCGGTGGACTGTCAAGTCAATCGACGGGGGACGCACGGGTGTTACGTCCGATCCCGTCAACGACACCCGGTCGCGATTGACGCAGACGGACCCCAAGCCGCGGGAGGCCTGGTGGATCCGCTCTCTCGCACGGAGTGTCAGTCCGCCTTGGTGCAACGGGCGTCGAAGGCGTCCCGGACGAGATCGAGCAGCAGGGGCCGGGCACCGATGAGGGGTGATTCGTGGTGCAGAGCCGGTGATCAGGTCGCACAGGATGCACGCCTGTCCGATGCGGCGCGGTGAGACGCGCGGCGCGAATCCAGGGCTCCGCAGGCCGCCACGGTACTTGCGACCGGTCGACCTCCGGTCGACGTCAACGCGGTGGGGGCGGCACTCCCGAAGGGCTCTGCGGCACGGATGGGGTCGGAGTCCGATCTGGGGCGACGTCCGGCTGGTGTGGAGCTGGGCGCCGGTTGCTCGATCCGGCCCGGGTCCGCTCGGAAGCGGAGGGCAAATGACGTGTAGTCAGTTTCCCGAGGTCGTCCCATCGTTACCGGTGGAAGAGGGGGGCGTGGGCGGAGGGCTCGAGAAGGTGACGCCGGAGAAGTCCCGGCCTTGGAGGACCGGGGCTTGGAATGTACCTCCGCTGACCGTGATGGTCACATCGCCATCACCGGTGCGGACCACCCTGGCCTGCTCGTGCCACTGCTGCAAGCCGGCGCGGAACTGGGAGTCCAGGGCGGCTCGCACGGCCAGGGCGGTGCTCAGCGCGCTTGCCTGTTCCAGGCCGGGTGCTTCTTCGAGTGCGACCAGTTCCGCCTCCCCCGAGGAGGCTGCGGGTAGGTCCTCGGAGCGTTGGAACGGGCGGCGGACCAGGGCGCTCAAAGCGGCCCAGACCTGCCTGCCGGCTTCTCCTCCGGCGCCACTCGCCAGCGCTGCCAGCAATACCATCGAGACCGGCTCCACCGCGCCCCCAGTGTCGTCGCCTACCTGGACCTCAGTTGACACGGTACGGGTAACTCTCGTCCGTCTGAACGCAAACCGGGTAACTGTATCGTCGTCCGCGACCCGGGGGCAGGCTCGTGCAGGTCGTTTCGATCAGGGTCCTGAGGTCTGACCTGCGACAGGCTCGATCTCCCTCATGCATGCGCACGCTTGCCTGTCGGTGACCGAGCGGGTGGCAACGCAACCCCTCGGCCGAGGCGCCGTCCCGGCAGGTGCTGCCACATCCGTGATCAGGTCTGCCCGGAGGTGCCGGCGGGAGTGGCGGTCCGTTCGCTGTCGAACCGTCGATGGTGCGTGGAGTCGCAGCGCTAGGTCGCGTGAAACGCTCCGCCGGGTTGGGCCACGACGTGCGTGTGGCCCAACCCGGCGGCGCCTACAGCCCCGGGTCGGCCCAGATGGGCATCCAAGCCTGGACGGTCGAATCCGGGTGGGAGGCTTCCACCGGTCCGCCGGTCGAGGCGAACAGGAACGCGGCCGCGAGAGCGGTGGAGCATAGAAGGATGAGCTTCACGTGGTGCAATCCAATGATCGGAGGAATGGCGTTGAGTGGAATTAGTACAGCAGGGGGAACGCCGTCGATCAAATCGCACACGGGGTCAGGTTTGGGCGCAACGGCCACCGAGTAGGCTAATTCTTGTCGGTAAGTTGATCAAGTACTGTCAATATTTCTCCGAGCTTGATCGACCATGGTGCATTGATTGATTCAAACAGCTCGATAGCACGTTCGGCGGCCCCGCGGGCCTGGTTGTGGCGCCCGGAGTGTAGATGTAATTCGGCCAATGTCTCGCAGGCGTAGGCCTCTTCTTCCACTGCGTCAATCCGTCGCGCCAGGGCTGCTGCCTGGTCGAGGTGGGTCAAGGCGGTAGACGTGTCGGCGGTGGCGTGCGCGGTCTGGCCGAGTCCGCGCAGGGCTGCGGCCTGCTCGCGTTGCGCACCGATGGATCGGGCGAGTTCGAGAGCGAGGGAGTGTTGTTCGGCCGCGACGTCGAATTGTCCTGACCGTCGATGGACGATTCCGAGTCCGTTCATCGCGTCGGCCTCGGTTCGGCGGTTACCGGAATCGCGGAACGTGACGAGGGCGGATTGGTAGAGCTCGACGGCACGGGTGGATTCCCTCGGCAGTGGAAGGGAGGCCGCGAGATTCACCCGGACGGTCGCCAGGTCGTTCGGTGAGAGTACTCCGGCTCCGATGGACAGGATTCTCTCGAAGACGATCCGAGCCTGGATCGGGTTTCGGGTGCTCAGATGGATTCCTCCGAGATTGCTGAGAATCTGCAGCTCGAGCCGTGCATCGGCGAGACGATTGGCCAGAACCTGGGCCTCGGTGAGGGTTTTGAGTGCCGATGTGCTGTCTCCGAGGTGCAGAAGCACGGCGCCGATGTTGTTCAGGCAGCGGGCGTGGTTCCACTCGTCGTGTGCTCCTCGGTGAATCTCGACGACCTCACGTTGGATCGACAGTGCTGTTGTGAGGTCGCTCTGATGCCAATGGATCGCTGCGAGCTTCTCCATTGCCTCGGCGGTGCAGCGGGTGTTTCCCTCTGCCCGAGCGATGGAGAGGGCCCGCTCGGCCGCCTGTGAGGCGTCGAGGTACTTGGCGGCCCGGATCTGAACCGAGGCGAGTGCGAGGAGGGCGTGTGCCTCGGACAGAAGCACACCGCGTGTGCGCCAATGGGTGGACGCGGCAGAGTGCATCTCGGCGGCTTCGCGCCACAGTCCTTCGGATTCGAGATGTCCGGCGAGGACGTGGGCAAGCCAGGCGGCCTCCTCCGCCAAGCCACTGATTCGAGCATGCTGCTCAACGGCTGCCAGGCTGGGTAGCTCTGTGCTCAGCCAGGACTTGATCGTCCTTTCGTCGGGCCAGTCGAGCACCTCGGCCGTGGGTTCTCCGGCGGAATGCTCGGACTCGGCAGGCAACGGCAGGCGGAGACGGCGCGGGCTGAGGATTCGGTCCGCTCGGTCAGCGATTCGCGACGTGTGACCGACGAGGCGTCGAATCGATTGGTGGCGTTCCTCGACGGTCAAGAGATCCACTGCGAACTCGCGGAGGAGGTCGTGCAGCACGTATCTCTCGGGTGAGTGTTCCTGGATCATGTGAAGGTTGTGCAGGTTCTCGAGAATCCGGTCCGTCTCGCTCGGCGGACGTCCGATCAGCGCGGCAGCCAGATCCAGACCGACGTCAGGACCGGGATGGAGGCTGAGTCGGCGGAAGGCCTCCTGCTGTGCATCGGGCAGTGATTGGTACGAGACGTCGAAGGCGATGGCCACGCTGTCGAGGCCGTGGCGGAGCTCGTCCAGGCGGCCGCTCTTGCGGGAGAGCCGGTTGATGATGTGCCCCAGTGACCACGACGGGCGAGCCCTCAGCCGGCTGGCCGCCAGTTCGATGGCGAGCGGTAGTCGCTCGCAGAGGCCGATGATCGATTCGACCTCGTCCCTGTTTCCCGCGCGTTCGTGTCCGACCAGGCGGGTGAAGAGATCGACTGCGTCGTCGATCGGCAGGACATCTAGGAAGACCGGGCGGCAGGGGAGCTCGGCGAGGCGGTGGCGGCTGGTGATGAGGATCAGAGCGTTCGGGCTTCCGGGGAGGAGTGGGCGGATCTGGTCCGGGCCGCGGGCGTCGTCGAGGACCACGACTGCTCGGCGCTCGGTGAGCAGCTCTCGGCAGCGTGACAGGAGCTCGTCGCGGTCCGATGGAATGGCCGTGGCCGCAAAACCGGCTTGCCGAAGGATGGTTGTTGCGACTACCTCGGGCTGGAGCGGTTGCTGTGCGCCGGCGTTCGCCCGGAGGTCCACGTAGAGCTGCCCCTCCGGGAACCGGTGCTGCGACAGGTGGGCGGCGGTCACGGCGAGGTGGGACTTTCCCGAGCCGGCCATGCCGGAGATGACGGCGATGGCACCCCCGGAGGGGCCAGGTCCGATGGTCGAGAAGATGTCCTTCAATTCCCTTTGTCGGCCCACCAGTTCGCGGATCACAGGCAGGTAGCTGCGCTGTGCTGTGGTCTGCGCATGGGCGGGAACGCGGTGAACCGCCCTCCTCGGGCGGGGCAGGATCTCGTCGACGGGAGCCCGACGAAGGACGCGCTGTTGGAGGAGCCTGAGCTGGTCTCCCGGCTCGGCACCCAGCTGGCTCTGTAACGCTCGCCGGGTCCGTTGAAAGGCGCCGAGGGCCTCGGCCTGCCGGCCACAGCCGTAGAGCGCGGTGATCAGGTGGCCGGCAACCCGTTCGTCCGTCGGGCGCTCGTCGGCCAGTGCGGCCAGCTCGGGAACGAGGCTGATGAAGCGGCCGAGCCTCAACTCGACCTCGAAGCGGACAAGTGTGCTTGCCAGCCACTGGTCGCGCATGATGTTCCTGGTGGCGTGTGCCCACAGGCCGGGCAGGCCGGCCAGCGGCTCGCCCTGCCAGATCTCCTCCGCCTGGCCGAACGCCGCGAGTGCTTCACAGTCGTCCCCGGCCTCGGCCAGGGATCTCGCGCGGCGGGACAGTTGGAGGTAGCGCTGCCAGTCGATCCGTTGCGGATCGATGTTCAACGTGTAGGTGTGAGCTTTGCGGCTGACGGATGCCAGGGGAGTATCGGCATCGATGGGCTGTGCGAGACGTAGCGCGGTGCGAAATCGTGACAGGTAGGAGTGAGCTGTTGCGCGGGCCTTCGCCGGGGGGTCGTCGTCCCACAGCTTCGCGATCAACGAATCCAGTGAAACCGGTCGGCCTGCGTCGATCGCGAGAGCCGCCGCCAGGCATCGCACCTTGTCGGAGTCGAGCTTCATCGCCCGCCCGTGGGATGACAGTTCGACTGTTCCAAGGAGATGGAACTCCATCCGGATACCCCCACCGGTCGGTCCCCAGTCTTCACCGCAAGAGAGCATCGCACGCGCCTGGCCGAGCAGCTATACCACGTCAGGTTTCGAATCCCGGTGTGCTCTCGCATACTCTTCGTAGGTTTGCGTGCAATGTGGTAAGAGCCGAGGGGCATAATGGGACCACTGAACACGGACATGGTCGAAGCGGCACTGCGCAGGGCCAAGCCGTCATCGTTGGCGGCCATCGGGTCCTGGCTCCACGTGGCTCCCGGCGATCCAGGTGATCTGACCGAACTGTGGCTGCGCGGACTGGCCGGGCCTGATCGCGAGTCTGCGCTGACCGGTCTTGCTCTGCTGCTGGTGGAACGGTCGGAGCAGAGCTCCGAACTCGCAGTGGAACTGGTGCGATGGCTGGCCGATAGCGGTCACGACCGGGCGAGTTCACGGAGTGACCACCGCAATACGATCTCCGGCTCGGCCGATGTCGCTGGCGGTGTTGTACAGGCACGGGACATTCACGGGGGCGTGCACTTCCAGGTTGTCGCACCGGCGCAGCTTCCGGTTCCTCAACAGCTTCCGCCCGCCCCCGTGCGCCTCCTCGGCCGCGCGCGGGAGATGGAAGGACTTGACGCCGTTCTCAGAGAGGTTCCCGCAGGCGGTGGGCTGACGATCGTGCTGTCGGGGCCGGCAGGGGTGGGCAAGAGCGCGCTCGCGACGAGCTGGATGCGCGGGTTGACTACTCGATTTCCCGATGGCCTCTTCTATGCTGACCTTCGGGCCCATGCCCCGGACGGACCGGCCGAGTTGACCGAGGTTCTTGGTGGATTCCTGCGTGCGCTGGGCGTCGCCTCCGTGCCCTTGCCGGTTGCGGAGATCGTCGCCCTGTGGCGCTCGACGGCCTCGAAGCGCCACATCGGTCTTCTGCTCGACAGTGCTCTCAGCGCTGCCCAGGTTCGCCCGCTGCTTCCTGGATCGGACTCCTCCTTGGCCGTGGTCACCAGCCGGGCCCGGCTTACCGGCCTCGGCATCGACGGCGCTAGCTTCCACCCCGTGGGTCTGCTCGATCGAGAGTCGGCCGCAGCGATCCTCTCAGCCCGAATCGGGGCCGACCGGGTGGCTGCCGAACAGACTGCCGCCGACCAGGTGATCACCCGCTGTGCGGGCCTGCCGCTGGCCGTCTGCCTGGCCGGCGCCCGCGTGGCCGCCAGGCCGCACCAGGCTCTCGCGGTCACCGCCGATGCGCTCGCACATGAGAGTGACCGCTTGGACGCGTTGCGGATCGACGGTGAGACGGCCGTCAGGGGTGTCCTGGACGCCTCCTGCCGCGTACTCGCTGAGGAGCCTGCCCGCCTCTACCGGTTGCTCGGACTGCTGCCGCTACCGGACATCAGCCCGGCTGCGGCTGGGGCTGCGGCCGGTGTCCCGGTCGGCGATGCCGATCGAATGCTTGATGCGCTCGCCGAGGTGCACCTGCTCGAAGACCTGGGACACGGCCGGTACGGCTTCCACGACCTGGTCCGTTTGCACGCTCGTACGTGGGCGCTGGAGACGGATTCCCTTGAGCTCCGCCAGGCGGCGTTTCGTCGTGTTCTCGAGTGGTACCTCGCAGCGGCGACGCAGGCCGAGGCCCTGATCAGCCCCAGCCACCGAAACCTGGCACGGGACTACCGGGAACCACCTGCCGGGCTGCCTGACTTCGCCGATGAGTCCCAGGCTCTGGCGTGGCTCGACGCGGAGCGCGGCCACCTGATGGCCGTGCTGCGCCGTGGGGCCACCACTGAATGCCACGGCGCGGTATGGCAGCTCGTCGACGCTATGTGGCCCCTCTTTCTTCGACTCCGCCCCCATGACCTGTGGATCGAGGCCCACGAGATCGGGCTCGCGGCGGCGCGCCGTGCCGGCGATCGGCCGGGGGAGCTCCGGATGCTCACCTCGGGGGGCCATGGTTTGCGGAACGCAGACCGGCTGACCGGAGCCGCTGAGTGGTTCGCCGCGGCGCTGACGCTGGCTCAGGAAGTCGGGGATTCACGGGCCGAGGCCGATGCCCAGCACGGCCTGGGCCATGCCCACCAGGCCTCGGGTCAGTTGGACCGTGCGGCTGAAGCGTTCGGCCGTGCACTGGAGCTGAGGGAGTCGCTCGGCTACCTCCGTGGCGCGGAACTTGCCAGGCTCTCGCTGGGAGAACTGATGTTGGCGCGACGCCGAGACAGCGATGCGGTGCGCCTGCTGAGGCAGGCGCACCAACAACTCCTCGCGCTTCCGGACCGGTACGAGGCCGCCCGGGCGATGGCGTGGCTCGGCCGAGCTCATGCCGCAGCCCAGCAGAATTCCTCTGCCGAGGAGTGCTTCGACGACGCGCTCAAGGAGTTCCGGCAGCTCGGATCCCGGCACTGGGAAGCACGTGTTCTCGAACTGATGGGGGAGCTTGCCGAACAGCAGGACTGCCCGGCCGATGCGTTGATGCGGTTCGGGCAGTCGCTCGCGATCTACCGATCACTGGGTGCCTTGGACGTTGGCCGCCTGGCCGGCAGGATCGACGCCCTCCCACGGGCATAGTCGCACCGGACCGGCGCCACGGTGATCAGGTCGGCCGTACTCCTTCCTGCGGCGAGCCAGCCGTGCAACAGGGAGCCGATCACGGCAGGCTCCCAACCGGGGCCGCTCACCTCCGACACCTGTACGCACTCGGCCGTCCTGGTCGCAACGACGAGTCCGCCGAGGTAGCCCACAGCAGCTACTGCGCACCCCGGAAAGCGCCCGATCGTGTCTCCGGCTCGCCACTCGGCCTCGCGACGGCTGCACGGCCGGTGCTCGTGCAGGACGTCAGCGTGTGGCCGCCACCTCTCGTCGCGGGGGGAGCCGAGTCCGATGGAGAGGTGCTCGTCAGCCGGAGCCCGGAGGGCGTCGGCCCGATGCCCTTCCGTGACTGCGGTGAGTCGAACCAGCCAGACCGGGCCGACAGCTGACGTGACCTCGGCCATCCAGGAGGCTGTGTGAGCCCTGTGCGTCTCCCGGGCCATGCGGACCCGGACGGTCACCGCCACCGCGCCGCTCCCGACAACGGGCGCGGAAGGGCGACAGGCCCTCCCTCGGGTTCGTGTGCGGGCTCGCCCAGCTCCAGCACTCGGTAGAGCAACCTGCGCATATTGGAGTCGAACCGGCCGGGCTCGGAGGAGATGCGAGCCGCGATCGGTGTGTAGTCCTCCCGTCGGTACTGCCTCTCGGCATAGTCGAGCTGTCGGTCGAGGGAGTGCGTCAGCGACAGGGAAGGAGCTGTCCGGGCCAGAAGCGCCCCGGGCGAACAGAGGTTGACGTCCTGGAAAGGGAAGCGAGCCAGCAGGACGGGTGCTGCGGTCATGGTGGCGTAGAGCGTGAGCGACCCGTGGTCACCGATGACGAAGTCCGCCGCCGCCAGGAGCGGACGCCAGTCCGTCTCCGGGGCGACCAGCGTGACCGCGCCCCGCGTCGTGCCCGCGACCCAGGACCGGACCTGCCAACCGCCGTGGCCCGACCACACATTCGGGTGAACGAGCATGGCCGTCCGGAAGCGGTCGGAGGGAAGCTCGGTGGCGAGGCGCGGGAAGAGATTGTCCGGCTGACCGAACACCGATCCGGTGCCCCAGGTGGAGCACACGAGGACGAATCGTTCGTCATCCCGGAGCCCGAGCGCGTGTCGGTACTCGGAGCGGAACGGGATACTGGCTGCCAGCCGGTCGTGGTCGACGTCACCGACGACCTCCGCCACCCCGAGCGCATCGGGGCATGATGTCGAGAGCTCCGTCAGGTCGTCCTGGTGGGCGAGGGCGAAAGCCGCGCATGTGAGCTCCCCCTCCCAGATGAGGAACTCCCGTCCCAGCCCGGAGACGCTCCGTCGGCCGTCCTCTCCGGCGGGCGAGAGCTTCTGGTGCCCGGCACCGTGCGGAAGTCTCACCACGGGCCCTCGAAGCTGGTCGATCCCTTGGGAACCGGCGGCCAGCACCAGGTCGAACTCCATGGCCGTTGCCGTCTCCCACGGCAACACCGTGCCCCCCAGTGCCGACAGGTAGCCGGCCACGCCGTCGTTGAAGGCGTGAGGCGCCACCGTGAAGACGACCTGGACCCTCAAGTCCGAACCGAGGAGCGCGAAGATGTCTCGGAGTCGTTGCGCGTAGACCAAGGTGTGGACGGCAACCAGCACCCGCTTGCACTCTGCCATCGTTGCCCAGCGCGCATTCCCCTGCGCGGCCGGGATGCACCTTCTGAGTGAACTGTTCACGACCTTACCCCCCATCGTGCCTGCAGCCGGGTCACCGCCCGGTCGAGGCACGGTCTGTCCACCCACAATGGCAAATCCCTGCAAGCAAGTTGCAGAACCCTTGCAGTCGCCGGGTGTGTCGGCAGCGGCTGGTCCGGCCGGTGTGGAGATCGTCTCGGCGGCGGGTCGCGACCGGACGGTGGGGTGGGGGTCGTCCTGGGCGCCTGTGGGTGGCTGGAGGCGGCGTTCGGCGACGCCGGGGCGAGCGCGGCGTGAGAATGTCCGGTTATCGATCGTACCGGGAAGAAGAATGACGGTTCATCAGATGATGGAAGGTGCGGGCCCCGCCCGCGCGTTCCGATATCGATCAGTCGATGAACGATCTGGAGACAGCCGTGCGCATACTCTTCACCGGCCCGGGTGCGCCCACCCACTTGTTCCCGATGGTGCCGACCGCGCAGGCCCTGCGGGCCGCCGGGCACGAGATCCTGTTCGCCGTACCGCAGCCGGTGGATCCGATCCGGGGCGCCGGCTTCCCGATCGTGGAGATCGGGGACGGCCGGCCCCTCATGGAGTCCTTCGAGGCCGTCGAGGGCGAGGCCATGCGCTTCGCCCGGCCGGAGATGTCCCAGGACGAGATCCTCGAACGGGGCGCCGCGGCCTTCGCCCACGCCTCGCGCTCCACCGTGGACGACCTGCTGGCCACCGTCGACGGCTGGGGTGCGGACCTGCTGATCCACGACTCCTGCCTGGCCTCCGCCCAACTGGTCGGCGCCAAGCTCGGGATCCCGACCGCGCTCCAGAACTTCGGCGTCATCTCCGGTCTCGCCCTGGCCGCACAGCTGGCGAATCACTTCACCGACGTCTACGAGGCGTACGGGGTGGCCGCGCCGGCCGAGTCCACCGCGCTGAACATCGTCCCGGCCTCGCTCGGCGGCGACCCGGGCGGGCTGCGGATGCGCTACCTCCCCTTCAACGGCGGCGGCGTGGTGCCGGCCGGCCTGCTGCGCCGCAGCGTCCGGCCGAGGGTCGCCGTCACCCTGGGCACCGTGGTCACCGAGGTGGACGGCGTGCACGCCATCGCCCGCCTGGTCGAGGCCGCGGCCTCGGTCGACGCGGAGTTCCTGCTCGCCGTCGGGGGCGCCGACCTCAGCGGCCTCGGCACCCTTCCGGACAACGTCCGCCCGCTGCCGTGGACCCCGTTGGCGGAGTTGCTGCGGGTCTGCGACGCGGTGATCCACCACGGCGGTGCCGGCAGCACGCTCACCGGCATGCAGGCCGGTGTGCCGCAGCTCCTCCTCCCGCAGGGCGCCGACAGCTTCACCGTCGCCGACGCCCTCGTCGCCACCGGTGCGGGCCTGCGCTCCGCCTCCGGCGACGTCGACGCCGCCCTGCTCACCCGCCTCGTCTCGGACCCGGAACTCCTCGCCGGAGCGCTCCGGCTCCGCGCCGAGAACGACGCCCTCCCCACGCCCGCCGCCGTCGTTCCCGAGATCGAAGCCCTCGTCACCACCGCCCGCTGACCCGTGCGGCCCGGGCCCACGCGGCCCGGGCCCGCGCGCCGGCGACCCGGCGGCGGACCCGGGCCTGAACACCACTCGGCACCCGGGCGACGACATGGAGCGGCTGTGCGGGTACGTCGGACCGGGGAATCCCGGGGCTCGACGCCGATCCCGGCCCGCGCGCAACGGCACCCCGAGGGGGAGCCGAGGGGCCGGAGCGTTCGGAAGCACGGCGGGCCCTAAGTGTGACATCGGCCACACCCAAACCGTCGAATGCCGGCCAACTGCCGCTCGCAACACCCGAATGTGCAGGTTGCAGCCACAGCCCGTGGTCTCGAACGAACCCGGGCCGTTCGAAACGATTTGGCCACCGGCGGAGGAACGAGCCTAATCTGCCCGCCATGTCCCAGAACACGAACACCCCCGGCATCCCCGGGCAGCCGGCCGCGCCGGCCGGCGACTCCGCCAAGGTGCAGCGCCAGGTACAGCAGCAGGCGGGCGTCGGACCGGTCTCCGGCGGCGGCGGTACCCTCTTCTCCGAGCCGGTCCTGGTGGTGAACCAGAAGGCCAAGCTGATCGAGCTGACCAACGAGTACTCGGTCTTCGACCAGCAGGGCGCCACGCTGGGCTCGGTGGTCCAGGTCGGCCAGAGCGGCCTGCGCAAGGTGATACGCCTGCTCAGCTCGATAGACCAGTACTTGACCCACAAGCTGGAGATCCGTGACGCCCAGGGCGCCCCGGTGCTGCTGCTGACCCGCCCGGCGAAGTTCATCAAGTCCCGGGTGGTCGTGCAGCGTCCGAACGGCGAGGAGGTCGGCCAGATCGTCCAGCAGAACGCCATCGGGAAGATCAATTTCGCGCTGGAGGTCGGCGGGCAGAAGATCGGCGCCGTCAAGGCGGAGAACTGGCGGGCCTGGAACTTCTCCATCGTCGACGAGACGGACACCGAGATCGCCCGGATCACCAAGACCTGGGAAGGCCTGGCGAAGACGATGTTCACCACGGCCGACAACTACGTGCTCCAGATCCACCGCCCGCTCGCCGACCCGGTGCTGAGCCTCGTCGTGGCGACCGCGCTGACCGTGGACACCGCACTGAAGCAGGACGCCCGCGGCCTCGGATAGGCGGCTGCCGACGTGGCCCTGACGCCTGATGCGCCCTTCTTGGCGGGGTCCTGACGGCGTGGGGGTCCCGGATCGTGCTGTCCGGCGGGCCGACTCCGGGGCGGGGACCCCGGGCCACCCGGCACGGGGGCGGGGGAGGGGGCGCGCGGCGGTGCCGGTGGGCACGTCGGGCAGAACGGTCGTCGTGGGGACGGGCCCGCCGGGGGTAGCGGGCACGGATCCGAGCGACATGGGGAAGGCTCCGCATGCGCCTCGGGGCGGGTTCAGGGGGGTCCGGTGCCACCCGCCGGGCCCCCTGCCGGACAGGTCGGCCCGGCGGCGTCGGGAGGGGCCGCCGGGCCGCGTCGTCCCCGGCCGCGAACAGCCCATGTCGACTTCGCCTGCGCGGGGAACCTTTGGGTCGGTACCGGCCTCCTGGCATGCCGCAGCGGGTCCGCGGGGGACCCGCCGAGGCGAGAGGCGTTTCCGTGACGTCCAGTACGACATCGAGTGAGACGGCGGCCACGGCCGCCGCCGGCCGACCGTTCCCGAACGCCGAAGGGGCGCAGCACCGCTGGGTGGACGTGCGGGGTGCCCGGCTGCACGTCGCCGAGTACGGGACAGGGGCGCCGGTCCTGCTGCTGCACGGGTTCCCGCAGCACTGGTTCGCCTGGCACCGGGTCGCTGCCCTGACGGCCACCGGGCGGCGGCTGATCTGCCCGGACCTGCGTGGTTTCGGCTGGTCGGAGCAGACCCGGCGCGGGTACGACATCGACGGCCTGGCGGCGGACGTGGTCGCGCTGCTGGACGCCCTCGGGCTCGACCGGGTGGGCCTGGTCGGTCACGACTGGGGCGCCCACGTCGGCTTCCGGCTGTGCGGGCGGGCTCCGGAGCGGTTCAGCGGCTTCCTGGCGCTCAACATGGCGCACCCGTGGGCCCGGCACCGGGCCATCCTGCCGAACCTGTGGCGGCAGTGGTACACCGCGTTCGTCGAGTACCCGGTGGTCGGCAGGGCCGTGCTGCGCCACTGGCCGGCGTTCAGCCGCTTCCTGCTGCGGCACCAGGTCGCCGACCCGTCGGTCTGGCATGCCGAGGAACTGGCGGAGTTCAGCGCCGCGACCCGGGACGGCGCGCACGCCGGGCAGGCCATGTTCTGGCAGTACGTGGTCCGTGAGGTCCCCGCGCTGCTGCGCGGCACGAGGCGCGGGCAGCGGCTGACCGTCCCGACCCTGCTGCTGGGCGGCGAGCGGGACAACGTGATCCCGCCGTCCATGCTGGCCGGAGGCGAGAGGCACGCGGACGACCTCACGGTGCGGATCGTGCCGGGCGTCGGTCACTTCCTGCCGCAGGAGAGTCCCCAGGTGGTCGCGGCGGCGCTGAACGAGATGTTCCCGGCGGGCAGTTGACGGGTCACGGGCGCAGGGACGCCCGGTCCGCGACCTTCCGGACGAAGGTCCGTCCGTGGCGGGCCCGGAGGGCGTACGCCCACTGAACCGGCCGGAGGGCGGCGGGGCGCGCGGCGCCGAGAACGGCGAAGCGCGTCCCGTCACCCTCCGGCACGGCCGCCATGCCGCCCACGACGAACCGCGACTGCATCAGGCACCACCCGGGAGCGAGCCGGACCTCGAAGGCGCTGTGGAATCCCAGCGGTCCCGTCGCCAAGGCGTCCTTGCGGTCGGCGTCGCCGGGAGGAACGCGGAACTCGCGCAACAAGGGGACCAGGTGCGGCAGTTCTCCCGACAGGTCCGAGGCGGTCGCCCACACCCGGTCGTACGGCAGCGCCAGGTGTTCCTCCGCGTACATCGTGGTGCGCAGGCCGGCGGCCAGGATCCGCAGCCGCGCCACGGCGTCAACGCTCACTGCAGCCACGCTTTCCGGAAGGCCGAACGGGCGCGGTGCAGACGGGATTTGACCGTCCCCTGCGCGACACCCAGGACCTCGGCCGCACCTCGTTCATCAAGCTCCTCCAGCTCCCGCAGGACCAGCACGGCGCGGTGGTGGGCGGGCATCCGCGCCAGCACGTCCCGTACCTGGGCGGACAGTTCCCCGTCGCCGACGAGACCGGGCAGACCGGTGAACTCCCCGGGGTCGACCGTCCGCTCGCCGGCGGTGCGCCGCGCGACCCGGACCGCCTCGCGCACGGTGACGGTGCGCACCCATCCGTAGAAGGCCTGCGGATCACGGAGCCCCCGCAAGCCGAGGAAGATCGCGGTCAGCGCCTCCTGGACGGCGTCCTCGCAGTTCGCCAGGGCGATCGGCCGGCACAGCCTGGTCACGTAGCGCGTCACCACGGTCAGCACCTCGTCCATCGCCAGCGCGTCGCCCCCCTGCGCCGCCCGCACCAGTGGGGCGACGGCCTCCCACGGCGGCTGGGATTCTCCCGTTGATCCGTCCATCACCGCGGACAGTACCGTACGGCCCGGGCACGGTCCGGGCGCGGCCCGGACGGTGATCGACGGGTGGCCCGGAGGCCTTGAGCCGGTTCGCGGGGGCGCCTGGCTGCACGGCTGTTCGGGCCGCCGGCGTCGGCGTCGCCGGGGCGCTGACCCGATGTGGACGACCTGGGGCGAGCCGGTGGGCAGTTCGACGGCCACCTCGACGGCCACGTCGACGGCCACCTCGACGCCGGCGGCATCCAGCCCTACCCGTCCGTGCATAGGAGGCGGTGGCGGCAGGGTCTACGGAAGGTGAATTCACGGTGACGTTCAGGGGGATTCCTGTGCGTCACGGGTATGTCCGAGGGGCCGCTGCGGACGATGGCTGCGTTCGTTCGTCGGTGCGTCACGTCCTGGCAGGGAGCCCCCGTGTCTACTGGTCGGTCCGTCATGATCCGTTCGCTCACGCCGTCGGTGCTGGCGCTCGCCCTGGCGGTCGCCGCCTCGGGGTGCGGCGCGGAGTCCGAGACCGCGGCGGGGGCCGCACCCACCTCCGCGCCGAGCAGCGCACCGGGTTCCGCACCGGGTTCCGCGCCGATCGCCTGCGGCGGGTCGGGGCCGTTGCTGGGTGCCGGTTCGACCGCTCAGGGGAACGCGATCGACCTGTGGAGGACCGAGTTCGAAGCGGCGTGTCCGAGTGTCACCGTGAACTACGGCGGGGGCGGCTCGGGCGCGGGCGTCCAGCAGTTCAACTCGGGCAAGGTCGCCTTCGCCGGCACCGATGCGGCCCTCAGCCCCGCCGAGGTCGACGCCTCCCGGCAGGCCTGCGCCGGCGGCCGGGGTATCGACCTGCCGATGGTCGGAGGTCTGATCTCGATCGTCTTCAACATCGCCGGTGTCGACAGGCTCGTCCTCGACGGCCCCACCACGGCCAGGATCTTCGACTCGCAGATCACCGAATGGAACGATCCGGCCATCGTCGCGCTCAATCCGGGCACCAGCCTGCCCGACGCGCCGATCCAGGCGCTCCACCGCGGGGACGACTCCGGCACCACCGCCAACCTGACCGCGTACCTCGCCGCGGCGTCGAACGGCGCCTGGGCCTACCCGGCCGGAAAGGCCTGGGCGGGCAAGGGCGGGCAGTCCGCGAACGGTTCCGCCGGGGTCTCGGCGCAGGTCAAGCAGGTCGACAACTCGATCGGCTACGTCGAACTGTCCTTCGCCGAGACCAACAACCTGAAGAGCGCCGCCATCAGCACCGGGGCCGCCGCGCCGGTCGAGGCGAACGCCGCGAACGCCGCCACCACCCTGGCCAAGGCGCAGGTCGTCGGCACCGACGGCGACCTCGCCCTGAACCTGGACTACGCGACCACGGAGGAGAACGCCTACCCGCTGGTCCTGGTCACCTACGAGGTGGTCTGCGACAAGGGGAACAAGGCGTCAGCCCTGCCCGCCCTGAAGTCCTTCCTCACCTACACGAGCAGCGGCGCCGGCCAACAGGCCATCGCCCCGATCGGCTACGTCCCCTTGCCGGAAGCGCTGGCGTCCAAGGTCCAGGCTGCCGTCGCGGGTCTCGCCTGACCCCCCCTGGTGCGCAGGTCGTCCCCCCGGCGGGGCCGCCCGGTGCAGTCGTGGCCCGCCGCAGGAGACAGGGGCCCGGCGGTCTTCCCTCGCGTCGGGCGCGGCTCGGTCGGGCCCGGACGAGCCGCGCCTGACACGAGTGGTCCAGACCTGTTTGGTCCAGACCTATTGACGAGCTCTGCCGCCCCACCTACGATCCGGTCCGGCACAGCCCCACATGTCCCCACCTCACCCAGAGCCGGGCGTCACGCCCCCACGCGTCGGTCATGTCCATGGCGCTCGGCGGGAAGGGAGCGCAGCATGTTCCGTCGAAGGTCGCGCAATCCACGTCCGTCGGGCGACTTCCGCCCCTGTCCGGATCCCGGCCGCCTCGAAGGCGACCGGATCGAAGGCGACCTGGCCGGGAGCGAGTCGCTCCGGGCCCCTCGCCCGCAGCGGGCGCCCTTGGCGCGCGCGGCGCGGGTGAACCGGACCGGCGGCGGCGCCGAGCGCGGGCCGACCGCCCTGAGGAGCTCCCTCGCCGGCATCACCGCCGCCGCCGTCATCGGTGCCGGTCTCGCCGTGGCCGGCACCGTCACGGCCGGGGCCGCCGTCCCCAACCTGGTGGCCAACTCCGGCTTCGAGAACGGACTTTCCGACTGGACCTGCGCCGGCGGCTCCGGCGCGGCCGTCAGCAGCCCGGTCCACTCCGGCACCTCCGCGCTCAAGGCCACGCCGACCGGCCTGGACAACGCCCAGTGCACCCAGACCGTCAGCGTGCAGCCCAACTCCCAGTACACGCTGAGCGCCTACGTCCAGGGCAGCTACGTCTACCTTGGCGCCACCGGCACCGGCATCACCGGGACCTCGTCCGCCTGGACGCCGAACAGCGCGTCGTACAGCCAGCTCAGCGCGAGCTTCACCACCGGGCCGAGCACCACCTCGGTGACCGTCTACCTGCACGGCTGGTACGGGCAGCCCGCGTACTACGCCGACGACGTGTCACTCGCCGGCCCCGGCGGCAACAGCCCCACGCCGCCCACCACGCCGCCCACGACCCCGCCGACCACGCCCCCCACCACGCCGCCGACAACCCCGCCCACCACGCCGCCGACGACCCCGCCGACGACGCCGCCCACCACCCCGCCGGGCGACACCTGCCCCACGAAGCCCAAGCCGTCGGGCAAGGTCCTGCAGGGGTACTGGGAGAACTGGGACGGCGCCGCCAACGGCGTCCACCCCGGCATGGGCTGGGTGCCCATCACGGACAGCCGGATCGCCGCGCACGGCTACAACGTCATCAACGCCGCCTTCCCGGTGATCCTCTCGGACGGCACCGTCCAGTGGCAGGACGGCATGGACGCCGGCGTCAAGGTCTCGACGCCCGCCGAGATGTGCCGGGCCAAGGCGGCCGGGGCGACGATCCTGATGTCGATCGGCGGCGCCGCCGCAGGCATCGACCTGAGCTCCAGCACCGTCGCCGACCGGTTCGTGGCGACCGTCGTCCCGATCCTCAAGAAGTACAACTTCGACGGAATCGACATCGACATCGAGACCGGCCTGTCCGGTAGCGGCAACATCAACACGCTGTCCGCCTCCCAGTCCAACCTGATCCGCATCATCGACGGCGTGCTGGCCCAGATGCCCGCGGGCTTCGGCCTGACGATGGCCCCGGAGACCGCGTACGTCACCGGCGGGAGCGTCACCTACGGCTCGATCTGGGGCTCCTACCTGCCGATCATCAAGAAGTACGCGGACAACGGCCGCCTGTGGTGGCTGAACATGCAGTACTACAACGGCAGCATGTACGGCTGCTCCGGCGACTCCTACCAGGCCGGTACCGTCCAGGGCTTCACCGCGCAGACCACCTGCCTGAACAACGGCCTGACCATTCAGGGCACCACCATCAAGGTGCCCTACGACAAGCAGGTGCCCGGCCTGCCGGCCCAGCCCGGTGCGGGCGGTGGCCACATGGCACCGGGCCTGGTCAGCCAGTCGTGGAACGCCTTCGGCGGTGCGCTGAAGGGGCTCATGACGTGGTCGATCAACTGGGACGGCTCGAAGGGCTGGACCTTCGGCGACAACGTCAAGTCCCTCCAGGGGCGTTGACGTCCCGCTGAGGTCCCGCGCCCCGGTGCACCGTCTCGCGCCGGAGCCGATCACCGACCGGGGGCGTGGGCATTGAAGGGGCAGGGCCCCGGGAGTGTTGGCTGCTCCCGGGGCCCTGCTTTCTTGTGGGGAGGGTGACCGGAGGGCGGCAGTCCGCTCCGGAGCCCGGCCGCGTCATTTCCGGCAGCGAAAACGCTACGTTGCATTCGCGATGTCGGGCAGGTGATTCATTGCATCCACATGCTATTCCGGCAGGTGGTGCCTGAGAAGTCATTGCAGTGATGTGGAGCGAACGCAACGGTTCGCCGCCGTCTTCATTGCGATCGTCCGGGGTCGAACGCTATGGTGGGGGCGCCACGGACTACGAAGGAGGCCCCGATGCCGGGAGGCAGGCTCACCCAGCAGGAGCGCCAGCAGATCTCGCTGGGGCTGGCCGACAGCCTGGCCTACGCGGAGATCGCCAGACGCCTCGACCGCCCGACGTCGACCATCACGCGCGAGGTCATGCGCAACGGCGGCCCCACCGCCTACCGCGCCGACCTCGCCCACCGGGCCACCGAACGCCGCGCCCACCGCCGCAGGAAGGCCGTCGCCCAGGACTCCGACGCGCTCCCGCAGACCCACGGGCGCGATGCCGAGGCGGTGCGCGAGTACGAGGAGACGTTCACCACCCTCTTCATGCAGTCGGGCCTGCCGAAGATGACGGCCCGGGTGCTCGCCGGCCTCTACACCACCGACGCCGGCAGCCTCACGGCTTCCGAGCTCGCCGGGCGCCTCCAGGTCAGCCCGGCATCCGTGTCCAAGGCGGTCACGTTCCTCGAAGGCCAGGGCCTCATCCGGCGGGAACGCGACGAGCGCCGCCGCGAACGCTACGTCGTCGACAACGACGTCATGTACCAGTCCACGATGGCCAGCGCCCGGGCCACCGCCCACCTCGGCGAGGTCGCCCGGCAGGGCGCGGGCATCCTCGGCCCGGGCACCCCGGCAGCGGTCCGCCTGGAGAACATCGCCCGCTTCGCGGACTTCGTCTCCGAGAACATCGCCCGCGCTGCGGACCAGGTGCGCGAGGTCCTCCACGCGAAGCCCGAAGCGCCCCGGGGCCCGTCCGACGAGTGACCCCCCGGGCCGGTCCTCCGGGTCCCGTCCCGCCGTGAGCGGTGGAACGGGACCCCGGCGGGACCCCGGCCGGAACCCGGGTGCGGTGCTGTCAGCAGCCGCTGTCGGCGATCACGTAGTAGCCGGCGGCCGTCTCCTTGAGGGTGTGGGTGGTGAAGACGTTGTACAGGCCCATGTCCTGCTCGGAGCCGTCGGCGTGGGCGTGGCCGCCGCCGGTGTGGGCCCGGCCCGCGGCGACGTGGTGGTAGTTGTCGGCCGTGGTGCAGTGGGCGGTGTGGCCGGTGGTGGTCGCGGTGACCGCCCCGGACGGGGTGCCGACGGTGCCGGCGGAGTCCACGGCGGCCACCGCGTAGGAGTAGGACGTCCCGCCGGTCAGGCCGGTGTCGGTGTGGGAGGTGCCGGTGGCGGTGCCGACCTCGGTGCCGTCGCGGTAGACGCGGTACGAGGCGGCGCCGGTGACGCCGGACCAGCCGAGCGAGGCCGTGCTGCCGGTGGTGCCGGTGACCGTCAGGCCGGTCGGGGCGGGCAGCGTGGTGCCGTCGCCGGCGGGCTTGTCGAGCCCCCAGAAGGCGGCCGTGTAGTAGGTCGAGCAGATGGTGTCGAGGTAGTAGCCGCCGGTCGCGCCGCACTGGCCGGTGCCGGAGCCCGGGTCGACGGCCAGGCCGTGGCCCATGCCGGAGACGGAGTACAGCCCGACGGCCGGCTTGCCGTCGGCGCCGTCGTAGACGCTCAGGGTGGTGCCGCCGGGGAGCGAGCGGGTGCCGGAGGCGGTCTGCGGGATGCCGTGGACGTCGGTCCACTGGTCGCGCAGCTCGGCGCCGTTGACCGGCTTGACCGTGGTGTCGGTGGTTCCCTGCCAGATCGCGACGCGCGGGTAGGGCCCGTGGTAGCCGGGGTGGGAGTTGCGGGCCCGGTCGCCCCACTGCGCAGGGGTCAGGCCCTGGTCGGTGTTCTGGCAGCCGGACGCGGCGCTCTGGGCGGTCGCGCACTGGGCGGGGAGGCCGGAGGCGATCGAGCCGCCGGCGAACACGTCGGGGTAGTCGGCCAGCAGGTTGGCGGCCTGCCCGCCGCCCGCCGACAGGCCGGTGATGTGGATCCGGCGGGGGTCGCTGCCGTACTGGGCCACGGCCTTGTCGACCATCTGCTTGATCGACAGCGCTTCGCCCCTGCCGCGCGTGTTCTGGGCGGAGTCGAACCAGCGGAAGCAGCTGAGCGCGTTGTTGGCCGAGCCGGTCTGCGGGTACACCACCGCGAAACCGTACCGGTCGGCGAACTGCGCCCAGCCGGAGTGGCCGTGGTAGTCGGACGCGCTCTGCAGGCAGCCGTGCAGGGCGACGACCAGCGGCGCGCCGGCGGGCAGGCCGGCCGGGGCGTACGCGTACATGGCGAGGTTGCCGGGGTTGGACCCGAACCCGGTGACCTGGGTGAGGCCGGCGGCGGTGGCCGGCGGCGCACCGGCGCCGAGCAGGCCTGCTGTGAGGGCGAGTGCGCCCGTCGTGGCCGGGATCCAGCGGCGGAGGCCGTGTCTCCGGCCGGGCCCGGCAGGCTGACGTGTCATGGGGGCTCCAGGGTGGGGGAGGAGGGCGGACGTGACCGCCGGCCGCGCCGGGCCGGACGTCCGGCCCGAGCACCCGGCCCGAGGCCGGACAGGGTGGCGCGGCGGGCCGTGACGTGAACCATGCGGCGCGCCTCCGTCGGCGTAAATGTCCGGGGGATCCACCGTTCGAGTCGCCGTCATGTGCAGACGTTCCATGGGCAGACGCCCCATGTGCGGGCGTGCCATGGGCAGGCTGTCCCTGCCGGTGCAGCTCCTCCTGTCGGGAGGACAACCGGACGCCCGCAGCCGCACGCGGACGCGACCCGATCGTGGACGCGACCCGATCGTGGACGCGACCCGATCGCGAACGGCCCGCGCGCACAACGGACTTCCCGGCCGTACGACCCGGCGGTGCGACTCGCCGGACGATCTCCCCGATCGCCCGCCCACCGTACTCGAACGGCTTGTAGCATGAGGCCCACCCGGCCGGAGAGGACGACCATGGACGGCGGCGCCGACGCCAGCTCGCTCGACCGGGCGGCGAAGGACTTCCTGGCGGTACGCCCGCGGCTGTTCGGCATCGTCTACCGGGTGCTCGGCAGCACGGTGGAGGCCGAGGACATCGTCCAGGAGGCATGGGTGCGGTGGCAGAACACCGACCGCGCGGAAGTCCTCGAACCGGCCGCCTTCCTGGCCACCGTCACGACCCGTCTGGCCATCAACTTCGCGCAGTCCGCCCGGGTCCGGCGCGAGTCGTACGTCGGCCCGTGGCTGCCCGAGCCGGTCGACACCAGCGCCGATCCCCAACTGGGGGCCGAGCGGGCCGAGGTGCTCGAACTGGCCGTCCTCCGGCTCCTGGAGAAGCTGAACCCGGTCGAACGGGCGGCCTACGTCCTCCGGGAGGCCTTCGACTACCCGTACCGGCAGATCGCGGACATCCTGGAGACCAGCGAGGCCAACACCCGCCAGCTGGTGAGCCGGTCGCGCAAGCACCTGGCCGCCGCGCGCCGGGAGCGCGTCAGCCCGGCCGAGCACCGGCGTCTCCTGGAGGTGTTCCTCGGCGCCGCCCGGACGGGCGACCTGGCGGTGCTCGAAGAGGTGCTCGCCGCGGACGTCGTCAGCTACTCCGACGGCGGAGGGACGCGCGGTGCGTCCAGGATCCCGGTCGTCGGGCGTCTCACCGTCTCCAAGTACCTCAGGGCCTTCGCCCCGCACTTCTGGCCCGGAACGGAGCTCCGGTGGGTCGAGGCCAACGGCCGGCCGGCCGTGCTCATATCGTCGGCCGGCGCCGCCGTGGCCCTCCTCTGCGCGGACGTGTCCACCGAGGGGATCGAGACGATCATGTGGCTGATGAACCCGGCCAAGGTGTCGTCCTTCGTGGCGTCCCTGGACGGCTGAGTCTCACCGGGGCCTCAGCGGAGTCCGAGCGGAGCCGGGCAGGGGCTGGACCAGGGTCGGGGCCGGGCCGCGGTGGCCGGCCGCTCCGCTCCGCCGCCGGGGGATTCCCGGGATTCACCCGGATGCCTGTCACAGATCCGGTGGCCGTCCGGTCCAACTCGGTGGGGCGGCACCGACCGGTGCGGGTGAGAGGCCGGTCGGACCGCCCCGGACAGGCCAGAAGGATCTCAGCGAGAGGATCGTCCCCATGAAGGTCGTAGTGATCGGCGGCACCGGGCTCATCGGCTCCAAGCTGGTCGCCGGGCTCGGCGAGCAGGGCCACGAGGCGGTGCCGGCCGCGCCCGGCACCGGTGTCGACACACTGACGGGCGAGGGCCTCGCCGAGGTCCTGGAGGGCGCCGCGGTCGTGGTCGACGTGTCCAACTCCCCTTCGTTCGAGGACGACGCCGTCATGGCGTTCTTCCGCACCTCGACCGCCAACCTCCTCAAGGCCGGGGCGGACGCCGGCGTCACGCACCACGTCGCGCTCTCCGTGGTCGGCACCGACCGGCTCCAGGAGAGCGGCTACTTCCGCGCCAAGCAGGCGCAGGAGGACCTGATCAAGGCAGCCGGGATCCCGTACACCATCGTCCACGCCACCCAGTTCTTCGAGTTCATGAAGGGCATCGCGGCCGCGGCCACCGACGGCGACACCGTGCGCCTGGCCCCCGTCAAGATCCAGCCCGTCCACTCCGACGACGTGGCCGCCGCGGTGGCCCGCACGGCTGTCGGCAGCCCCGTCGACGGCGTCGTGGAGGTCGCCGGCCCCGAGGCGTTCCGGCTGGACGAGCTCATCCGCAAGGGGCTCGCGGACACGGACGACCCGCGCACGGTCGTGACGGACCCGGCCGCCCGCTACTTCGGTGCGCGGCTCCAGGAGACCACGCTCCTCCCGGGCCCCGGCGCCGGCCTCGCACGGACCCACTACGCGGACTGGCTCGCCCGGCAGGGCTGAGTCCGGGCGGGGCGGCCCCGCGGTGAGGAGCGGCGCGGCGACGCCCGCGCCGGTTCCCGCCGGTCCGGAACGCGCAGGGGAGCGGGCCCCGGAGAGCGGGCCCCGGAGAGCGGGCCCCGGGCCGTTCCGTGCCCGCTGCGCGCGCTCGGAGCGGTCAGGAGGAGGGCTGCTCGACGAGCTGCGCGAGGTAGAGGGGTTCGCCCAGCTTCTCCACCAGGTCCAGCTGGGTGTCGAGGTAGTCGACGTGCTCCTCCTCGTCGGCGAGGATCGCCTCGAAGATGTTGGCGGAGGTGATGTCGTTCCTGGTGCGCATCAGGGCGGTGCCGCGCCGGAGCCGGTCGATCGCCTCGACCTCGACGCCCCGGTCCGCGGTCAGCATCTCGGTGACGGTCTGGCCGACCTGGACGTGGAAGAGCCGCTGGTAGTTCGGCAGGCCGTCGAGCATGAGGATCCGGTCGGTGAGGATCTCGGCGTGCCGCATCTCGTCGAAGGACTCCGCGCGGGTGTGGGCGGCGAGCCTGGTCCAGCCGAAGTGCTCCTGCATCTTGGCGTGCAGGAAGTACTGGTTGATCGCGGTCAGTTCGGCGGTGAGCTGTTCGTTCAGGTATTCGATGACCTCGGCGTCGCCGTCCATCGGACGTCTCGCTCTCTCCGGCGTGGTGGCCGGTGTGAGGCTGCGGGCAGGCCGGGGGAGGACCTGCGGGGTTCACCTTCCATTGGAACGCCCGTCCGCCGGTGCCGCCACAGTGCGGCCGGCGGCCGCGGTGCCCGTCCGCGGTGCCCGTCCGCCGCCCACGCAGGCCGCCCCCGTCCGCCGCCCACGCCGGCCGCTCACGCCGGCGGGCCGGTGCGGTGCTCGACCGGCGGGGCGGCCGCGGTGGCCTTCGGACGGGGCCGGCGCAGGAAGAGGTAGAGCACCGGCACCAGGTAGCAGACCCAGACGACCACCTGGAGCACGGTGGGGTCGGGCTGGAAGTTGAGGATGCCCTTGAGCAGGGTGCCGTACCAGCTGTCCTTGGGGACGGTGGAGCTGATGTCGAAGGCGAGGTCGTTCAGCCCGGGCAGCCAGCCGGCCTCCTGGAGGTCGTGGACGCCGTAGGCGAGGACGCCCGCGGCGACGACGATGAGCAGCGCACCGGTCCAGGTGAAGAACCTCGCGAGGTTGATCCTCAGCGCGCCGCGGTAGAACAGCCAGCCGAGCAGGACGGCGGTCAGCAGCCCGAGGGCCGCGCCGACCAGCGGGCGGACGCCGTCGCCCGTGGCCTGGACGGCGGTCCAGATGAACAGCGCGGTCTCCAGCCCCTCGCGGCCCACGGCGAGGAACGCGGTGGTGACCAGGGCGACGGTGCCGAGCGCGATGGCCTCGTCGAGCCGGTGCTGCAGCTCGCCCTTGAGGAAGCGGGCGGTGCGGCGCATCCAGAAGACCATCCAGGTGACCAGGGCGACGGCGGTGATCGACAGGGTTCCGCCGAGCGCCTCCTGCGCCTCGAAGCTCAGCTGGGCGGAGCCGTACTGGAGGACGGCGCCGAAGACCATGGAGAGCACGACCGCGGCGGTGATGCCGGTCCAGACCGGGAGGAGCTTGTCCCTGCGGTCGGTCTTGACCAGGTACGCGATCAGGATGCAGACGATCAGGCAGGCCTCCAGCCCTTCGCGCAGACCGATCAGGTAGTTCGCGAACACGCGCGCTCCTCGGGGCGGGGGGCGAGGTCGGGGGCCGGGGGCGGGGGCTCGGCTGCGTCCCGAGGCCGGCGGCGCCGAGGGCCGCGCCGGCGCCGGCCCGGCCGAGTACGGCACGCCGGTCCACCCCGGCGCGGGAGCCGCGCGGCCGCGCGCTCCGGGTGCTGTCCGCTCCGGGGGCGTCGTCCCGAGTGCTGTCGTCCCGCGCGCCGTCGTTCCGGGGGCTGTCGTCCTGGGGGTCCACGGGCGCGGCGCCTTACGGTGACCGGGTGGTCGGCGTGACGACCGCGGCCAGTCGGGAGAGCGGTTCGGCGAGCGCGGTGTCCGGCCGCGGGGCCGTGGTCGCCGCGATCGCGGAGCGGCCGGTCACGGTGAGCTTCTGCCGGATGCCGCTGCCGGTCATGCCCGGCTTGCAGGCGATCTCGTACGAGCCGGGGCTGATCTCCGCGGTGAGCGTGGCGCCGGTGCCCGGGCCGATGTTCTCCCGCTCGGTGACGATCCTGTCGCCGGGTGCGTAGATGTAGACCTCGGTGACCTTGGAGCCGGTGTTCTTGATCTCCAGCGCGACCCGGCCGGCCTCGACGGTGTTCGCGGACACCTGGCAGGCGCTGTCGGACGCCTCGACCCGGATGGTGCCGTCGGAGGCCCCGCCCCCGCCCGAGGGGCCGGAGCACCCCGTGGCGCCGAGCGGCAGCGCGGTGAGGAGGAGGACGGCGAGGGGGACGGTGCGAGGGGTCGGCATGGGGCTCCCGGGTCCGACGGGGCGGCGGGGCGGCGGGGCGGCGCCGCGCGGGCCCGCCGCGGGCCCGTCCGACGCCGTCGTATCAGCCAAGGCTTACCTTGGTTCCGCGTCCCGGGCGCGCCTCGCGGGGCCGCACGGGTGCGGCTTTGACCCGGACGGACCGTTCCGCCGCCGCGAGTCCGGGGTACGTCCGGGCTCCCGGGACTCGTCGGGCACGGGGCGCGCGGACACGGGAGCGGTCAGGGGCGGAACGCCGCCTCGGTCTGCGCGGTGTCCTCGGTGCCGCGGTACCGGACGATCTTCCCGTCACGGAACGTGAACCGGTGGTGCAGGTCCATCTCCAGCGGCTGCCCGCCGTCCCGGCGGGTGGCGCGCATCCGCACCACGGTCAGGACGTCGCTGTCGTTCGCGGCGAAGGTCAGCGGGGTGAACTCCTCCACCGCCATGGTCGAACCGAACTGCTCGAAGAACTCGGCGACTTCGGCCTTCCCGTGGCGGACGCCGTACCACGGTGCGGCGGTGGACGTGGTCTCCGAGGCCCAGTCGACGTCGTCGCCGAGCCTGGCCAGGATCCCCGGGACGTCGCCGCTGCCGAACGCCGCGTAGACCGATCGGATCGTCTCGATCATGCTCTGCTCGTTCACCGGGCACCTCTCTCCGGTCGGTGTGACCACCTCTCTCCATGCTAGGAGCCGGGGCCTCCCGGTCGCCTCCCCGCAGCCTTCCGGCGTCAGCCGGTACCGGTGCCGGCGGACCCTCCGGGTGACCTGGGAGCGTGGGGCCGTGGGGGAGCGGCCGGGGCGTCGCATAGTCGGAGCCCGGGTCACATCCTTCGATCACGAGACGAGCCGACCATGCGTCTGCCCCGCCGAGCGGCCCTCACCGTGGCCGCCGCGCTGTTCCTCGCCCCCACGGGCTGCGGCTCCCCGGCCGCGCCGCCCCCGGCGGACGTCCCGAGCGACGTCCCGAGCGACGGCCGGGGCCCCGCGGTCGCCGCGTCACCGACCGGGCCGCGGGCGTTCACGCTCGTCGCCACCGGCGACGTCCTGCCGCACACCGAGATCATCCGCCAGGCCCAGGAGGACGCCGGCGGCGCCGGTTACGACTTCGGCAGGATGTTCGCCGGCGTCGCGCCGCTGATCGGCGGCGCGGACCTCGCCATCTGCCACATGGAGACCGTCTACGGCGCCGACGGCGGGCCGTTCACCGGCTACCCGGCCTTCAAGTCGCCGCCGCAGGTCGCCCGGGCGCTCAAGGACGCCGGCTACACCTCCTGCGACACCGCCTCCAACCACACCCTCGACGACGGCCCGGCCGGCATCCGCCGCACGCTCGACGCCATGGACGCCGTGGGCCTGGCACACACCGGCTCCGCCCGTGACGAGGCCGAGGCCGGCAGGCCCGCGTTGCTCCGGGCCGGTGGCGCCACCGTGGCACAGCTCGCCTACACCTACGGCACCAACGGCATCCCGCTGCCGGCGGGCCGGCCGTGGGCGGTCAACCTGATCGACCGGGACCGGATCCTCGCCGACGCGCGCGCGGCCCGGGCGGGCGGTGCGGACGTCGTGGTGGTCAGCATCCACTGGGGCACCGAGTGGCAGGACGCGCCGAACGACCAGCAGCTCACCCTGGCCCGCGAACTGGCCACCGGGCAGGCCACCGGGCAGGGCAGCGGGCAGGGCAGCGGGCAGGGCGCCGCCCAGGGCGGCGGCAGGCCCGACATCGACCTGATCCTCGGCACCCACGCCCACATCCCGCAGGCGTACGAGAAGATCGACGACACCTGGGTGGTGTACGGCCTCGGCGACCAGCTCGCCGGACACATGTTCACCTACGACGGCGCCGAGGACCCGCGCGGCAACTGGAGCTCGATCGCCCGGTTCACCTTCACCCCGCCGGCCGCGCCGGAGCAGCGGTGGACGGTCGCCAGGGCCGAGTTCGTCCCGCAGGTGACGGACCTCGGTCCGCCCTACCGCGTGCTCGACCTGCGGGAGGCCGTGCGCCGCGACCCCGCCCGGGCCGACTACGCCCGTGCGCTCGAACACATCCGCTCGGTGGTGCTCAGCCGGGGCGCCGGCGCGGCCGGCCTGACCATGGCCCCCTGAGGCCGGCCACCGACCGCACGGCGGCGGGCGCCGGTCAGGTCGGGGCACCGGTCAGGTCGGGGCGCCGGTCAGGTCGGGGCGCCGGTCAGGTCAGGGCGCCGGGCGGGTCGGGGTGTCCGCGGCGCGTCCGGGGGCCCGGTGCCGTCGGCGGGCGAGGGGTGTCCGCGGCGCGGCTTTGCCGTCCCTTTACACTCGTGTAGAGATCATCGTCCACAGCGGCGGTGATCCCGCCGTCCGTACCACCACCGTCATGTCGCCCTATCCGAAGGAGTCGCGGTCCCCGCGATGGACGAACCTCCCAGTTGCCGCCGTACCCCGTCGCCCCGCCCCTGTGCCCGGCCCCGGACGGAGGTGGCCCGGTGACAGAAGTACTGCTCCTGCTCGTGGCCCTCGCCCTGACCGCGGCCTGCGCGGTGTTCGTCGCGGCCGAGTTCTCACTGACCACCGTCGAGCGCTCCGAGGTCGAGCGCGCGGCCGAGGCCGGCGAACGCGGTGCCGCCGGCGCGCTGCGCGCCGTCAAGCGCCTCACCTTCCAGCTCTCCGGTGCCCAGCTGGGCATCACGGTCACCAGCCTGGTGATCGGCATGCTCGCCGAGCCGGCCGTCTCCGCGCTGCTCCGCGGCCCGCTGGAGAGCACCGGCCTGCCCGCCGGCACCGCCGCCACCCTCGCCCTGGTCCTGGGCGTGCTGCTCTCGACCGTCGTGCTGATGGTCGCCGGCGAGCTGGTCCCCAAGAACTGGGCGATCTCCCGGCCGCTGGCCGTCGCCAAGGTCGTCGCCACCCCGCAGTACCTCTTCTCGGCGGCCTTCTCGCCGCTGATCGGCCACCTCAACAACACGGCCAACCGGGTGGTGCGCCGCTTCGGCCTGGAGCCCGCCGAGGAGCTCGCCTCCGCGCGCACTCCGCAGGAGCTGATCGCGCTCGCCCGGCACTCCGCCCGCGAGGGCGCCATAGAGCCCGACACCGCGGACCTGTTCGTCCGGGCGCTGCGACTGCGCGAACTCACCGCCGAGAACGTGATGACCCCGCGCATCGACGTCCGGGCCCTGGAGGAGCACGCCACCGCGAGCGACGTCGCCAACCTCACCCGGGCCACCGGCCTGTCGCGCTTCCCCGTCTACCGGGAGAGCCTCGACCAGGTCGTCGGCACCGTCCACATCAAGCACGCGCTCGCCGTCCCCGCGGCCGACCGGGCGACCACCGCGGTCGGCGGCCTGATGACCGCGCCGCTGCTGGTGCCGGAGACCCTCACCGTCGACCGGCTGCTCGACCGGCTGCGCGGCGAGGAGACCCTCGCCGTCGTCATCGACGAGTACGGCGGCACGGCCGGCATCGCCACCCTGGAGGACATCGTCGAGGAGGTCGTCGGCGAGGTCCGCGACGAGCACGACCCCAACGAGGTGCCCGACCTGCTCCACCTCGGCCCCGGCGCCGGCGGCCGCGAGCAGTGGGACGCCGACGGCATCACCCGCACCGACCAGCTCGAAGCCATCGGCATGCCCGAGCTGGACGGCCCCTACGAGACCCTGGCCGGCCTCATCGCCGACCGCCTCGGCCGCATCCCCGTCGTCGGCGACACCGTGGACGTCGACGGCTGGGACCTGGAGGTCGAGACCGTCGCCCACCACGTCGCCGAACGCGTCCGGCTGACGGCCCCCGAACCACCCGCCGAGGACCCCGCCGCCGGTGGCGAGCCCGGGCAGTCGAAGGAGAACGGCCGATGATCGCGCTCCAGCTCGCCATCGGGCTGCTGACCCTGGTCACCAACGCGTTCTTCGTCGGCGGCGAGTTCGCCCTGATCTCGGTGCGCCGCAGCCAGGTCGAACCGCGCGCCGAGGCCGGCGACCGGCGGGCCCGCACCGTCGTCTGGGGACTGGAGCACGTCTCCGCGATGCTGGCCACGGCCCAGCTCGGCATCACCGTCTCCTCGCTGGTGCTCGGCATGGTGGCCGAACCGGCCATCGCCCACCTGCTGGAGCCCGCCTTCCACTCGCTGGGTGTCCCCGAGGCGCTCATCCACGTGTTCGCGTTCACGATCGCGCTGACCGCGGCCACCTACCTGCACATGCTCGTCGGGGAGATGATCCCCAAGAACTTCGCCCTCGCCGCCCCGGAGAAGGCCGCCTACGTCCTCGTCCCGCCGCTGGTCGCGACCACCCGGGCGCTGCGCCCGCTGGTGTTCTCGATCAACGCCTTCGCCAACAGCCTGCTGCGGCTGCTGAAGGTCGAGCCCAAGGACGAGGTCGGCTCGGTGTTCACCGGGGGCGAGCTGGCCCGGATGGTCAAGGACTCCTCCGACGCCGACCTGCTCAGCGAGCGCGACACCGAACTCCTCCAGGACGCCCTGGAACTGGGCAGCCGCCCGGTCTCCGAGGTGGTCACCCCGGCAGCCGAGATCGTCTTCGCCGGTCCCGGGACCACCCCGGAGCAGCTGGAGGACCTCGCCGCACGGACCGGCTTCTCCCGCTTCCCCGTCCTCGGGGCGGACCGCAAGGTCGTCGGCTACCTGCACATCAAGGACGCCCTCGACGCCGACGGCTGCCGCGACCAGGCGTTCCCGCTGCGCGCCCTGCGCCCGATCGCGCGGGTGCCGCAGGAGATGCCGCTGGACGACGTGCTCACCGCGATGCGCCGCTCCGGCACGCACCTGGCCGCCGCCGTCGCGGCCGACGGCACGGCGCTCGGCCTGGTGACCATGGAGGACGTGCTGAAGGAACTCGTCGGCCCGGCCCCCGCCGTGGGGTGACGCCGACGACGCCGACCGCTCCTCCCGTTCCTCCGGCTCCTCCCGCCGCGCTCACCCGGTCGGGCCACGCGCCCTGCGTGCCGCCCGGCCCGGGCCCGGACACCGGGCAAGCATGGCGGGAGGAGCCCCGCCGGTTCGCGGCCCGGGCGAACCGGCGCGGCCGTCTGGCGGCCCTGGTGTGCGTGCCCGCCCTCGCCCTCGGCGCCCTGCTGGCGACCGGCACCCCGGGATGGGCGGACACCGGGCAGCCCGCGCCCGGCCGGGCCGTACAGGGGCAGGCCGCACAGGGCGAGACGGGGCAGGGCCAGGCCGCGCAGGGCCAAGCCGTGCAGGGCCGTCGCGCGCTGATCAACTTCGGCACCGTGAAGTGGTTCAACGCCGAGAAGGGCTACCGGTTCATCGCCCCGGACTTCCCCGGCCCGGACGTCTTCGTCCACTACTCGGCCATCGTCTCCCTCGGTTACCGGACCCTGACCGAGGGCCAACGCGTCGAGTACCAGGTCAGGGAGACCCCCAAGGGCCCGCAGGCCGTCCTCGTCATCCCCCTCTGAACCCACGGCCATCCGCGCGCCTCCGCGTGTGAGGGCGCCGGCAACCGGTCCGATCCATAAGGTGGAGTCCGTGCACCGCCTCCTCCCCTGGCCTCGCAAACCCGACCCGACCGGCCGGCAGGCCGCGCGGACCGACTACGCCGGAGCCCTCTACGGGTCACTCCTCGCCGCCTCCGTGATCGCCTCGGCGAGCGCGGTCGGCGACTTCCCCCGGGTCCAGGCGGTGGTGCTGCTCCTCGTCACCGGTGTGGTCTTCTGGGCCGCCCACGTCTACGCGAGCCTCGCCGGCGAACGCCGGGTCGGCCGCCGGCCCGGCTGGACCGAGGTCCGCAAGGTGGGGCGGCACGAGTGGCCCATCGTCGAGGCCGCCGTGCTGCCCGCGGCCGCCGTCGCCGTGAGCCCGCTCCTGGGGCTGGGACTGGGCGGCGCGGCCTGGCTGGCGCTGGGGGTCGCGGTGGCGCAGCAGGTCGGCTGGGCCTGCCTCGGGGCCCTGCAGGCCGGAGCCACCCGTGTCGAGGCGGCCGTCGAAGGCGTGGTCAACCTCGTCCTCGGGCTCGTCCTCGTGGCGGCGAAGGCGGCCCTCGGGCACTGAGGAGCCCGGCCTGGCCTGGCCTGGCCCGGGCCGGCGCGGCCCGCTCGTCCGCCCGGCGGCTCGTCCGACGCGCACCCGTGCCGCCCGCTGCGCGCCTAGCCTCCCGGGGGCGGGCCGGTCCCGTCGTGCCGGTCCGCTGGGGCGGCGGGGGCGGCCGGGGTGTGCGGCAGGAGCGCGGCGGCGACGAGGCCGACGAGCCCGACGGCGGCCAGGGTGATCATGGCGGCGGCGTACGCGTGGCTGGAGAGGCCCGCGACCAGGATGGTGCCGGCGACGGCCGTGCCGAGGGAGGACCCGAGGTTCGACACGCTGCGCGACAGGCCCGAGATCTCGCCCTGCCGCTCCTCGGCGAAACTCGACTGGACGATGTTGACCGAGGGGGTCAGCATCACGCCGAGGCCGAGGCCGATCAGCAGCAGTCCGGGGGCGAAGGCCCAGGCGCCGGGGGAACCGCCGACCACCACGACGAGGACGACGATGCCGGCGATCGTGGTGACGAACCCCGTCAGGATGAGGGTGCGCTGGGCGTACCGCTCGGCGAGGCGTTCGGCGGCGAGGGAGGACACCAGGATGCCGAGGGTGGCCGCCGTGAAGATCACACCGGTCTGGATCGCGTCGTAGCCGCGGACGACCTGCAGGTAGGAGGCCACCGTGAAGGACACGCCCATCAGGAGCAGCCACTGGGTGTTCTGGGTGACGAGTCCGAGGTCGGAGGTGCGGCTGCGGAACAGGCTGGTGGACAGCAGCGGCTCCTTGCCCGCCCGTTCCCTGGCGCGGACCCACCGGAAGAACCCCGCCAGGAAGAGCGCGCCGAGGGCGAGCAGGGCGAGCATCAGCCAGCCGTTGTCGTCGGCGGCGAGGATGCCGGTGACGACGAGGACGAGGCCGACGGCGGACAGCACGGTGCCGACGGTGTCGAAGGGGCGGGTCGGGTCCGGCGGCAGCGGGTCCTCGATCCGCCGGCTGAGGACGATGATCACGACGATCACCAGGGCCTGGAACACGAAGGCGGCCCGCCAGCTGAGCGCCGAGGTGATCAGCCCGCCGATCAGCGGACCGGCGGCCGCGCCGATCCCCCCGAGCGCCATGATCGTCCCGAACGCGCGGGCACGTGAGGTCGTCTCGGTGAAGAGCAGCGTGGTGAGGATGTAGACGGGTGGGATGAGCAGGGCCGTGCCGACTCCTTCGAGGATCGAGTTGCCGAGGATGAGAACGCCCAGGCCCGGTGCGGCGGCACTGATCAGCGCGCCGACGCCGTACACGACGAGGCCGGTGAGCAGGCACCGCTTGCGGCCGTAGCGGTCGGTCAGTTTGCCGCCGGGGATCATCAGGGCGGCCATCACCAGCAGGAAGACGGTGATGGCGACCTGCACGCCCTGCACGGTGGTGTCGAGGTCCTCGCTGATGTCGTTGATCATCACGTTCATGTTGGAGCCGGCGAAGCTGCAGATGAACTGGGCGAGGGCGAGCGGGGCGATGACCCGCCGCAGGGCGGCGGGCGGTCGTTCGGCCGCGCTCATGGGGGACTCCTTCGTTTCGGCTCGTGGCCGTACCTCTCCCACGTACCTCTCCCACGTACCTCTCCCACGTACCTCTCCCACGTACCTCTCCCACCACGTTCGCACCGGAGCCGGACGGGCGCGCGGGGGCGTGGCCCCGGCACGGCGGGCGTGTGGCGAGGCCGGGATGCCGGCCCGACCCGCACGGCCAGGCGGCGAGCGCTTCCCCGGACGGCCGGTCGACGGGCCACCGGTCACCGGCCGGGCGACGGGCCGCCGCCCGCCGCCCGGCGAGTCGCGGAGTCCACCGCGGGGCGATACACCTTGGAGTGTGGGCCCCTCGGCGGCCGGCGGACCCCGAGCCCACCCCGGGAGGTGACGGCGGTGACGCGAGGCGGGCAGGACGGAGACCCCGGTCCGGGGGACGAGGCCGAGCAGGCCTTGCTGAACGCCCTGCTCACCCTGTCACCCGTGGGCCTGCACGTGCTCGACACCGACCTGCGGGTCGTCCGGATCAACACGGCCACGCCCGCCATGCGGGGTGTCCGCGCGGAGGACCTCATCGGTCACCGCTTCACCGAGGTGTACGACCTGGTCGACCCGGTCGCGGCCGAGGCCGTCGCCCGCGGCGTGCTGGAGAGCGGCGTCCCCCTCCTGGACCGCGTCATCCGGGTCCGTCCCCGGCAGGCCCCGGAGGACGAGCACTTCCACTCGATCTCGGCCTTCCGGCTCGCCGACCGGCGGGGCCGGGCCCTCGGGCTCGCCGTCTCGGTGGTCGACGTGACGGAGCGCGAGAGGGCGCGCTCCGGCATGGCGCTGCTGGAGGCCGTCCACCGGAGCGTGGGGCGGACCCTCGACACCGTGGTGACCTGCCAGGAGCTGGTCGACGTGCTGGTGCCCGGCTTCGCGGACATCGCGGTCGTGGAGGTGGTGGACGCGGTGGTGCGCGGCGAGGACCCTCCCTTCGCCCCGCTCCCCGACGGCGTCCCGCTGCGCCGCGTCGCGTTCCGGAGCGGCGCGGTCGGGCACCCGCCGCAGGCGCACCCGGTCGGGGACGTCCGCGCCATCCCCGTACCGACCCCGTTCGCGCTGACCCTGGCGGACCTGCAGCCCCGGGTGGTCGCCCTCGACGAAGGCCTGCCCTGGACGGCCGCGGCCCCGGAACGCGCCGGGGCGATCCGCGCCTCCGGTGCCCACACGCTGCTCACCGCGCCGCTCGCCCTGCGCGGCACCGTGTTCGGCCTGGTCAGCCTCTACCGCACGGCGTCGACGCCCCCGTTCCGGGAGGACGACGTCGCGGTGGTGCGCCAGCTCGCCGACCACGCCGCGCTCTGCATCGACAACGCCCGCCGGTACACCCGGGAGCACGCCGTCGCGGCGACGCTCGAACGGCATCTGCTTCCCCGGCGCCCCGTCTCGCGCATCGCCCTGGAGACCGTCGTCGCGCCCCTGAACCCCTCGGGCAGCGGCGGCTGGTACGACACCGTCGCGCTGTCCGGCGCCCGCACCGCCCTGGTCGTCGGCGACGTCGCCGGAACGGGCATCAACGCCACCGCCGCCATGGGGCAACTGCGTACGGCCATCCGCTCGCTGGCGACCTTCGACCTCGAACCCGACGAACTCCTGGCGCGCCTGCACGACACCTTCCGCTACCTGGCGTCCGAACGGGCCTCGCTCCCACCGACCGATCCGCTGCACCGCGAGGCGCTGGCGGCGAGCTGCGTGTACGCCGTCTACGACCCGTTGACCCGGTGCTGCACGGCGGCGCGGGCCGGCGGCTGTCCCGGACCCTCCGTCGTCCGCCCCGACGGGACCGTCGACGTCCCCGACATCCCGGCCGGACCCCCGCTCGGTGGGTCCGACGACACCCCGTTCGCGACCGCGACCTTCGAACTGCCGGAGGGCAGCGTCCTGGCCTTCGCCGGAGTCCCGGAGGCCGACGAAGCTCCGGCGGACCTCCCCGTGGTGCTCCGGAAGGTGGGCGCCGGCACCGGCCGGCCGCTGCGGGAGCTGTGCGACGAGATCATCTACCGGCTCCACGCGAGCGGTCAGGCGGGCGGGACGATGCTCCTCCTCGCCCGCACCCGTACCTTCCCGGCCGACCTGGTCGCCGCCTGGCCGTTGGCGGCCGACCCCACGGCCGCCGCCACCGCCCGCAGGCACGTCCGGGACCGGCTGAAGGCCTGGCAGGTGGACGAGGAGACGGCCTTCAGCACCGAACTCATCGTCAGCGAGCTGGTCACCAACGCCGTCCGCTACGGGGACCCGCCGCTGGAACTGCGGCTGATCCACGACCGGATGCTCACCTGCGAGGTCCACGACCACGGCCTGGCCGCGCCGCACCTGCGCCACGCCCGCACGGCCGACGAGGGCGGGCGCGGGCTGTTCATCGTCTCCCAGCTCGCGCAGCTCTGGGGCACCCGGTTCACGGCCGACGGAAAGATCCTCTGGACCGAGCAGCCGCTCCCGGCGCCGCCGGACTGAGGGGCCCGCTGCCGCTGCCGCCGGAACGACGGCACGCCCCCGGTCGAGGAGGACCGCCTGCCCACCCCCTGCGGGCGGCGGCCGCGCTGCGCCCCCGCGCCCGACACGCACGGCGAACACGGCGAACACGGTCCGAGGTGAAATGAAAGTCGTTTTCATCTAAGGTGGCGTGAGCGGGCCCCGCGGGGCACCGCACCCGCACACCCCACCGAACGGAACCGCCATGTCTGCCCACTGCCAACTGACCGGCCGCAAGCCGGGATTCGGCAATGCCGTCTCGCACTCGCACCGCCGCACCGGACGCCGCTTCGACCCGAACATCCAACGCAAGCGCTACTGGCTGCCCGGCGAGGGTCGCCACGTGCGGCTCACCCTCAGCGCCAAGGGCCTCAAGACCGTCGACACCATCGGCATCGAGGCCGCCGTCGCCCGGATCCGCGCCCGAGGGGGGAAGGTCTGATGGCCAAGCGGAGCACGACCGCCAGGAACGAACGCCGCCGCGCCCTCGTCGCCCGGTACGCGGAGCGGCGGGCCGAGCTGAAGCGGGCGATCGCCGCGCCGTCCAGCAGTCCCGGGGAACGGGCCGACGCACAGCGCGAGTTGGCCCGTCAGCCCCGCGACGCCGGTGCCGCCAGGGTGCGCAACCGCGACGGCCTCGACGGCCGCCCGCGCGGCTACCTGCGGGCCTTCGGCCTCTCCCGGATCAACCTGCGCACCATGGCCCACGCCGGACAGCTGCCGGGCGTACGGAAGTCCAGCTGGTGAGCGAGGAGCTGATGACCGACCGGATCAGGCTCCCGGTCGTGGTGGTGGCCGGGCTGCACCACGCCGAGCGCCGCAGGGCCGTCCAGGAGATCCAGGACGGAGCCGTCGACGCGATCGTCCTCCACCACGACCTGCGCGACGCCTCCCTCGGCACCGTCCACCGCGAGTTGCGCGACGCCACCGGCCGCCACGGCACCGCAGACGTGCCGCTGACCAACGACTGCGCCTGCTGCGCCCTGCGGGTGGACCTGCTGCCCGCGCTGCTGCGGATCGCCGACGAGGGCCGGCACGGTCTGGCCGTCGTCGAGCTGTGGGGCGGCAGCGACCCGCACCCGGCGGTCGAGGTGATCGCCGGGGGCGAGGTCGACGGGCGCCGCCTGCGCGACGTGGTCGAGCTGGCCGGCGTGGTCACCGCCGTCGACCCGGACCGCGTGATCGGCGAGCTGTCCCTCTCCGACGACCTGGCCGAACACGGCGAGCACACCTCCCGGGACGACCGCCGCACCCGGGCCGAGGCACTCGCCCACCAGATCGAGTACGCCACCACGATCGCCGTCGCCGCCCGCGGCGGCGAGGCCGGGCCGGCGATGCTCCGTCAGCTCCACCCCACCGCCCGGCGCGTCCGGCTCGGCACCGGGGAACTGCTCCGGGCCGCCCTCGGCGGGTTCGACGTGGCGGCCGCCCGCGACCGGGTCGACCCGGCGCTCTCGCTGCTGCCGCAGGAGCACGACGAGGCCGGCGTGGCGACCCTGATGTGGGAGCGCCGCCGGCCGCTGCACCCGGGCCGGCTGTACGGGGCGCTGGAACTGCTGGTGCCCGCGGCCCAGCGCAGCCGGGGTCGGTTCTGGCTCGCCAACCGCCCCGAGCTGATGCTCGCCTGGGACGCCGCGGGGGCGAACCTCGCCGTCGAGGAGTGCGGGCCCTGGCTGGCTTCGCTGTCCGACGGAGACTGGGAGCGCCACCCGCCCGCCCGGCGGGCGGCCGCCGCGCTGGACTGGCATCCGCTGCACGGCGACCGGGTGCAGCGGCTCAGCTTCACCGCCGAGGGGCTGGACGTCGACGGGATCGTCGACCTGCTCGACTCCTGCCTGCTCACCGACGCCGAGCTGATGATGGGCGAGCCGGGGTGGAAGAGCCTCCCCGATGCGTTCGGGGAGCTCCTGCAGCCGGTCTCCTGAGCCTTCCGCCACGACCACACCACCACTGAACGGAGGAACCCGATATGGGCAAGCGCCCTGCCGGCGGACGACCGGCCCGACCGCGTCCCGACCTGCTGCTCGGAGCCGGGACCACGTACGTCGACTACAAGGACACGGAGCTGCTGCGGAGGTTCGTCTCCGACCGCGGCAGGATCCGCAGCCGCCGCGTCACCCGGCTCACCGTCCGGCAGCAGCGGGCCGTGGCCCGGGCGATCAGGAACGCGCGGGAGATGGCGCTGCTGCCGTACGCGGCGGCCGTCACCGCCGCCCGCTGACAGCGGGCGGCGCGGCGGCGGGCGGTGCGGTGGGTGGGGCAGCTGGTGGGTGGGGCAGGTGGTGGGCCGGCCGAACTCCACTGACAGGAGGTGTCAGTGGAGCGCCCGTACGGTCCACCCATGGCTTTCACGGAGAAACTCCTGCTGGTGCCACCGCCGATCCAGGTCGGCGGGCGGCAGGTCAAGCGCTACCACGTCACCGCCGACCCGGCCGGCATCGAGCCGGAGGTCGAGCGCGCGGCGTACACCCTCCTGCCCGACCTGCTCCCGGAGCCGGACGGCACCCCGCCGGCCTCCTTCGTGGTGCTGCACCGGGGCGGCGACAGCGGCGCGTACCTCAACGTCTACAGCTGGACGTGGGACAACGTGCTGCACTTCGCCGGCGCCGCCGCCGGCCAGCCGGTGCTGGGCTGCCCGGACACCGACCCGACGAACTTCGTCCGCCTCGACGGCGGGCTGATCGGCTGCGTCTGGGAGCTGGTGCCGGTCCTGCACGAGCGGGACGCCTGGGTGCGTCACCTGCTGGCGCCCGAACAGCCTGACCTGGCCGCCTACTTGACCGACTCCGCTCCCGCGGGGACGACCGGGGACCGCGTCAGCGCCTGACCGCCCCCGCCCGTCCGCCTCGGACCTCGCGGGGGGAGGCCCGAGGCGGACGGGCGGGGCAGCCCCCTCGGTGCGCGGAGCATCGGGGACGGCTGCGCGCGGCGCGGGCGGCCGGCATCCGGGTGGTCGGGCCTACGGGCGGGGGCGAGGGTGCGTCGGGGCGGGTCGATGGTACGAGGGCCTGCGGGACCGCCTGGCGGCCCTGACGCCACCGGAGTTCGCCGCGATGCCGGCCGCCATGGACCGTGCGAGCGCCGAGGGCGCGGAGGACCGCACGCACCGCCGACACCGTCGAACGACTCACCGGCCGCCCGCCGCCCGCCGCCCGCCGCACGGCTTCCGGCAGGTCGTGGAACCCGCCCCTCCCGACGCGGCGGGCGCGCCGGCGGGCGGCGCGCTGCGAAAACCGTGTGCCCGATCGCGTGCACAGGAGCAGAATCGCGCTGTGGCGGACATGCGAGCGTTCCGGGATGCGGTGATCGGCTGGGCGGCGGCGGGCGGCCCCGAGGAGCCGGCGGGTGGGCCCGCGGGTGAATCGGCGGGTGAACTGGCCGTGCGGCTGGGCGTGCGGACGGCCGTGCTGCTGGAGGGGCCGAGCGACCTGGAGGCGGTCGAGACGCTGGCCGCGCGCAGCGGCCGGGACCTCGCCGCCGAGGGGGTGTGCGTCGTCCCCATGGGCGGCGCCATGTGCATCGGCCGTTACGCGGACATCCTCGGGCCGCCTGGGCTGGGGCTGCGCCTCGTCGGCCTGTGCGACGTCGGCGAGCAGCGCTTCTACGACCGCGGTCTCGACCGGGCCGGTGCGCCGCGCGACGGGTTCTTCGTGTGCGCGGCGGACTTGGAGGACGAACTCATCCGCGCGCTGGGCGTACCGAGGGTCGAGGAGATCGTCAGGGAAGAGGGCGACCTCCCGGCCTGGCGGATCTTCGTACGCCAGCCCGCCCACCGGGGCGAGGCACCGCAGCAGCAGATGCGGCGCTTCCTCGGCACGAAGAAGGGCCGCAAGATCCGCTACGGCCACCTCCTGGCGGAGGCCCTCGACCCCGGGCGGGTGCCGGCTCCCCTCGCCGGGCTGCTCGCCGGCCTCTGACCGGAGCCCCGCCCGGCGCCCGCGCCGTCGGCGGGGCCGGGTCGTCGCTGGGGCCGAGAGCGGGGACGCCGGTTCACGCGGAGCCGAACCGGAAGACCGTGTCCGGCCAGTCGGCGTCCGGCCAGTCGACGTCCGGCGCCGCCGCGTCGAGCGCCGCGCTGATCGTCCGCTCCTCGTAGCGGAAGTGGGACTCCATGATGGCCGCCAGCCCGTCGAGTTCACGCCCGATCGCGTCGAGGTCCGGGTCGGGGGACTCGGCGGCCCGGTGGGCGAGTTCGCCCACCCGGGACAGGATCGAGGAGATCAGCCCGTGGTCCTCGACCAGCTTCGCGACCGTCTCCGCGAGGTCGGGGCGTTCGCGCACCAGCTGGGAGAACATCCCTTCGTCCTCGCCCCGGTGGTGTGTCGTCAGGGCGGCGCAGAAGGCCAGGCAGTGGGCGACGAGTGCGTCGTCGCTCAGCCGGCGGTGCCCCAGGTCCGCCCTGACCTCGTCGATCCGGCGGCGTAGTTCCCGGTGTGCCCGGGAGAGTTGAAGACTCAAGGCGACTGCACGGTCGCCGTCGTGGGAGGCCATGGTCGGCGGTCCCTTCGGTTCCGCACCTCCATGCCTGACGCAGTCCGCCACCGGCACGCGATGCGGCGCCATCCGATCACGGGACCCGGCGCCGCGGCAAGCGACTTCCGCCTCTCCGCCTCTCCTGAGGCACGAGGCGCGAGCCACAAGGCACGAGGCCCGGGGTCGGGGGTGTGTGTCCGCACCGCACGCCGGGGTGTCCGCGTCCGGGCGCGCCCTCGGCCGGCGCGGGCCGGTGGGCGGGGCAGGGCGGGACCGCGGCCGTCGACGTGCCCTGCCCCCGCCCCGCCCCCACCCCTGCCCTCGTCCCTGCGCTACCGCCCGGCGGCGGGCCCGCTCGTCTCCAGGCCCGCCAGGGTGACGGGCAGACCGGCCTCGATGCGGCGTAGCAGGCGGCCGCCGTGGACGCCGGGGGCGTCGAAGCCGCGCAGGTCGTCGGGGTCGTCGTCGGCGCCGGTGCGCAGGACCTCGGGCACGAGCACCGTCTCGGGCGCGACGGGCGGTTGCCCGGGCTCGGGCGAGAGGTAGGGAGGTGAGAGGACGGGGCCGTGCAGGGTGTCGCCGATCAGGTCCGGGGCGAACTCGGCGGACAGGACGGTGGCCCGGGCGTGCAGGTCGCCGTGGATCATCACGAGCTTGTCGGTCGTGTTGCCGACGAAGCTGTCGACGTGGACGCTTCCGCGGACGAGGAGCTTGGCGTCGCCCTCCAGGTAGACGGCGCGGGCCCGGAGGTCGCCGAGGACGATCAGCGCGGGGCAGCCGTCGTCGATGTTGAGGACGGCGCCGGTGACGTCGAGGTCGCCGTCGACGATGTAGCCGGTGCCGTCGGGTTCGGTGGCGTCGAGGTCGAGGTGGCCGTCGATCGCGAGGTCGCCCGCGTGGACGTCGTAGTCCTCCTCGTACAGGTTGCGGTAGGAGTCGGCAGGCAGGTTCCGCTGCTCGAAGAGAGCGACGGCCTCGTCCCAACTGTGCGGTGCGGCATTGATGTTCATGGGCGGAACTGTGCCACCTGCCACTGTCATCTGATCCTGTGGGACGGGCCGGCGGCGCCCGCGCAGGAAGTCGGCCGGTCCGACTTCCTGCGCGGCGGGTGCTTCGGCCGGCGGCCGGGTGCTTCGGCCGGGAGGTCCGGTGAGTCACTCCGGCGGGTGTCGCAGCCTCAGGAGCGCGGCTGGTTGATGTTGACCAGCCAGGTGATGCCGAAGCGGTCGGTGCACATGCCGAAGATGTCGCCCCACATCTGCTTCTCGATGGGGACCTGCACGGTGCCGCTGCCGGACAGCTTGCCCCAGTAGCCGCGTAGTTCGCCGTCGTCCTCGCCGCTCACACTCACCGAGATGTTGCTGGCGGGGTTGAACTCCGTGTCCGGCGGGTTGTCGGCGGCCATCAGGGTGAAGTTGCTGCGGGTGGTCAGCTGCCCGTGCATGATCCGGTCGCCGATCTCCCCGTCGCCCGCACCGAACTCGGCGTAGGTGTTGAGGTTCAGTTCGCCGCCGAAGACGTCCTTGTAGAACTCCAGGGCCTGCCGGGCGTCGCCGTCGAAGGTGATGTACGGATTGAGGATGGAGGGCACGATCAGTCCTTTTCATTGGCATATGTCCGCTCCGTAGCGTAGGGAATGCCGCGCCGAACCACGGGATTGCTGCACGGCGACCGGCGTGGGTGTGTCGCCGACGCCGGGGCCGCCGCCCCGACGGTCCGTCGGGCTACGCTCGGGGGATGCGGATCGTGTCGCTCCTCCCCGCCGCCACCGACATCGTCGCCGTCCTCGGTCTGGGCGGTGAGCTCGTCGGCCGGACCCACGAGTGCGACTGGCCGCCCGCGGTGGTGGCGGGCGTCCCGGTCGTCACCGCGGCGGAGTTCGACGCCGACCGGCTGACCAGCCGGGAGATCTCCGAGGCGGTCGGCGGGGCGGCGCACCGAGGCTCCTCGCTCTACACCCTCGACGTCGAGCGGATGGCCGGACTCGCCCCGGACGTCGTCCTCACCCAGGACCTGTGCGAAGTGTGCGCCGTCTCCTACACCGGTGTGTCCGAGGCGGTGCGCGTCCTGGACGCCGGGCCGCGGGTGCTGAGCCTGGAGCCCCGGACGCTCCCCGAGGTGATCGGCTGCCTGGAACGGGTCGGCGACGTGCTCGGTGCGCCCGAGGCCGCGGGGAGGGTGGCCGCGTCCCTGCGCGGGCGGCTCGACCGGGTCGCGGCGGAGGTGGCGGGGCGGGCCCGCCCGCGCGTCGTCGCCGTCGAGTGGCTCGACCCGCTCTGGCCCGCGGGCCACTGGGTGCCCGAGCAGATCCGGGTGGCGGGCGGCGAACCCCTGATCGCGGAGCCCGGCGAACACACCCGGCCCGTGGACTGGGCGGCCGTCCGGGAGGCACGCCCCGACGTACTGCTGCTCCTGCCCTGCGGGTTCCCGCCCGACCGGACGGAGCGCGAACTCCACCTGCTCACGGGGTTGCCGGGCTGGGCCGACCTCCCGGCCGTGCGCGGCGACCGGGTCTGGATCCTCGACGGCCCGGCCTGTTTCAACCGCCCGGGCCCGAGGGTCGTCCGCGGCGCGGAGATCCTCGCCCACGTGCTGCACGACGTGCAGGTGGGGGAGCCGGTCACCGAGGGCGAGGCCCGCCTGGTCCGGCGGAGCGGAGCGGACACGGCGCCCCCGGCGACCGCCGGGTAGCCGATCGGTCGTGCGAAGGGCCGGCCCGGCGGCAGGTGCCGCCCGGCCGGCCCCGGCACGGTGCGTACGGAAGGCCGCCCGACGGGTCCGAGGAACCCGGTGCTCCCGGTGATCCCGGTGTGCCAGGGCCTCGGAACCCGTCAGGTGCCTCAGAGCGCGGGCGCGGCCGCTTCCGGCGCGGAGCTCCGGCCGGTCACCGCCGAGGCGGGCTTCGGGGCGAGGAGTCGCTCGGCGAGGTGACCGAAGACCAGGCCGAAGGAGACCCAGAGGGTCAGCTGGATGGCGAGGGCCGCCAGGCGGAACTGCCAGAGCAGGGTGGCCGAGAAGTGCTCGGGCACCTCGTTGACGGCGGGCAGGAGGACGTAGGCGAGACCGATGGACACGACGAAGCCCAGGGCGGCCGCGACCGTGGCGTTCCAGTTCCCCAGACGCGGCGCGAGCTGCTTGCCGGCGCTCACCGAGGCGACCGCCAGCAGCACGCTGAGCAGCATCATGAGGAAGTACAGCGCGGTGCGCCGGCCGATCGTCTCGCCGTCGCCGACGGCCGGCGGGTTGGCCGGGTACTTGAGGAACGGCACGACGTACACGGCGATCAGGGCGGCGCCGGACAGCAGGGCCGCGGTGGCCCTGGGGGAGAAGCGGCCGACGCGGCCGAGGGCGAAGCAGTAGGCGAGGGCGGCGATGCCGCCGAACGCCACGCCGTAGACGAGGATGCCGGTGGCCAGTCCGGCGGTGGACTGGAGCGTACGGCTGACGAGCTCCTCCTCCATGCCGTGCTCGGCGGCGTGGGCTCCCTCGAAGGCGATGGCGGCGTCCACCCGGGGTTCGCCGAGCAGGTAGGCGACGACCAGGGCGAGCACACCGGCGGCGAGGCCCGCCAGCATGCCGCGGACGAGCAGGGATCTGACGGTTGCTGAGTTCACGGGTCGGCTCCGGATCAGTGGCAGGGGAAGCCGAGCAGGTGGCGGCCGTCGTGCACCCATTCGTGCAAGTCCTCGCCGGAGATGAGGGAGACGGCACTCTGTTCGGCGCCGACGAAGTAGAGCAGGGCCATCAGCAGGATGCCGAAGAAAACGGCCCAGGGCAGGATCGCCTTGACGGAGATGGGGGTGATCGCCGGTGCGACGGCGGGGGCTATGGGGTGAGCCATGACCGGAACCTCCTTTGGGAACAGCGCGTCCCGATTCGGTGGAGTGCGGACGACGGAGGCGGGTCTGACTCGCCGGTCCGGCAAAGCCGGGTCCGGTCTCACAGTGGCGCGACCGTTCCGGTTTCTCACCGGTCTTCCACGCACCGTCGTCTTGGGTTGTCGCAGGGACGGTACCGTGTCCCGGGGGTCCCGCCAAGGGCCGTCACAGGGGGCGGACAGCGCGCGGACCGGCGCGAATGCGCCCCCGGAGCCCGTACGTACCCGCCCGAGTGGCGGCGTTCACGGTGGATCAGGAGGTCGGATGACCGTGCGCGTGACGTTGGTCGCACCGTCGCTCGGACCGGACGCGCGGGCCGCGCGCTTCGGTGACGACGGGCCGCCGGACGAGGCGGGACTGGCGGCCGCGCGGGCCGCCGCGGGTACCATTCCGGCGCCGTCGCACAGCCACTCGGGACCGTCGCACAGCTTCGCGGGACCGTCCACGCGCTGCCGGCGGACGGCGGAGGCGCTCGGCCTCACGCCGGGACCGGTGGCGGGGCCGGCGGACCTGGACGTCGGCGCGTGGCGCGGCCGGACCCTCGACGAAGTCGCAGCGAGCGAACCGGAAGCGGTGGCCCGCTGGCTGGGCGACCCCGCGTCCGCGCCCCACGGCGGGGAGTCCGTCACCGCCCTGTGCGGCCGGGTGGGTGCCTGGCTGGAACGCCTGGCCGACGGCTCGGGCCGGGTGGTGGCGGTGGTGGATCCGGCGGTCGTCCGGGCCGCGGTGGTGAGCGCGCTCGCCCTCCCGCCGGAGGTGTTCTGGCGGCTCGACGTCCGGCCGCTGTCGGTGACCGAACTGTCCGGCCGGGCCGGCCGGTGGAACCTCCGGCTCGGAGGGAACTCGCTTCCCCTTCTTGGAGAGTGACGATTCGTCAGTCGGAGGCGGCGGCGGATCGGCGGCGCGCAGATGGTGTGCGGCAGCATCCGGACGGCCAACGCGCGGCTCGCGGTGCTGGACCAGGTGCCGGCCTTCGGCTGACGGCCGGGCGCGCGGCCTCCGGCGGACCCGGTGCGTTCGCGGACCGTCCCCTTCGGTGGCGTGGGCGGTGAAGGGGACGGCAAAAGGCGACGGGAAACGGGACGGCGAAGGCGGGCGACGGGGGCGGTGAGGTCCGCTGCGGGGGGATCGCTACCTTGGCAGCATGATCACAATGATGGACGGGGCCGGCTCCGTGAGTGTCGACGCGATGATCGAGGACCTCAGGACGCTCGTCGAGGTCGAGTCCCCGTCGCGTGACGTCGACGCCCTGACGGCGTCGGCCGAGGCTGTCGCCGGCGTCATCGAGGGGCGCCTCGGAGGGCGGGCCGTCCTCGTGGGGAGCGGAGCCGGGCCGCACGTCCACTGGTCCGGCGGTGGCGACCCCAAGGTACTGATCCTCGGGCACCACGACACGGTGTTCCCGCTCGGCACGCTGGAACGCCGGCCGTTCACGGTCGCGAACGGGCGTGTCACCGGCCCCGGGGTCTTCGACATGCTGGGCGGGCTCGTCCAGGCCGTCCACGGCGTGGCCCTGCTCGGCGACCGGTCGGGCGTCGAGATCCTGGTGACCTCCGACGAGGAGGTCGGCTCCGGTTCCTCGCGGGCCCTCATCGAGGAGCGGGCCCGGGCCTGCGGCGCCGTCCTGGTCTGCGAGGGCGCGGCCGACGACGGGTCGCTCAAGACGGCCCGCAAGGGCTGCGGCACCTTCGAGGTCACCGTCACGGGCCGGGCGTCGCACGCGGGCCTGGAACCCGAGGCCGGGATCAACGCCCTGGTCGAGGCCGCGCACCAGGTGCTGGAGATCGCGGCGCTCGGCCGCCCGGACCTCGGTACGACCGTCACCCCGACCGTCGCCTCGGCGGGCACCCTGGACAACGTCGTGCCCGCCGAGGCGACCGTCGTCGTCGACGTCCGGGTCGAGACGGCCGGGGAGAAGGAGCGCGTCGAGTCCGCGTTCGCGGCCCTGACCCCGCGGCTCGACGGGGCGGTGATATCGGTCCGGGGCTCAGTCGGCCGGCCCCCGATGCCGCAATCGGCCTCCGCGCGGCTCTTCGCGCTGGCGGAGCGGCTGCTCCCCGGCATCGGGGGCCGGGCGGTCGGCGGCGGGAGCGACGGCAACTTCACGGGCGCCCTGGGCGTGCCGACCCTCGACGGCCTGGGCGCGGTGGGCGGCGGTGCCCACGCCGACCACGAGTACGTGCTGATCGACGCCATGGCCGAGCGGGCGACCCTCGTCGCGGGACTGGTGGAGGCGATCCGGGACCTGTAGGGGCCTCCCGCGGACCGCGGAGGAGGGGGCGGAGCGGCTGCTCCCCGGCATCGGGGGCCGGGCCGCGGCGACCGTCGAGCCGGCCCCTCGACCGTCGGCCGGGCGGACCCTCGTCCGGCCGGACGTCAGCCGAGGAGTCCCCGGCGCGCGGCCGGGAGGCGCCGGTGTCACGCGGTGCGGTGGACGTCCTCGGCGAGGACGGGGTGGGCGAACGGCCGCCCGGCGGTGTAGTGGGCCAGTTCGTCGGCGGCGGCCGCGGCCATGCGGTGCAGCTCGCGGCCGAGCGAGCCGGCGACGTGCGGGGTGAGCACCACGTTGGGCAGGTCGTAGAGCGGGGAGTCGGCGGGCAGGACCTCGGGGACGGTGACGTCCAGGACGGCGTCGAGCCGCCCCGCGACGAGCTCGCGGACCAGGGCGTCCTGGTCGACGAGGGAGCCGCGGGAGGTGTTGACGAGGGTGGCGCCGTCGCGCATCAGGGCGAGCCGGCGGGCGTCGATCAGGTGGTGGGTGTCCGGGAGTTCGGGGGCGTGGACGCTGACCACGTCGGAGGCGGCGCACAGCTCGTCGAGGCCGACCGGGCGGGCGCCGAGGCGGGCGGCCTCGGCGGCGTCCACGTACGGGTCGTGGAGCAGCAGGTCGAGGTCGTGCGGGCGCAGCAGTTCGAGGACCCGGCGGCCGATCCGGGAGGCGCCGACGATGCCGACGGTGCGCCGGTAGTTGCCGGCGCCGGAGTAGCTGCTCTGCCAGTCGTGCGGGGCGCGGCGGTCCCGGTAGTCCTCGCGGATCCGCAGCAGCTGCTTGTTGGCGAGCAGGACGGCGGCGACGGTGTACTCGGCGACGGGCAGGGCGTTGGCCCAGGCCGCGGAGGTGACGTGGATGCCGCGCCGCCAGCAGGCGTCGGTGATGTGGTGCTTGACCGAGCCGGCCGCGTGGATGACGGCGCGCAGCCGGGGGGCGGCGGCCAGGGCGGTCTCGTCGAGCGGGGGGCAGCCCCAGCCGGAGACGATGACCTCGGTGTCGGCGAGGGCGGCGACGGCCTCGGGGGTGGTGAAGTCGTCGAGGACCAGCGCGGGGTCGAGGTCGGCGAGTGCGGTGAGCCGGGCCATGGTGCGGTCGTCGAAGAGCCGGGCGGTGAGGTCGCGGTCCATGGCGAGGACGGCGCGGGGGCGCCGGGGCGCGCCCGCCTGGTCCGACGGTCGGGGGTCGGGCATGGGGGTCTCCCTGGCGGTGGCGGGGCGGGTGGTGCTCAGGTGAGGGCGGGTGCTGCTCACTTGACGCTCCCCGCGGTGAGACCGGCCTTCCAGTGCCGCTGGAGCAGGACGAAGGCGAGGACGAGCGGGACGACGGCGAGGAGCGCGCCCGTGACGACCAGCGGGTAGTACTCGGGGAAGGCCTTGGTCTGGGCGTTCCAGCTGAAGAGTCCGAGGCTGACCGGGAAGAGCCGGTTGTCGGAGAGCATCACCAGGGGCAGGAAGAAGTTGTTCCAGATGGCGGTGAACTGGAACAGCACGATGGTGACGAAGCCGGGCATGACCATGCGCAGGCCGATCGACCGGAAGGCGCGCAGTTCGCCGGCCCCGTCCATCCGGGCGGCCTCCAGGACCTCGCCGGGGACGTAGCCGGCGCAGAACACCCGGGCGAGGTAGACGCCGAAGGGGTTGACGAGGGAGGGGAGGAAGACGGCCCAGAAGGTGTTGACGATGCCGAGCTCGGAGGCGAGCAGGTACATCGGCAGGGCGAGGGCGGTGGTGGGCACCAGGACGCCGAGCAGGACCAGGCCGAACAGCTTCTCCTTGCCGGGGAAGGAGTAGACGTGGAAGGCGTAGCCGGCGGCGACGCAGACCAGGGCGCAGAGCACGGAGCCGATCCCGGCGTAGAGCAGGGAGTTGAGGTACCAGCGGAAGTAGATGCCGTCGCCGGTGGTGGCGAGGTCGCTCAGGTTCCGGCCGAGGTTGAAGCTGTCGGCGGTGAGGGCGTTCCCGCCGAGCAGGTCGGCGGTGTTCTTGGCGGCGGCGGTGAGCAGCCAGCCGAGCGGGAGCAGGGTGTAGGCGGTGGCCAGGACGAGGGTGCCGTTGACGGCGGCCTTCGAGAGGGTCCAGGGGCGGCGGGTGTTCACGGGCGGGCCTCCCGGGTGCGCTCGGAGCGGGACCGCGTCACGCGGGTGACGGCGAAGGAGAGTCCGGCGGCGGCGAGGGCGAGCAGGACGGACGAGGCGGCCGCGAGGCCGTAGTCGTTGCGCTCGAAGGCGGCGGTGTAGGCGTACATGTTGGGGGTCCAGGTGGAGGTGACGCCCGGGGCGGTGTTGTGGAGGATCATCGGTTCGGTGAAGAGCTGGAGCGAGCCGATGACGGTGAACAGGCCGACCATGGCGAGGGAGGGCCGGATCAGGGGGATCTTGATGCTCAGGGCGGTGCGCAGGGGGCCGGCGCCGTCGACGACGGCGGCCTCCAGGACCTCGCGCGGGATGGCCTGGAGCGCGGCGTAGAAGATGACCATGTTGTAGCCGCTCCACTGCCACAGGGCCATGTTGACCACGGCGGGCAGCGGGTGGCCGAGCGGGTCGGGCTGGGTGCCGACGGCCTCCAGGACGTCGAGCACGGGGCTGATGCCGGGGGTGTAGAGGTACATCCAGATCAGTGCGGCGATGATGCCGGGCACGGCGTGCGGGATGAACAGGGCGAGCTGGAAGAACCGTTTGGCCCGGGTCAGGGCGGAGTCCAGCAGCAGGGCCAGGCCGAGCGCGAGGCCGGTCATCAGCGGGATGTACAGCAGGCAGTAGCGGGCGATGGTGAGGAAGCCGTCGCGGAACGCCTCGTCCTCCAGGGCCCGGGTGTAGTTGCCGAGTCCGGTGAAGACGGTCTCGGAGCCGCCGAAGCCGAGGCCGGAGCTGCGCTCGCTGAACAGGCTGAGCTTGACGGCGTAGCCGATCGGGACGAGCGTGCAGGCCGTGAAGAGCAGGAGGAACGGGGCGAGCAGGGCGGCCGGGGCCCCGTACCGCCCGCGCCGCCTGGGAGCGGCGGCGCGGGGGACCCCGGTGGGGGTGGTGCGGATCGTCACTGGGCGACCTTCAGTCCGCGGTTCTTGAACTCGGCGAGGGTGGCCTGCTGGGCGGCGGCCAGGGCGTCGTCGATGGTGCCGGTCCTGCCGGCGACCTTGCCGAAGGAGTCCTTGAGCGAGCCGTTGGTGACGCCCATGGCGGGGCCCCAGGTCCAGCCCGGCTTGATCGACTTGGCGGCGTCGGAGAAGACCGCGTAGAGGTCCTGGCCGCCGTAGAAGTCGGTGTTGAAGGCCTGCTTGGCGACGGGCACGAGGTCGGTGGCGGCGGGGTAGGCGGAGGAGGTGCCGGAGGCTATGCGGGCCTTGAAGCCGTCGGGGGTGGTGGTGGCCCAGGTGGCGAACTCGACGGCGGCCTTGGCCTTCTTGCTGTCCTTGGCGACGGCGAAGGTGGTGCCGCCGAGCATGCCGCTGGCGGGGGCGCCGTCCCAGCTGGGCATGGGGGCGACCGCCCACGTGCCGTTGACGTCGGGGGTGGTGCCGAGGTTGGACTTGAGGACTCCGCCGCCCCAGGTGGCGCCGAGGTAGCCGGCGGTCTCGCCCTTCTGGAGGGAGGCGGTCCACTGCTGGCTGAAGGAGGGCTGGACGCGTACGAGGTCCTCGTCGATCAGCTGCTGCCAGTACGCGGAGACCTTCTTGGTCTCGGCGCCGGCCAGGTCGGCCTTCCACGCGTCGTCGGCGGTGGTGAACCAGCGTGCGCCGTTCTGCCAGGCCATGGCCTGGACGGCGGTGGGGTCGTCGGGGAAGAAGGTGGCGATGCGGGCGTCGGGCTGGGCGGCCTTGAGCTTCTGGGCCGCGGTGCGGAACTCGTCCCAGGTCTTCGGCGGGGTGATGCCGGCCTTCGCGAAGAGGTCCTTGCGGTAGTAGAAGGCCTGCGGCGCGGCGTCCAGCGGCAGTGCCCAGGTCCGGCCGCCGAGCGAGGTGAGCTCGGTGGCCTGCGGCAGGTACTTGGCCTTCAGGTCGGCGCCGACGAGCTTGCTGATGTCCTGGACGGCGCCCTGGCTGACGAAGTCGGGGAGCTGGGGGTACTCGACGTTGAACACGTCCGGGGCGTTGCCGGCCTTGACGGCGTTGGAGAGCTTCGCGTAGCCGCCGGCGTTGCCGGCGGGGATCTCCTCGAAGGTGATCTGGATGTTCGGGTGGCTCGCGTTGAAGGCGGCCACGACCTCCTTGGTGCCCTTGGCCCAGCCCCAGAAGGTGAGGGTGACGGGCTTGCCGTCGTCGGCGCCGGTCGTCGCGCCGCCGTCGCTGCCGCAGGCGGCGAGGAGGGTCACGCCGAGCGCGGCGGCGGTGGCGGCGGCGGTGGCACGCAGGGCTCTGCGGCGGGTGGACGCGAGTGAGCGCATGGCACGGCTCCTATGGAGAGGTCACGGTCCCGGGGATGTCGGTCCTGGCACGGACTCGTGAGGGTGGGGGCGACTGCCGTCATCCTGGGCAACGTACGGATCGGAGTCAAGAAACTGGATCGAATGATCTGATCTGATCAGGATCGATGAAGCCTCCCGGGGGCCGATTGATGGGCCTTGAACTGGACGTTTGATGACCGGGAGGGGGATCCGGGGGCAGCATTACGATTTGATCAAGGAGTGCATTTGATCCGAAGGCCTTGACGGATGATCGGTCGATTCCTAGATTCCGCCAGGGACCCGCCCGTTCACGGGCCCCGCGTTCACGGGCCCCCGCCGACGAAGGACACACCCATGCCACTGCCTCCGGAGGACCGACACCTCAGCCCCCGCACCGGCTGGACCAGGGCCCACTGGGAGTCGGTGGCCGACGACCTGCTCACCGCCGTCCGCCCGTACGCGAGCCCCGGCCGGGCACTCATCGACCTCCCCGGCGCCCGCCCCAGCTGGTCGGGCCGCCGCTCCGACGGCCTGGAGGGCTACGCCCGCACCTTCCTGCCCGCCGCCCTGCGCATCGCCGGCGCGGGCGGCGCCGACCCCCACGGCCTGCTGGAGCAGTACGCCGCCGGCCTCGACGCCGGCACCCGCACCCCCACCACCGAACGCGACCTCGCCGACGGCGACCACGAGTCCTGGCCGGCCGTCACCGACCGCGGCCAGGCGATGGTCGAGGCCGCCTCGATCGCCTTCGCGCTGCGCCTCACCAGGCCGTGGCTCTGGGACCGCCTCGACGGCGCCGTCCGCGACCGGGCCGGACGCTGGCTGGCCGACGCCCTGCACCGCACCCCGAACGACAACAACTGGTGGCTGTTCCCGCTCGCCGTCGGAGGCTTCCTCGCCGAGGCCGGCATCGAGGAGAAGGACGCCGGCGCGGCCGTCCGGCGCGGCCTGGAGCGGATCGACCGCTTCTACCTCGGCGACGGCTGGTACACCGACGGCCGCCCCCGGGCCTTCGACCACTACAACGGCTGGGCGCTGCACCTCTACCCCGTCCTGCACGCCCACCTCGCCGACGACCGCCCGCTGCTGGCCGAGTACGGCTCCCGGCTCGCCGCCCACCTCGCCGACCACGCCCGGCTCTTCGGCGCCGACGGCGCCCCCGTCCACCAGGGCCGCTCCCTCACCTACCGGTTCGCCGCCACCGCCCCCCTGTGGGCCGGCGCCCTCACCGGCCACACCCCGCTCGCCCCCGGCACCACCCGCCGCCTCGCCTCCGGCGCCCTGCGCCACTTCCTCGACCGCGGCGCCGTCGACGGACGCGGACTGCTCACCCTCGGCTGGCACGGCCCCGAACCCCGGCTGGTCCAGCCGTACTCCGGCCCCGCCTCCCCCTACTGGGCGGGCAGCGGCTTCCTCGGCCTGCTGCTCCCGCCCGACCACCCGGTCTGGACGGAGCCCGAACAGCCGGCCCCGTGCGAGGTTCGCGACGCCGTGACCGCCCTGCCCCGCCCCGGCTGGCTGGTGCAGTCGACCGCCGCCGACGGCGTGGTCCGGCTGCACAACCACGGCAGCGACGACCAGCCCGCCGACCACGTCGGGCCCGACGACCCGCACTACGCCCGCCTCGCCCACTCCACCGCCACCGGCCCCACCCACGGCGGCCCCGCCGACAACCACCTCGCGCTGGTGGTCGACGGCGAGCCGACCCAGCGCGGCCGGATCCTCCCGCTCGGCACCGGCCCCGACTGGGCCGCCTCCCACTCCCACCCGCACGTCGACGGCCGCCCGCTGCCCGGGGCCGCCGTCACCTCGGTGACCCTGGTGCACGGCTCCGACGAGGTCCGCGTCCACCTGGTCACCGGCGTGGCGGCCGGCACCGCCGTCCGCCACGGTGGCTGGGCGGTCGCGGGCGAGCGCACCGAGTCCGCGGCCGCCGGCGCGGGCGCGGGCGCGGGCGCGGGTTCCGGTTCCGGTCCCGGTCCCGGTCCCGGTTCCGGTTCGGGCTCCGGCCCCGGGGCGGTTGCCCGTGCGGACGGGCGGCTCACCAGCGAACTCCGCTCCCTGTACGGCTTCACCCGGGCGGAGACGCTGACCGTGCCGGGCGGCACGGCGTTCGGCGCCGAGGCGCTGCTGCCCGTCCTGAGCGGCAGCCTCCCGGACGGTCCCGCCCTACTGGCGTGCGCGGCGAGGCTCGCCGGTGTCTCCGGCCTGCCGCCGCTGGACGCCGTGGGCCTGACGGTCGGGCCCCGGGAGACCGGGGAGGCCGGGGAGGCCTGGGACCTCCGGGTGACCTGGCAGGACGGCGGGGTCCGGCACGTGCGCATCGGTGCCGGGGCGGTGTCGGTCGGGCCGGAGCCCGAGGGCCCGGCGGGGGTGGATCCGGGCGGCGAGGGCACGGCGGCCGTGGGCCCGGGCTCAGTGGGCCCGGGTTCCGTGGGCTCGGGGTCCGCCGGTGTGGGCTCCGCCGGTGCGGGCGGCTGAGCGCGAGCCATGCCACTGGCCCTCTCCACCCTCGGACTTCCCGGCGCCCCCCTCGACCGGATGGCCGGTCTCGCCGCCGACCACGGCTGGCACGGTCTGGAACTGCGCTGCGCCTCCGACCAGCCGGTCCGCCTCCAGCTCGGCACCGCCGAACGGCGAGCCGCCGCCCGGCTGTTCACCCGGACCGGGATCGTGCCGCTCACCCTCGCCTCCTACCTCGGCATCGCCGCGCCTGGCCCCGACGGGCCGGTGGTGGCGGACCTGCTCGCCCATCTGCGGCTCACCGCCGACCTCGGCTGCCGGTACCTGAGGGTCTTCCCGCACGGCGGACCCGGTCCCGCCGCGGCGGCCGACGCCAGGGCCGTCCGCCGGCTCGGCGAGGTGGCCGGGCAGGCGGCGCTGCTCGGCGTGCGCGTCCTGGTGGAGACCCACGACTCGCACCGCTCGGCGGGCTCCCTCGCCCGCCTGCTCGGCAGGGCCGGCCACCCGGCGGCCGGGGCGCTGTGGGACCTGCTGCACACCTGGCTGGCGGGGGAGAGCCCCGAGCAGTCGCACCGGGCCCTCGGCCCGTACCTCGGCTACGTGCAGGTCAAGGACGTCGCCTCGGCCGAGGACCTGACCCCGCTGGCCCTCGGCGCGGGCGTCCTGCCGCTGGCCGAATGCCTGCGGCTGCTGCCCCGGGACAGCTGGGTCGCCTGGGAGTACGAGGCCCCGTGGCACCCGCGGGCCGCGCCGCTGGAACCGGGGCTGCGGGCCGGGGCCCGCCGGCTGGCGGCGCTGCGGGCAGGCTGAGGGCGGCCGGTTCCGGGCTCCGCTGTGGCAGGGCCGCCACCCGGGAGCGCCGTGAACGGCGTGAACGCCGTGGCGGCCGCGAACGCCGGGAGGGCCGGGGCGTCACCCGGCGACGGCGCCGACCGTTTCGGGGGAGCCGCCGACGCGCAGCGGCGGCAGGCTCGGGGTGGCGGCGGAGGCGCGGGCGCGCTCGTGGCGGGCCGGCAGTTCGACCACCCGGCAGCCGTGCCGTTCCAGCAGGCCGACCACGGCCCGCACCTCGGCCTCGTCCATGGAGAACACGAAGGGCCCGGGGACCAGCACGGTCCTGATCCAGCCCGCCGCGACGCCCCGCAGCAGCCCTTCCAGCGCCGGGAGCCCGTCGGACCGGCGCAGGCCGTTGTCCAGGAACAGCAGCGGGTCCGGCAGCCCGCGTTCCACGGCCAGGGCCTCCAGGGCCCGGTGGTGGCACTCCATCGCCGTCACGTCGAACGGGTAGCAGCGGAGATAGATCGCCACGTTTGCTGCCACGGGAATGGCCGTGGTGTCGTCGACGGTGCTGTACATGGGGTCACCTGCCGCAGATCGGATGGTGGGGGGATCGGCCTCCGCGCCCACCCTTCGCCGTGCCTCCAGGAGACCCGACCGATCGATGGGTATTCAATACGGGCCCCTACCCATCCTCACCGTCGGTCACCGCGACGGGTCTCCGCGGCACTGTCCGTCACCGACGGTGGTGGCCGCGAGGGTGTGACCGGCCCTCGCCGGTCACCACCGCCCAGGCCGCCGCGCGGCGCCTCAGCCTCCGCAGGACGTGCGGACCCGCAGGACGGGCAGCAGCGCCGTGCGGTGCACCGGCAGGTCGGGGTCGCCGGCGAGGCGCCGCAGCAGCAGGTCGAAGGCGACCCTGCCGACGGCGCGCTTGGGCGGGGCGACGGCGGTCAGCGGGGGAGCGGCCAGGGCGGCGAACACGTCGTCGTAGGCGATCAGGGCCACCTCCTCGGGCACCCGCAGGCCCCGCGCGCGCAGCAGCGGCGGCAGCCGGATCGCGTCCTGGTCGTTGTGGACGAGCACCGCCCGGGTGCCCCCCTCGACGGCCTCGGCGATCCGGCCCGCCAGCACGTCGGGATCGGTCGGCAGGCCCGCGGGCGACAGCGAGTCGAGTACGGGCAGGGCCCGGAGACCGAGCAGCCGGGTGCCCTCCTCGTACCCGGCCCGGACCTCCCGGGCCGTCCAGGAATCTCCCCGCGCGGCCAGCAGGACGCTCGTGTGGCCGAGGCGGGCGAAGTGCCGCAGGGCGCTGAGGACGCCGTGGCGGTGGTCGGAGCCGACGGCGTCGAGCCGCGAGCCGGGGCCGTCGGGGGCGGCGGAGCGGCGTTCGACCAGCACGGCGGGCACCGGCAGGGCGTCGAGCCACGCGCTGCTCCCGGCCTCCTGCCCGGGCAGCAGCCCGGGTGCGAGCAGCAGTCCCTCGGCCCCGGACTCCAGCAGCCGCTCGACCTGGACGCGGTCCTCGTCCGCACCGTACGGCGCGATGCCGAGGACCAGCCGGGCGCCCGCCGCGTCGGCGGCCTCGCGGGCCCCGGCGATCACCTCGTCGAAGTAGGACCCGACGGAGGGCACCAGCAGGCCGACGGGGCAGCCGGCCCCCGCGCTGTCGCCCGGCCCCGGACCGCGGTCGGCGTGCGGGCGGTCCAGCGAGACGAAGCCGTGCGAGCGGCTGAGCCGCCCCGCGTCGGCCAGTGCGGCGACGTCCCGGCGGACGGTGACGGCGGGGATGCCGAGCCGGTCCGCCAGGTCCGTCAGACGCACCTGGCCGCCGAGGTCGCCGACGGCCGTCACGATGAGCCGACGACGTTCCTCTCCCGAGATGGCCATCCTGTGCCCTCCGCTGCTTTCTCTCACTCGACTTGCTCGACTCACTCGACTCGCCCTACGTGGTCGAAGAGTATCGTTCGATCGAATTCTGATCAATCGACGCAGTCTTCATCGAATGATTGACTGTCCGATCGGCGGGCTCCTAGGGTACGAGGCGGTGATCGCCGACAGGCCACATCCGCCCGCCCCGGCGCGACGCCCGGCCCCGGCGCCACGCTCCGGCGGCGCCGGGCGCCCCCACCTCCCCACCCGCTCCCCCGCGGAGGCACCCATGGCCGACCCGGCCGCCCCCCTGCCCCTGACCACCGACGGCGACGCCTTCCTGCGCGAAGGACGCCCGCACCTCGTCGTCTCGGCCGCCGTCCACTACTTCCGCGTCCGCCCCGAACTGTGGGCCGACCGGCTCACCCGGCTCCGCGCCATGGGCGTCAACACCGTCGAGACCTACGTCGCCTGGAACTTCCACCAACCCACCCCCGGCGCCGCCGACTTCACCGGCGACCGCGACCTCGCCGGATTCGTCCGCACGGCCGGGGACCTCGGCCTCGACGTGATCGTCCGCCCCGGCCCGTACATCTGCGCCGAGTGGGAGTTCGGCGGCCTCCCGGCCTGGCTGCTCGCCGACCCGGCCGTCCGGCTGCGCCGCCTCAACGGGCCCTACATCGCCGCCGTCGACGCCTGGTTCGACGAGCTCGTCCCCGTCCTGCTGCCGCTGCTCGCCACCAACGGCGGACCCGTCGTCGCCGTCGCCGTGGAGAACGAGTACGGGAGCTACGGGAACGACACCGCCTACCTGGAGCACCTGCGGGCCGGCCTCGTCCGGCGCGGCGTCGACTGCCTGCTGTTCACCGCCGACGGCGCCGAGGACGGCTTCCAGCTCGGCGGCCGGCTGCCCGGGCTGCTCACCACCGGTACCTTCGGCTCCCGCCCCGAGGAGTCGCTGGCCTGCCTGCGCCGCCACCAGCCCGCGGGGCCCCTGGTCTGCATGGAGTACTGGACCGGCTGGTTCGACCACTGGGGCGCCCCGCACCACCTGCGCGACCCGGAGGAGTCCGCCGACGTCCTCGACCGGATGCTGTCCGCCGGCGCCTCCGTCAACATCTACATGGGCCACGGCGGCACCAACTTCGGCTGGTGGAACGGCGCCAACCACGACGGCACCGGATACCGGCCCGACACGACCAGCTACGACTACGACGCCCCGGTCGGCGAGGCCGGTGAGCTCACCGCGAAGTTCCACGCCTTCCGCCGCGTCATCGAACGCCACCTCGGCCCCAACGCGCACCCGCTGCCGCCCCTGCCCGACCGGCTCGCCCCGCGGAGCGTGCCCGTGGACGGGAGCGCCGGCCTGTTCGCCTCGCTCGACGGCCTCGCCGTCACCCGGCGGAGCCCCGAACCCGAACCGATGGAGGTGTTCGGCCAGAACACCGGCCTCATCCACTACCGGACCCGGCTGCGCGGCCCCCTCGCCCGCGGCGAACTGCGCATCGACGGCCTCGCCGACCGCGCCCAGGTCTTCCTCGACGGCGAGCCGGTCGGCGTCCTCGAACGTGACCGCCCGGACGAGGCCCTGGCGGTCACGGTCCCCCGGGACGGCGCGGTGCTCGACCTGCTCGTCGAGAACATGGGGCGGATCAACTACGGCCCCCTGCTCCACGACCGCAAGGGCATCACGGGCGGGGTCCGCGTCGACAACCAGTACCAGTTCGGCTGGGAGGTCCGGCCGCTGCCGCTCGACGACCTGACGGCCCTGCGGTTCGGCGCACCCGACGCGGCGGACGGCCCGTCCTTCCACCGGGCCCGGATCACGGTCGACGTGCCGGCCGACGGATTCCTGGCCCTGCCCGGCTTCACCAAGGGCATGGTCTGGCTCAACGGCTTCGCCCTCGGCCGCCACTGGGAGCGCGGCCCGCAGCGCACCCTCTACGCCCCCGCGCCGCTGTGGCGGCCCGGCGTCAACGAGGTGGTCGTCCTCGAACTCCACCGTCCGGGTACCCGGATCGAGCTCCGGGACCGCCCCGACCTCGGCCCGACCACCTCTGAGGCGGCGTCGGAACAGGCGCCGGAGCACGCGTCTGAGCACGCGTCGGAGCAGGTCTCCGGGGAGGCGTCAGGAGCGGTGCCGGGGGAGGCGTCGGAGGCGTGAGCCGGCCGTAGGAAGGCCGGGTCCGTGCGGTGCGCCCGGGACGCGCACCGCACGCGGGGGCCGACCGTCCGTTCGCCACCGGATCACATGCCGACCGAATGGTAGATTCCTGCTCCGCCCGGGCGGCCGTCCGCCCGAACCGACCACGGTGCAGGGGAATGACATGTCGATCTCGGCCGACGAACGCCGCGCCCGCATCCTCGAAGCCCTGCAGAGCCTCGGATCGGTCCGCGTGGCGGACCTCGCGGAGCGGCTGGCCATCCCCGCCGTCACCGTGCGCCGGGACGTCGCCGCGCTCGCCGAGGCCGGCCTCGTCCGCCGCTCCCACGGATCGGTGTCGACCGTCGCCGGGCGCCGCGACGGCCCCGCGTCCGGGGCGGCGTCCGGCGGGCCGTCCATCGGCCTGCTGGTGCCCGCCGTCGGCCAGTACTTCGACGAGGTCATCGCGGGGGCGCGGGCGGCCGCGGCCCGCGCCGGTGCCCACCTGATGCTCGGCATCTCCTCCTACGAGGCCAGCGCCGACCAGGTCCAGGCGGAACAACTGCTGAAGTCGGGCGCCGACGGGCTGCTGCTCGCCCCCAACTGGACGCCCGCCGACGGGCCCGGCGGCCGCGCCTGGGCCGAGGACCTCCCGGTGCCCGCCGTCCTGGTGGAGCGCCGCCCGTCCCCGGGGAGCCCGGCCGAGGAGCTCGACTCGGTCGCCTCCGACCACCGCCACGGGGTGCTCCTCGCCCTGCGGCACCTGGCCGGCCTCGGACACGCCACCGTCGCCCTGGTCGCCCGCCGGGACACCTGGACGGCGCACGAGATCCGCCGCGGCTACGCCGAGGGCTGCGCGCTGCTCGGGCTGTCGGAGGGGCCCGTGCTCGACATCGTGAACCCGGTGGCGGACGCCGAAGCGGTGGCCGACAGCCTGGCCGACGCCTGCGCCCGGGGCGTCCGGGCCGTCCTGGTCCACAACGACCAGGACGCGATCCAGCTGCTGTCGCTGCTGCGGGCCCGAGGTGTCCGGGTGCCCGAGCAGCTGGCCGTGGTCAGTTACGACGACGTGTTCGCGGCGCTGGGCGCCCCGTCGCTGACGGCGGTGGCTCCGCCGACGCGTGCGGTGGGCGCCGAAGCGGTGGCGCTCCTCCTGCGCAGGCTCGGCGGCGAGGACCCGATGCCGGTGCACCACGTGCTGCTCCTGCCGAAGCTGACGGTGCGCGAGTCCTGCGGCGCGGCCTCGGGCTGATGCGCCGACGGGCTGACGTGCCGGCGGGCTGGCGGGCTGGCGGGCTGAAGTGCGGGTGGGCCGGAGCGGTGTCCGGGTGGGTGTCCCATGCGACGGTCATGGTCCGATCATTCGATCGGAATGCGCAAATACTGAGCGGGATGGATTGACCTGATCAGACGGTCGTCCTAGGGTGCGGGCGGGCGCCCATCCCCCCTTCCTCCCCCACCTCGGGAGTCCCTGTGCTGAAACCCCCCACCCTCAGACGTGCCGTCCTCGCCGTGGCGAGCGTGACCGCACTCCTCGTCCCGGCGCTGGCCGCGGCCCCGGCCGCCGTCGCCGCCCCCGGCACCGCCCGGTACCTGGACTGCTCCGCCGCCTCGAACGGCGACGGCGGCCAGGACAGCCCCTGGAACACCCTGGCCGAGGCCAACTCCCACGTCTTCGGCCCCGGTGACCGACTGCTCCTCAAGCGCGGTGCCACCTGCACCGGCACCCTCAGGCCGCAGGGTTCCGGAACCGCCGCCGCGCCGATCACCCTCGCCGCCTACGGGACCGGCTCCACCCGCCCGGTCGTGGCCGGCAGCGCCTCCTCCACCGAGAAGGCCGCCGTCCACCTGTACAACGTCGAGCAGTGGGAGATCCGCGACCTGGAGATCACCTTCCGGGACACCGGCTCCGCCAAGCGCGAGCGCAACGGACTGCTCGTCGAGATCGCCGACCTGCCCGACGGCGTCGGCACCCACTACCTCGTCGACGACGTCTACGTCCACGACGTCAACGGCGACGCCACCAAGTGGTCCAACGGCATCCAGTTCCGCGTCTCCGGCACCACCACCCCCACCAACTTCGACGACGCCGTCGTCCAGAACTCCCGGATCAGCAGGGTCGACCGGGAGGGCCTGACCAACCGCTCCACCTGGATGTGCCGGCCCGAGTACGGGAGCAGCGACGGCTGCGGCGGAAAGAACGACTGGCGCGCCAGCACCCGGGTGGTGTTCCGCGGGAACACCGTCAACGACACCGGCGGCGACGGCATCGTCCTGCGCGCCTCGGCGGGCGGCCTCGTCGAGCGCAACCACGTGTACGACGTCGCCATGCGCCCGATGGGTGCCAACGTCGGTGTCTGGGCCATCAATTCGGACGACGCGCTGATCCAGTACAACGAGGTCCACCACGTCCGCCGGCTCCCCGACAACGGCGACGGCCACGCCTTCGACTCGGACTACGGGAACAAGCGGGCGGTGTTCCAGTTCAACCACAGCCACGACAACGAGGGCGGCTTCATGCTCTTCTGTGGCGGCTGCGGCTCGGGATCCCGGAGCAGCGGCACCGTCGTGCGCTACAACCTCAGCCACCACGACAAGGGCCGCTGGCTGACCGCCTCCGGGGAGCAGGGCGCCGACATGTACCAGAACACGGTGTTCCTGCCCGCGGGTTCCACCACCGGCATCGTCGAGGACGGCTACGGCACCACGAAGGTCCGGCTGGCCAACAACGTCTTCCACAACCTCGGCACCGGCGGCTACGGCGCCATGCCGGGCAAGACCTACCGGCCGGCGAACTTCACCTGGACCGGGAACACCTTCTACGGCAACCACCCGGCGAACGAACCGTCCGATCCGGAGAAGCAGACCGCGGACCCCCGGTTCGCCGACGTCGGCGGCGCCGACCCGGCCGACTACCAGCTCGCCCCGACCTCCCCGGTCCGCGGCACCGGGACCGCGATCCCCGGCCCCGGTCCCGGCACCCGGGACTACTTCGGCAACGCCGTCCCGCAGGTCTGCCGCCCGGACCGGGGCTTCCACCAGGCCTCGGCCTTCGACGACGGCACCTGCTCGCCCGTGAACGCGGTGCGCAACCCCGGCTTCGAGGACACCGCCCTCAACCCCTGGACCGGCTACGGCGGCGTCATCCTCGACACCGCCACCAAGCACAGCGGCAACCGGGCCGTGAAGGTCGGTCCCGCGCAGGCCGCCGCCGAGCAGGTCGTCCAGGTCAGACCGGGCACCACCTACACCCTCAGCGGCTGGGGCAAGGTCTCCGACAGCGGTACCGAACTCTCCCTCGGGGTCAAGCAGTTCGACGCGGCAGGCTCCTCCTCCCGCGCCGTGTTCACCGGCACGGCCTTCAGCAGCCGGTCCACGACCTTCACCACCGGACCGGACGCGACCACCGCCAGGATCTACTGCTACGCCCGCAGCGGCACCGGCTACGGCTGGTGCGACGACATCACCGTCCACGCGAGCTGACACCCCCTCGCACCCGGCGCCGGGCCGCCCCCACGACCCGGCGCCGGGCCCCACCCGTCCAGGCGAGGAGCCGGGGCGCTCCCGCGGGCGGCGCGTCTTGTCGACCTTGCTGTCGATGCTCCTCAGCGCCTGGTCCACGGGTGTCCGCCCGTCGACACGGGCCACGACGTCGGACTTCTGGGCCTCCCACCGGGCGGCGAAGCCGTAGCGGTCCTGGAGCAGCAGGTCCGGGGTGTTGCGCTCGAACCGGGTCATGATCGCGGCCCAGCTGGGGTCGGTGTGGTAGAAGGAGTCGACCACGACCTTGGTCTCGCGCGGGACCTTCGCGGTGTCGTACGGGAAGATCCCGTGGAACTCCATGAACTGGGCGCTGACCGCCGGCGACGAGAGCCAGCGCATGAACGCCCCGGCGGCCCCGGGGTCCGGGAGGCCGGAGCGGGCGACCAGGCTGTGGCCGCCGACGGCCGAGCAGCCGCTCTTCGGCCCGACGGGCATCGGGGCGACCGCCCACTTGCCCTTGGTCTTCTCGGTTCCGTGGTTCCGCTCCACCGTGGGACGGCCGGCCCGCGGCTCCGTGCCCCCGCCGGCCACCCTTCGCTTTCGCAGGCATATCGCATACGATGAACGGGTGACACAGGCGAACTGGGCCCGGCTGCCCGTGGTGAAGAGCAAGGCTGACCTCGTCTACGACAGCCTGCGGGCTGCCATTGCCGAGGGCGACCTCAAGCCGGGCGAGCGCATCAACATGGACGAGCTCGCTCGCAACCTCGGGGTCAGCAAGATCCCGATCCGCGAGGCCGTCAAGCGGCTGGAGGCCGACGGCCTGGTGTCGTCCCGGGTCCACTTCGGGGTGACCGTCGCCGAGGTCGACGTGGCCGAGATGCGGGGGGTCTTCCTGGCGCGCGAGGCGATCGAAGGGCTGGTCGCCGGCCTCGCCGCGGAGCGTGTCACCGACGCCCACCTGGCCGAGCTGGAGTCGGTCCAGCAACAGATGCGGGGGAGGCTGGGCACCCGCTCGTTCCAGAAGCTCCCGGAGCTGAACTCCGACTTCCACCGGATCCTGTCCGAGGCCGCCGGCTACCGCGTCCTGACCGAGTTGACGGAGCAGCTGCTCCTCACCGTCCGCCGGCACCGGATCGCGGCGCCGATGGACCCGGACGACTGGGCGGGGGTCATCGCCGAGCACGACGAGATCATCGCCGCCTTGCGGCGCCGCGACCCCGAGGGGGCGGCGCGGGCGGCCAAGGCCCACGTAAGCGCGCAGGCGGACCACGAGGTCGCCGACAAGGAGTGAGCGGGCTCTGCCGCGCGGGCCTTGGTGGAGGTATGCGATATACCGGTTCGGGGTGTCAGTCGGACGCCTCCCGCCCGGAGGGCCCGGCCCGGTCCTCGTCGGCGGGGTGGGCCGGCATGTGACGGCGCAGCCAGTTCTCCGTGGTGGTGACGTGCATCAGGGCGGCGGCCCGGGCGAGCGGCGCCTCCCGGGCCGCCAGGGCCCGGAAGACCGCGGTCGGCGTCACCTTCTTCGGCTTCGCGGTGCCCAGGAGCGCCGGACACGCCGCCGAAGCCCAGCAGTTCATCGCCTACTTCATGAACAAGGAGCACCTCTCCGGCCTCGCCACCCAGGCCCTGAACATCACCCCGCGCACCGACATACCGGCGCCCGCGGAACTCGCCGACGCCGCGAAGGCGATCGACGGCAACGAGGCCTACCCCGACCAGGCCCGGCTGTTCGTGGACTACGCCGCCTGGGCCACCAAGGCGTACACCCCGAACGTGGTCCGCTTCGTCCAAGGTGTGACGACGGCGGACGAGTTCATCGCGCAGACCAGGCAGGACTCTGGCTCGGCCGCCGCCTCACCGAGGGCCTCACCATGGGCGCCGGCAAGTGACCGGCGGACGAGTGGACTCCGATCGCTCCGCCGCCCGGCACGGCTCACTGCTCCGCGCGCTCGGGCAGCGCCACCCGATCCGCGTGACGACGCGTCCCACCCGGGCACCACTCCCGCGAGGCCGGCGTCGACACGTCGACACGCCACTGCCCTGATCATCCGTCACCTCCCTTGCAGAAAGCAGGGATCCGATTCGATGAAAGGCCTTCAGTCCCGACTCCTACCCGTGCCGGCCTCCGCCGTGTCCGCGGCCATCGGCATCGCCGGTCTCACGGCCCCCGCCGCCCGTACGGCGGACACGGCGCAGACCTGGACCGTCGGGCAACCCGGCTCCGCCGGCGGCCCGAAGCTCACCGCGCACGTCGCGCTCGACGACCGGGGCGCACTGACCCTCGGGGTGGAGCGCGGCGGGACCACCGTGCTGGTGTCCGCGCCGCTCGGCCTCGTGACCGACCGGGCCGAGGGCCGGTGCAGGAGCGTCACCTCGCGGAAGATGCCGGGGAGCCACCACTGGTCCTGGTCCTCCAGGTAGCTTCCGGACGACCACTGGTGGACGCGGACGGCCAGCACGTTCCCGGTCGGGCGCAGCAGGCCGCCCACCGGGAGCTCGTGCGGCAGTCGGCTGCCCTTGAACTCCCCGAGCTCGCGCCCGTTGAGCCAGACCCGGGCACAGGACTCGATCCCCTCGAAGCGCAGCACCGCCGTGCCGTCGGCCGGCCAGTCGGCGGGCAGGTCGAAGGACCGCAGGTGGTCGCCGGTCGGGTTCTCGGTCGGCACCCGGGGCGGGTCGACCGGGAACGGGTAGAGCGTGTTGGTGTACGCCGGGGCGCCGTGACCCTGCAGCACCCAGTGGCCCGGCACGGTGATTTCGTCCCAGCCGGAGGCGTCGTGGCCGGGCTGCGCGAAGGACTCGTCGTGGGTGTCGGCCGTGGGGGAGAGGCGGAAGCGCCACCTCCGAGTGGGGTGTACGGACGGCCCCGGCTGCCGACGACAGCATCGTGGAGCGGGGCGGTCCTGGGTAGCCCGGGGATCGAATCAGGGCGCGATTGACCGAACGATCGCGGCCGGGGCGCTGAGGCCGCGTCCGGCCGCCGGTCCGCCCGGCCGCCCTGACTGCCCGGCTGCCCCGGACGGGTGTCGGGGCAGCCGGGCGGCCGGAGGGCTGGAGGGCTGGAGAGCTGGAGGGCCGGAGAGCGGGAGAGCAGGGGCGGAGCCGGGTCAGGAGACGGGCTTGATGACCGCCTCTGCCGCGGCCTTGCCCGCCGCGGACACGATCGCCTTCACGTGATCGCCGAGCGCTCCCGTGACGCCGGCCGCGAGGGCGTGCTGAACGAGAGGAAGCCGTCCTGCCGCATCACGACGTGCGCCGGGCCGCAGATGGCGATGTCGGTGGTGACGTCCTGGTCGAGGTTCTTGCTCTACGTGTCGTACCAGTAGTGGTCCCGGACGGAGCCGTCGGTGCCGGTGAACCAGAGTTCCATGCTGCCGGGGATGCGGGAGACGGCGGCGATGCCGCCGGTGGTGGAGGCGCTTCCGGGGGGTGCGAGTTCGAAGGCTTGCCAGGTGCTGCCCTCGTACCAGTAGCGGTCCTGGACGGTGCCGTTGGCGCCGGTGAACCAGAGTTCCATGCTGCCGGGGATGCGGGAGACGGCGGCGATGCCGCCGTTGGTGGAGGCGCTGCCGGGGGGCGCCAGCTCGTAGCGGTTCCACGGCGACCCGTCGTACCAGTACGCCCCCTGGACGGTGCCGTCGGTGCCGGTGAACCAGAGTTCCATGCTGCCGGGGATGCGGGAGACGGCGGCGATGCCACCGTTCGTGGAGGCGCTGCCGGGCGGTGCGAGTTCGAAGGCCTGCCAGGTGCTGCCCTCGTACCAGTAGCGGTCCTGGACGGAGCCGTTGGCGCCGGTGAACCAGAGTTCCATGCTGCCGGGGATGCGGGAGACGGCCGCGATGCCGCCGTTGGTGGAGGCGCTGCCGGGGGGCGCCAGCTCGTAGCGGTTCCACGGCGACCCGTCGTACCAGTACGCCCCCTGGACGGAGCCGTTGGCGCCGGTGAACCAGAGTTCCATGCTGCCGGGGATGCGGGAGACGGCCGCGATGCCGCCGTTCGTGGAGGCGCTGCCGGGCGGTGCGAGCTCGTAGCGGTTCCACGGCGACCCGTCGTACCAGTACGCCCCCTGGACCGACCCGTTCGAGGCGACCCACCAGACCTCCATGCTGCCGTCGATCCGCGAGACCGCCGCGAGGCTGCTCGACTTCGAGGCACTGCCGGCCGACGAGAGCGTGAATTGGTTCCAACTCATCTGGGACCCTCCAGTGGTGCGCTGTTCCGACAGGCGGGCCGAAGATCCCGGCCCGGGCCGCGTGAGACGCCGTTCGGTCTCCCGGACCACGTGCTCAACGCGTGCTCCCACGTTAGGAATTCGCCGGGACGGTCGCATGAGGCCGTGGTCCCGGATGCGTCCCGGGACCAGTGCACCAACGGGAGCGCTCCGCCGTGGGACCGTGGACGGGCCGGCGGGCCGGGTAGGCCGGTGACCCTGGAGGGCCGGTGGTGTCCGCGAGCCGGTGAAGCCCACCCTGACGGAGCCACTGCTCGGCGACCCCGTTGCGCGGCCGGGACCGGGTCCTGTCGATGCCGCAAACTGCAGGCCAACGATGCTTTCCCGTACGGGTGTTGGATTGACCGGTGCTCGCCGCCGGTGCGCGCCGAATTTGAGAACGTCCGTTCTTGACGGATCGTTCTTGAACCTCGTACGGTTGCCCCACGGGCCGCCCCGGAGGTTCGCCAGGGTCGTCGCCGTTCGGCGGACGCTCGGCCGCGAACTCGCACGCCCCTCCACGCGCGGCCCCCCTTCCATCTGACCTGAGCAAGCGTCACATCACTTTTCCGCACGCCTCATTCGGAACCGGTCGGTTCCCGTCCCAGACCTGCCCTTTTCCCCTCGAACCCGCAGGAGAAGACCATGAACCGGCGCATTCGCGCGCTCTCCACGCTGGCCGCCCTGACGGCCGTCGCCGCCATCGGCACCAGCACCGGCATCTCCACCGCCGCCGACGCCACCGCCCACACCCTGGGCGGCCACCGCCTCGTCCCGGCAGTCGACCGGCAGATGCGCTTCGACGCGGACGGCACCACCACGTACGGCACCGTCCACGTACCCGCTCACCGCGAGGGCCGCCGGATGGCCGCAGCCCTGCTGCTGCCCGGCAGCGGTGCCACCGACCGCAACGGGGACCAGCCGCCCGTGGCCACCCCGTCGACCCTCGCCCTGGTCGCGGACACCCTCGACGGCGACGGCGTGATGACCCTGCGCTTCGACAAGTACGGCACCGGCGAGACCGGCCGGGGGCGGTACGGCGACGACCCGGGCCGCATCGACACGGCCGCGTTCACCCGCCAGGCAGCCGCCGCCTACGACGCCCTCCGCCGGCAACCGGAGGCCGACCCGCACTCCCTGCTCATCGTGGGACACAGCGAAGGCGCCCTCCGTGCCCTCCTCGTCGCGCCGACCGTCCGCCCCGAACCGGCCGGCCTCGCCCTCGTCGCCCCGCAGACCCAGCGCATCCTCGACACCCTCGCGTACCAGCTCGCCGCCCGGATCGACCGGGCCGTCGCAGCGGGCGGCCTCACCCCGGCAGAGGGCCGGAGCAACAAGGACGGCATCGAACGTGCCATCGGGGACTTCCGAGCAGGACGCCCCGTCGACACCAGCGGGATCGTCCCGGAGATCGCCACCCCCCTCGACAGGATCTTCGGCCCACTGAACGCCCGCTACACCCGCACCCACGACGCCGTCAGCCCGCCGGCCGCCGCCCGCCGCCTCGCCCCCGGCACCCGGGTGATGATCACCTGCGGCACCGAGGACGCCAACGTCCCCTGCTCCACGACACCCCCGCTGCTCACCGCCCTGGCCGCGGCCCACTCCACCGGCCCCGGCCTGCGGGTCCTGCCCGGCGTGGACCACTTCCCCCACCCCGCGGGCACTCCCGTCGACGACAAGATCCTCGCCCCCGCCGCCACCCGAGCCCTCCACGACTTCGCCCGCCCCTGGCGCAGCCGCTGACAACACCTGTGCCGCCCGCCCCCGTTCGCCGGCCGAGCGTCGGCGGGGCGTCGGCGGGGCCCTCCGGCGTGCCGAGGGCCTCGCCGGTCCCCCCGCCGTCGGCAACCCGCCGGGGCGATCGGCTGCTCGGGCCGGAATGGGCCCGGCGGCGGGCTGGGACTGACAGACTGGTGATCATGACCACCGACCGGCGCCCGCCGTGGCAGCCTTTCTCCGATCCCACCGTCCACTTCGCCCAGACCGAGGAACGTCGTGAGCAGGTGCCGGTGGAACGCTCGCCGTTCCTGCAGCCTGCCGGGGAGCTGGTCCCCGAGCAGCGGCCCGCGAACGGGGGGCGCCGGGCGGTCGGCCCGGTCGCCGGGCTCACCTTCGTCCCGCCCGCCTCCCAGGACTGAGCTGCGCCGCGCCGCCGGGGACCGGTTCCCCACGCCCCCGGGCGGGCGGTGTCCGTGACCCGCCGTAGGGTGCGGGCAGGACGGAGGTGCCGTGCACGACGCCGTTCCACCGCGGTGCCGTGCACACACCCGGGTGCGCCGTTCGGCTGTCCGCCGACTCGCCGACTCGCCGACTCGGCGTTCGGCGGTTCGTCGGTGAGGACCGTGGCGCGCCCGACGCAGGAGTTCACCCCGGGAGGACGGAATGGCGCAGTACGTCACGGTGTCGGCGGCGTTGGCGATCGCGGGGCCACGCCTGGCGGCCTGGCTGCGGGCACCGGTCGTGCCCGCCTCCAGTTGGGCGGCGGAGGACGGCTGGAGCGGCCTCTGCGAGGCCTGGAGTGACGCCGGTACGCGGTGCGGGTACCGGGCGGAGCTGGCCGGTGCCGTCGAGGAGTGCGACCGCTGGATCGACGGCGACCACGCCGGCCTGCTGCGCGGCCTCGACGACGAGGACGGCGGACTGGCCCTCGGGTACGACGAGGGCACCGGCTCGCTCACCGTCGACTTCGAGGCCCGGGTCGACTTCCGGCTGCCCACGATGATCTGGGCGTTCACGGCGCTCCGGGGCATGGCCGGGTTCATGGCCGCCGACGACGGCGGACTCGTGACGCTCACCGTCGACTGGGACGACGACGCCGTCCTGATGCGCCTCTCCCCGAACCGCTCGGCGTTCCTCGACGGGCGCCGGGACGCCGCGGTGCTGGCGAAGGCCAGGGACGCCGAGTTCGACGTGCGGTGCGCCGCGGCGGAGGCCGACGCGGAGGAGTCCGCGGCGGAGGTGATCGAGCGCCTGCTGGAGGCCTGACGCCCGCCCTGGCCGGCGCCTCGACCGGCAGACGGAGCCCCGCCCCGCCCCGCGACGCGGCGGCTAGGCTGGTGCGCCATGTCCTCCGCCTCGCCGCCGCCCCTGGCGTTCACCCTCCCCGACTCCCTGTGGGACGTCCCGTACGTCGGAGCCCGCTACCCCGGCTCACCGGCCGTCGCCGAGCGGCCCGGTCTCGCGGCAGGGGCGAACTGCCAGGTCTACGCCTACGCGGTGCTCGCGCACTTCGGCTGCGCCGTCCCCCCGTTGCGCTCCAGCGACCTGTGGGAGGACCGGGACGCCACCCTGCGGGTGACCACCCCGCGCCCGCTGGACCTGCTCCTCTTCAACGCCACCGACGACGCCTACGGGGCGCACGTCGGCGTGTGCGCGGGCGGGGACGCCGTCCTGCACCTGTGCAAGGAGGTGGGCCGCCCGGCCGTGTGGCACCGGTCCGAGTTCGCGGCGCGTGAGCGCTACGGGGTGCTGGTGGGCGTCAAACGGCTGCGGGGGCTGGATCCTGACGCCGTGCGGGGCTGAGCGCTTCACCGCCGGGCCGAGGGGCCCCGGTCGGCGGCGGGCACCCCCTTTCATCGACGGAGGTGTAGTTGCCCCTCGCACCGACGAGTTTGACGACCTCGGTCCGTGTGTACGTGTGCGGCCAGCCCTCGCGTCTCGCCGTCTTGCCCGTGAACGTGCCGCGCGCCGCTTCCGCGTCGGACATGAACTTGTGCGTCCGCTGCAGCTCGTTCAACCTGTCGAGGTTGTCGCGGAGATCGCGCGCGCCGTCCCAGACGCCGCGGAGACCGTTCACCCGGTCGCCACCGGACGGCACGCCGGGGCGCTCCGGCGCACGGATCGTCGTCCCGACAACGCCGTCGTCGTCGACCGTCGCCGTGGTGCCCTGCCGCGTGATGTCGCCACCGTACGGCTGGCGGTACCAGCGGCCGGCCCTGGTTGTGGACCAGGACCGGGGTTCCGCCCGCCGGCACGTAGGCCGGCACGGCATCTTTTCAGAAGCCTCACAGTGCGGTGTGGAACCCCCACAGCCGGGCTGCCTAGGCTCCGCATGCGCACGACGAAGTGCGCGGGCCGGCGGCGAGGGACGACGACCGGCGTGAGCCGGCCCCCGGCAGCACGGGAAGATCACATGGACTACTGCGCACCCTGCCGACGCCACCTGAACGGTGCCCTGGCCTGCCCCGGCTGCGGGGCGCCCGCGACCGCTCCGGACCCGGCGGCCCAACCGTCGGCGCACCCGGAGACGCACCCGGAGGCGCACCCGTCGGCGGCGGCCACGGAGGTGCTGCGCCCGCAGCCCGGGTCGCCGGCGTCCGCGCCGACCGTCCGCGCCGACGGCCGGAGCGGAGGCCGGAGCGGCGGCCGCACGACCTCGCGCCGGGCGAAGCGGCGGCCGGGTCTGCTCGTGGTGTCCGTGGTCGGGCTGGCCGTCGTCGGGCTCGGCGCGGCGGGGCTGGTGGCGAACGGCTCGGAGGGCGCGCCGCCCGAACCGGGGGCGGACCAGCCGGTCGCGGCCGGGCCGCAGGACGCCTCCGCGGCGCGGCCGACGGCGTCCACCGCGGCGCCCGCCACGACCAGGGCCCCGGAACAGTCCGCGACGCAGCGCCCCGGCACCCGTACGGCCTCCGCGTCCGCCTCGGCTTCCCCCGCCGCGTCCGCCTCGGTCCCGGCCACCCAGGGCGGTGCGACGACCGCACCGGTGACCACCCGCGCGCCGGACCCGGCGGCCCCGAACCCGACGCCGTCGGAGCCGGCGGCCCCTTCGGCCCCGCCGGCTCCGAGTGCGACCACGGCGGCCACCGCGCCGCCTCCCGCGACGAGCCTGCCGCCCACGGCCACGCCGTCGCCCGCGACGACCCCGCCGCCGTCGGTCACCGCGCCGCCCACGGCCACACCCAGCCCGCAGCCGACGCGCACGTGCACCCCGTTCCTGTTCTGGTGCACCTGAGGAGGCTCCGCGAAGGGAAGCCGCCCGGCACGGTCGGCGGCAGGAGGCGGCCGTCCCCGACGGGTGAACCGACAACCGGACGCGAACTTTCGGTTATCGCGGCGGCCGCCGACGGTCTCCTGTTCCGTGGGGCCGTGTTCCGGCGGCCCGCACCGGACCGGGCCACCGGACGCCGCCACGCGCCGTCGGCCCACGAGGAGCAGGGAGACCGGCCATGGGACGTCACGCCGTCGGCGCCGCACCGGACGCAGTGATCACGACCGGTGGCGGGGGAGGCCCGCGGGGGCCACGAGCGGGATCTTCGGGGACCTGACGGGGCCCCGACCGTGATCGATCCCGGCCGCGTCCGTCCCTGCCCGTCCCCGCGCCGCACCCGGCGTGCCCGTAGCCGAAAGACCTGCTGATGTCCGATTCCCGTTCCCACCGGTCGTTCTCCCGTGGCTGGGCCCTGGCGTCGTGCGTGCCCGCGCTGCTGTTCCTCGGACTCGTCGCGTGCGGCCTGCCGTCGCACTCCGAGCACGCGGACATGCCGGGGACGGGGGTGGGGGCGGACCACGGGGCGATGGCCGGGATGGCCGGGATGGCGGGGATGCCGGGCACGGCGGACGCGCCCGCGACCGGCCGGGGCCTCACCGCCGAACGGGACGGCTACCGCCTCGACGCCAGGACCGCCGAGCTGCCCGCGGGCCGGGCCGTGGCCTACCTGTTCACCGTCACCGGCCCGGACGGCCGACCGGTCACCGACTTCGCCGTGCACCAGACCGAGAGGATGCACTTCTACGCGATCCGCTCCGACCTGACCGGATTCCAGCACCTGCACCCGGTGATGGCCGGTGACGGCACCTGGACCGCCGACCTGGCCGGCCTCGCCCCGGGCGACTGGCGGCTGTACGCCTCGTTCCTGCCGAACACCGGCCCCCGCAAGGGCAGCGAGCTGGTGCTCAGCCGCACCGTGACGGTGCCCGGCGAGGTCGTGGCCGTGCCGCTGCCCGCCGCGGCCGACAGCACCACGGTCGACGGCTACACCGTCACCCTCCGGAGCGAGCCGATGGCGGGTGCCCACCGGCTCACCGCCACGGTCGGCAAGGACGGCGTGCCGGTCACCTCCCTCCAGCCGTACCTGGACAGCTACGCCCACCTCACGGCGTTCCACGAGGGCGACCGGGCGCTGGCCCACCTCCACCCGGCGGACAAGGTGGACGGTGACAACGGCGGGCCGACGCTGACCTTCCAGGCCATGCTGGCCGAGCCCGGGAACTGGCGGGTGTTCCTGCAGTTCCGGACGGACGGGCGGCTGCGCACCGCGCAGTTCACGCTGAACGTCGCCTGAGCCGCTGCCTCCGGCCGCGGGCCGGGCAGCACGGCACGGCACGGCACAGCACAGCAGAGGGCAGGGCGGGGCAGGGCGGTTCCGACCGGCCGGCCGCTCCGGTGACCGGAGCGGCCGGCCGGCTCCGGCGGACCGCGCCGGTCAGTTGCCGGGCTCGGGGGCAGGATCCGCGATGCCGTACCGGCGCCGGAAGCGCTCGACGCGGCCCGCGGTGTCCATGACCCGCGCGTTGCCGGTGTAGAAGGGGTGGCTGGCCGAGGAGACCTCGACGTCGACGACGGGGTAGGTGTTGCCGTCCTCCCACTCGACGGTCCGCATGGCGGTCCTGGTCGAGCGGGTGAGGAAGGCGAGGCCGCCCGCCTTGTCGCGGAAGACGACGGGCCGGTAGTCGGGGTGGATGCCGGGCTTCATGGTGGTGCTCTCCGAAGGGTGGGGAGGGGTGGGGGTCAGCGCTCCTCGCGGAACGGGACGTGGGTGCGGGCGACCGGGTCGTACTTGCGCAGCGCGAGCCGGTCGGGGTCGTTGCGCCGGTTCTTGCGGGTGACGTACGTGTAGCCGGTGCCCGCGGTCGAGCGGAGCTTGACGACCGGGCGCAGTTCGTTGCGTGCCACTGATGTCCTCCTGGGCTGGTGGGTCCTGGGGCTTTCGCCTCACCATAGCGCAATGATTGTCATTTTCATTCCGCGTTTGGTCGACCCATCGCCCGCCGCCGCCAACCCCCGTCCGCTCACCGACCTCCGCCCGCCGCCCGCCGCCCACCGGAGGGCATGCCCTACCGGCGCAGGCTCAGCGGGCGGAGGTCGGTCCAGTGCTCGTCGGCGTACGCCTCGCAGGCGTCCTCCGTGCCGGTGAAGCCGGTCGGGTGCCAGCCCGCGGGGACGGGCAGGGCGGCCGGGAAGAGTCCGTGCTGCTGTTCGTCGTTGACCAGGACGGTCCAGGCGGCGGCGGGGTGGTCGGGCACGAGCGCTCCAAGGGGGGGAGGGGATGGGCTGGCCGTCAGCGGAAGCCTCCGTCGATCCGGAAGACCTCCCCGGTGATGTAGCCCGCCCGGTCGGACAGGAGGAAGGCGATGAGCTCGGCCACCTCCTCGGGGCGGCCGATCCGGCGCAGCGACACCTGTTCGAGGGACCGCTCGACGGCCTCCTCCGGCAGCTGCGCCACCAGGTCGGTGTCGATGTAGCCGGGGGCCACCACGTTGGCCCGGATGCCGTACCGGCCGACCTCCTGGGAGAGGGACTTGGTGAACCCGATGATTCCGGCCTTGGTCGCCGAGTAGTTGCTCTGGCCGGGGTTGCCGCAGATGCCGGCGACCGAGGAGAGGTTGACGACGGCGCCGTGCCTGCGCAGCACCATGCCGTCGACCACCGCGCGGCAGGCGTGGTAGACGCCGCTGAGGTTGACCTGCAGGACGTCCTGCCAGTCCTGGTCCTCCATCAGCATCAGCGGTGTGTCACGGAGGATCGCCGCCGAGGTGACCAGGGCGGTCACCGGGCCCAGCGCGTCCTCGACGCCGTCGACCAGTGCCCGGACCGCGTCGGCGTCCGACACGTCGGCCCGCCGGACGTAGGTGTTGCGGCCCAGGTCCAGCAGCTGCTTCTCCAGGGACCGGGCGGAATCGGCGTCGGTCCCGTAGCACAGGGCGATGTCGAAGCCGTCCTCTGCCAGCCGCAGCGCGGTGGCGCGGCCGATCCCGCGTGACCCGCCGGTGATCAACGCCACCGGGTTGGCCGTCCTGTTCATCGGGTTCCCCATTCGCGAGTGGTGGTTCTTCGGGTGGCGTGCGGTGGTTCGGCTCCCCGGGTTCCGGACCGGGCCGGGACCCGGTCAGGACGGGGCCGGGACCTGGTCCGGACGGGGCCCGGGCCGCTGTTCCGGCCCGGGCCCGCGGGGACCTACGACGAGGGGCGCTGCCGTACCAGGCGCCGCAGTTCGGCGAGCGGGAGCTCGGGGTGCCGCGCCACCAGCTCCAGCAGGTAGGGCCACCGGCGCATCATCACCGCCATCGCCCGCGGCTCGATCCGCTCCGGCGAGTACAGCCACAGGCCGCGCAGGCCGCTGCCGGACTCGTGCATCATCAGGTACAGGTCGGCGTTGTGCGGCCGCATCTCGGTGATCAGCTCCGGGATCACCTCGTCGTCGCCGACGTTCAGGTTCAGCGGCGCCGCCTTCAGGCCGTGCAGGTCCAGCGGCTCGCCGGCGACGTTGAGCAGGTTGAACAGCAGCCGCAGCGGGTTGCGGTCCTCGCCGACGTCCTTGCGGAGCTGCCGCAGCGGCACCTCCTGGTGCAGGTGGGCGTCCAGGACGCCCGCGCGGACCGCGGCGATCAGGTCCCGGACGGTCGCGTCCCGGGCGGGCCGGGGGCGTACCGCCACGGGGCTGATGAAGAAGCCGATCATCCGCTCGGTCTCCGGGTGCTCCCGGCCGGCCAGCGGGAAGCCGACCGCGAGGTCGCCGTCCGCCCGCTCGCCGTCCGCGTAGCTGAGCAGCAGCAGGTGGAACGCCGACAGCAGCACCATGAACAGGGTCACGCCCTCGCGGTGCGCGGCCTCCTTCAGCGCCCCGGTGACCGCCGGGTCCAGGACGAAGCCGCTGGTGTAGCCCTCCACGGCCCCGGCCTTCTGGTCCTCGGGCGCGTCGAACCGGGGCAGCGGCGGAAGGTCCGCCAGCAGCCGCTCCCAGTAGGCGACGTGCTCGTCCAGCGCGCCGTCGGCCAGCCGCCGCCGCTGCCACGCCGCCCAGTCCGGGTACTGGACCGCCGGCTCGGGCAGCGCGGCCTCCCGGCCCAGGACCCGGGCGGCGTACAGCTCGCGCAGTTCGTGCCCCAGCAGGGCGTAGGACCACAGGTCGACCACGATGTGGTGCAGCACCAGCACCAGCACCCACTCGTCCGGGGCGGTGGCCACCAGGGTGCCCCGCACCAGCGGGCCCTCGGCCAGGCCGAACGGGCGGCCGACCTCGGCCTCGACCAGTCGCCGGAGCTCCTCGGGCCGCTCCTGTGCGACCCCGCCCCGCAGGTCCACGGTGGTCAGCGGCCAGCCGCCGTCCGGGTCGACCAGCTGCCGCCACTCCCCGGCGGGGTCGTCGACGATCCGGGTCCGCAGTGCCTCGTGGCGCTGCACGATCCGGTCCAGGCTGTGGCGCAGCGCCTCCTGGTCGAGCTCCCCGCTCAGGACCGTCGCGGTGATGACGTTGTGGTGCGCCTCGTTCGGGTCCACCGGCTGGTACATGATGTCCAGCTGGGCGAAGGAGAGCGGGACGCCCCCGCTCCGGTCGGCCGCCGGGACGGCGCTGCCCGGCCGGCCGGCCCGGCCCGCCCGGTCCCCGGCCCGGCCCGAGGGTGTCCGCCGGGCGACCGGCGGACCGCCGGCCCCGGGCAGGGCGGCGCAGGTACCGACCGCCCGGAGGGCGGCGAACCACGCCTCGGCGAGCTCACGCACCTCCTGCTCGTCCAGCGGCCCCTCCGCCCACGTCCAGCCGGCCGCCAGCCGCGGGCCGTCGGGGCCGTCGTAGGTGACGGCGTCGAGTGCCAGCGGATGGGTGAGCAGGGCGGGCGCCTCGTCCTCGCCGCCCAGGGCGAGCGCCGCGTCGGGCGCGACCGGTGCCCAGGGCGCGTCCTGCCCGGCGCCGGGGAAGCGTCCGAGGTAGTTGAAGGCGATCTCGGGGGCGGGCAGTCCGGCCAGTGCGGGGGCGGTGTCCGGGTTGAGGTGGCGCAGCAGCCCGTACCCCAGGCCGTCCCCGGGCAGGTCGGCGAGCTGTTCCCGGATCCGGACCACGGCGGCGGCCAGTTCGGTGCCGGACTCCTCCACCTGGGGCCAGCTCAGCGGGCCGGACGCGAGCCGGACCGGTTGGACGCTGGTGAACCAGCCCACGGTGCGGGACAGGTCGACGCCGGCCGCCAGGTCCTCGTGCCGGCCGTGGCTCTCCACGTCGACCAGGACCCCGCCGCCGGGAGTGCCGGTGCCCGGTCGGCCGCGGCGGCGCCGCCACTCCTCCAGGGCGATGCCGAAGGCGGCCAGCAGCACGTCCTGGACGCCGGTGTGGAACGCCGCGGGGGCCAGGCCCAGCAGCGGCGCGGTGTCCTCGGGAGGGAGGGTGAGGACCAGCCGTCCGGCGGCGGTTTGCTTTCCGGTGCCGGTGCCGGTGGCGGTGGCGGTGGCGATGGCGGTGCCGCTGTCCGTGGACGGGCCCGGCCGGCCGGCCAGCAGCGGCGGGGTGCCGCTCAGCAGCCGCTCCCACTCGGGGAGTTCGGCGACGCGGTGCGGGGCGAGCGCCTCGTCGGCCAGCAGCCCGGCCCAGCGGCGCACCGAGGTGCCCACCGGGGCCAGCGCCACCGGTCGGCCCGCCAGCACCGCCTCTCCGGCGGCCCGCAGGTCCGGCAGCAGGATCCGCCAGGACACCCCGTCGACCACCAGGTGGTGGACCACCAGCAGCAGGCGCCCCGGCTCCCGCGGCCCGGCGTCGAACCAGACCGCCTGGAGCATCACACCGGCGGACGGGGCCAGCCGGCGGCGGGCCGCGGCGGCCTGTCCGGCCACCACCGCCCGCAGCGCGGCCCAATCCGGCCGGGCGGCGTCCGGCTCGCTTCCGTCCGGCCCGGTGGCGTCCACCCGGAGCAGGTGGTCCTCCACCCGCACCGAGCCGGGCGGCCCGGCCCGGAGCGACCAGCCGCCGTCCGGCCGGACGGTCAGCCGGGAGCGCAGCGCGTCATGGTGGTCGACCAGCGCCCGCAGGACGGCGGCCAGTTGCTCCGCGTCCGCGCCCGGGGGGACCGTGACCAGCGCCTCCTGGCTGAACCCGTCGATCGGCGCGTCCAGTCCGCGCAGCCATTCGGTGATCGGGAGGGGCGGGATCTCGCCGGTCCCGACGTCCTCGGGCCCGGCCGTGACCCCGGCGCGGGCGGCCACGGTGGCCAGGCCGGCGACCGACTGGTGGGCGAACACGTCCCGGGCGCTGACCGTCAGCCCGGCGGCCCGGGCCTGGGAGACCACCTGGATCGCCTGGATGCTGTCACCGCCCAGGTCGAAGAACCGGTCCTCGGTCCCGACCTCGGGCAGCCCCAGGACCTCGGCGTAGATCCCGCACAGGGTCTCCTCGACCGGGGTGCGGGGACGGCCGGAGCCGGCGGCGGTGGCCGGGTGGTCGGGGGCGGGGAGCCGTTCCCGGTCCACCTTGCCGTTGGCGGTCAGCGGCAGCGCGTCCAGCACCACCACCGCGGCCGGGACCAGGTACGACGGCAGCTGTCCGGCGAGCGCGGCCCGGACCGCCGCGGGAGCCGGCTCCGCCGCCGGGCGGGGGACGACGTAGCCGACCAGCGCCCGGCTGCCCGGCCGGTCCTCACGGACCGTCACCACGGCCTGGGCGATGTCCGGAAGGGCGGCCAGCGCGGCCTCGACCTCGCCCGGCTCGATCCGGAAGCCCCGGAGCTTCACCTGGTGGTCGGTCCGGCCGAGGTAGTCCAGCTGCCCGTCGGCCCGCCAGCGCACCAGGTCCCCGGTGCGGTACATCCGCTCGCCGGGCGGGCCGTAGGGGTCGGGCAGGAAGCGCCGCGCGGTCAGTCCGCCCCGGCCCAGGTAGCCCCGCGCCAGGCCGGGGCCCGCGACGTACAGCTCGCCCGGGACCCCGACGGGCACCGGTCGCAGCCCCTCGTCCAGGACGCGCACCCGGGCGTTGGCGATCGGCCGCCCGACGGGCGGGGTTCCGCCGCCCGACAGCGGACCGCTCATGGTGGCGCACACCGTGGTCTCGGTCGGGCCGTAGGCGTTGACCATCCGCCGCCCGGCCGACCAGCGTGCGGCCAGCCCGGGCGGGCAGGCCTCGCCGGCGACCACCAGGGACAGCCCGGCGGGCAGGCCGCCCTCCGGCACGGCCGCCAGCACGCTGGGCGGCAGCGTCACGTCGGTCACGCCGTACTCGGCGCAGGTGCGGGCCAGCGGCTCGCCCGGGAGGAGCTCCTCCTTCGGGACCACGACCAGTGCGGCGCCGGTCAGCAGCGCGTCGCAGCGCTCCGCCACCGAGGCGTCGAAGCTCGGCGAGGCGAACTGCAGCAGCCGGCTGTGCTCGTCCAGCCCGAAGCCCTCGGCCTGTGCCGCGACCAGGCCGGGGATCCCGGTGTGGGTGACCACCACGCCCTTGGGCGTGCCGGTGGAGCCGGAGGTGTAGATGACGTACGCGGCGTGCGCCGGGGTCAGCGGCTCCAGGCGGTCGCCGTCCCCTGGCGCGGTGGCGGGGAGGGCGTCCAGCGCGCGGAGCACCTCCGGCCGGTCCAGCAGCAGGGTCGGGATACCGGGGTCCGGCAGCGCCCGGGCCGGTGCTGTGCCCGCCTGGGCGGGGACCTCGGCCGGTGCCCCGGCCGGTGCCGTGCCCGCCTGAGCGGGGACCTCGGCCAGTGCCCGGGTCAGCACCCCGGACAGGGCCTCGGTGGTGAGCAGCAGGACCGGCCGGGCGTCCCGGAGCACGAGGCCGATCCGCTGCGGCGGGTACTCCGGGTCGACGGGCAGGTAGGCGGAGCCCGCCTTGACCACGGCCAGCATCGCCGCCACCGACAGCGCCGTCCTGGGCAGGGCCACCGCCACGGGGCGGTCCGGGCCGGCGCCGCGGGCGATCAGCAGCCGGGCCAAGCGGTTGGCCTCCGCCTCCAGCCCGCGGTACGTCAGTTCCCGTTCGCCGTCGACGACCGCGAGGTTGTCCGGCGTGCGGGCGGCCTGGGCCTCGAACAGCTGCGGCAGGGTGGCCGCCGGAAGGTCGCGCGCGGTGTCGTTCCACTCGGTCAGCAGCCGGTGCCGCTCACCGGGGGTGAGCAGGTCCACGGCGTCGATCGGCACGTCCGGATCGGCGCAGACCGCCAGCAGCATCCGGCGCAGCCGGTCGGCCAGCAGCTCGACGGTGCCCGGGTCGAAGACGTCGGCGTTGTACTCGACCACGCCGTCGATCCCGGCCGGTGCGGAGCCCCCGGGGGTGCGCCGCCCGGTCAGCGCGAACACCAGGTCCATCCGTGCGGTGCCGGTGCTCACCGGCAGGACCTCCTCGGCCAGGCCGGGCAGGCCCAGTTCGGCGTCGGGGACGTTCTGCCAGGCGAGCATCACCTGGAACAGCGGGTGGTGCGCGGTGGACCGGGCGGGCCGCAGCGCGTCCACCAGGAACTCGAAGGGGACCTCCTGGTGGGCGAACGCGTCCAGGCTGCGTTCCCGGACCCGGGCGAGCAGCTCTCGGAAGGTGGGACGGCCGGCGGGGGCGTCCCCGGCGGGGCCCGGGGAGGTGTCCACCCGCAGCACCAGGGTGTTGACGAAGAATCCGACGAGGTCCTCGGTGGCGGCGTCGGTGCGCCCGGCGACGGTCGCGCCGACCGGGATGTCGTCCCCGGCGCCGAGGCGGTGCAGCAGTGCGGCCAGGCACGTGTGGACGACCATGAACTCGCTGGCGTCGTGGCGGCGCGCGAGGGCGGCGACGGCGCCGTGCAGCGCGGCGTCCCAGTGGAGGGCGACCGTGCCGCCCCGGTGGGTCGGCTCGGCGGGATGCGGCCGGTCGGTGGGCAGGGCGATCCGCTCCGGCAGGCCGTCCAGCGCCTGCCGCCAGTAGGCGAGCTGCCGGGTCCACGCGCTGTCCGGGTCGTCCTGGTCGCCGAGGAGCCGGCGCTGCCACAGGGTGTAGTCGGCGTACTGGACGGGCAGCGGTGCCCAGCGCGGCGGCCGGCCGGCGAGGCGGGCGGTGTAGGCGGTGACCAGGTCGCGCCCGAGCAGGGCGACGGACCAGCCGTCGGCGGCGATGTGGTGCACCACCAGGACCAGGGTGTGCGACTCGGGTCCGTGGATGAGCAGTTCGGCGTGGAGCGGGGGCTCGCCGGACAGGTCGAAGTGGTGGCGGGCGGCGGCTGCCACGGCGGCGTCCACGGCGGCGTCGGTGGCCCCGTCGGTGGTGCCGGCCGTGCCGGAGCCCGGTACCTCGGCCACGGTCAGGGCGGGGCGGCCCGCGCCGGCGTCGAGGACGTGCTGGCGCGGCACGCCCCCGGTGTCGGGGAAGGTGGTGCGCAGCACCTCGTGCCGGTCCGCGAGGTCCGCCAGCGCGGCCCGCAGTGCGTCGCGGTCCAGCGCTCCGGTCAGGCGCACCGCCATCGGGATGTTGTAGGTGGCGGAGGGCCCCTGCATGCGGTCCAGGAACCACAGCCGCCGCTGGGCGAAGGAGAGCGGCAGCTCGGCGGGCCGGGGCTCGGGCCGCAGTTCGGGCCGCAGTTCGGGCCGCGCCGCCGGGGCGGCGCCGTCCGGGGCAGTTCCGTCGGGGCCGGCTCCCTCGGGGCCGGTGCCGAGGCGGCGGGCCAGGCCGGCCACCGACGGCGTCTCGAACAGGGCGCGGACCTGCACCTCCAGGCCCAGGGCCGCGCGGATCTGGGAGACCAGCCGGGTGGCGAGCAGGGAGTGGCCGCCCAGGTCGAAGAAGCTGTCGTGGACGCCGACCGCCGGCACCCCGAGCACCTTGGCGAAGAGTTCGCACAGCGCCTCCTCCCGCGCGTCGCGCGGTGCGACGTAGGCGGGGCCGAGGTCGCGGCGGTCGCCGTCCGGTGCGGGCAGGGCCTTCCGGTCGGTCTTGCCGTTGGGCGTCAGCGGGAGGGCGTCGAGGAGGACGAACACGGACGGGACCATGTAGGCGGGCAGCCGCTCGGCCAGGGCGGCCCGCAGCACCGGGGTGAGCCGGCGGGCGAGCCGTCGGCGGGCGCCGTTGACGTGGCGCGCCCAGTCCGGTTCGCCGTGCGGCGGCTCGGGCGCGTGCGGCGCGCCCACCGCGTACGGCGCTTCGGGTGCGTCCACCGGGTCCACCGGGTCCACCGGGTCCACCGCGTCCGTCACGTCCACCGTGTGCGGTGGTTCGGGCGCCTGCGGGAGTCCGTGCTCGGGCTCGCCGTCGGCGCCGAGCCGGCGGGCCACCAGGGCCAGCGCGCCGTCCGGGCCGTGCCCGGACCAGTCCAGGTCGATCCGGTAGCCGGTCCCCTCGGCGAGGGACCACAGCTCCTCCGGGTCCACGGCCCCCGCGGCCTCGTCGGCCCCCACGGTCCCGGCGTCCAGGCGGTCCGCCAGGTCGGAGGCGGTCGCGGCGCCGAGCCGTGCGGCGGCGAGGGCGTCGGCGAGCGCGCGGACGCGGGCGTTGGGAACCCCGCGGACGGCGAGCAGCGCGGGCCGCTCGGTCGCCAGCCGGTCGCGCAGCGATCCGACGGTCAGCCGTTCGGCCGTCCAGTCCAGCCAGGTGCAGTCGGCCGTCGGCGCTCCGGCGCCCGGTCCGCCCGGCGCGCCGTCGGCCCGCGCGGCGGTCAGGACCACGTCGTAGCGGAAGCGGGTGAGTTCGTTGGCGGAGCCGGCCCGCTTGGGCAGCACGCGGACCTCGCCGATGCCGGGGAACCGCCGGGGCAGGGCGGTGAACAGCCGCGGGTCGATGACCAGTTCCCCGTCCTCGTCCGCGTGGCGGCGGACCCGGGCGAGCAACTGTCCGGCGGGCAGGCCGGCTTCGGCGCGGGGCAGCTGCACCGAGAGGTGGAACGGCTCCAGCAGCGGCAGGCTGCGGATGTCGCCGAGGAACACCGAGCCGCCCGGGGCGAGCCGGGCCAGGGCCGCTTCGACCACCCGCAGCAGGTACCGCTCGTCCGGGAAGTACTGCACCACCGAGTTGAGCACGACCACGTCGAAGAGCCGGTCGGGCAGGCCGTCGAGCCGGTCGGCCGCGCAGGGGTGGAGTTCGACCCGGCCGAACGGGTGACCGGCGGCGCCGACGGCCTTCCGCAGCCCCGTGAGCGCGACCTCGGAGATGTCGGTGCCCCAGTACCGCTCGCAGTGCGGCGCCACCCGCTGGAGGATCAGCCCGGTGCCGCAGCCGATCTCCAGCACCGACCGGGGTCGCAGGCCGAGGATCCGCTCGGCGGTCCGGTCGGCCCACTCGCGCATCTCCTCGGCGGGGATCGGCTCCCCGGTGTAGCTGCTGTTCCACCCGCGCAGGTCCTCGGCCGGGATCGGCGCCTCGGCGGGGCCGGGTACCGGGGGCCGGGTCGTGACGGGGGAGGTGCCCGGGGAGCCGTCGCGCCTGGTGCCGTCGTCCGCAGAGCCGTCGTCCGCAGAGCCGCCGTCCGGGGAGCCGTCCTCCTCGTCGTAGGCGGTGTCCCAGATCCGGCGCCACTCGTCGACCTGGTCGGGCCACTCCTCCGCCGGGCCCGGTCCTCCGCCGTCCGCGGCGGGCACCAGGTACGCCACCAGCCGCTGGTCGCCGGGGACGTCCTCACGGACCGTCACCACCGCGGCCCCGACCTCCGGCCGGCGGGCCAGCTCGCTCTCGATCTCGCCGAGCTCGATCCGGAACCCCCGCAGCTTCACCTGGTGGTCCAGCCGGCCCAGGAACTCCAGGCCGCCGTCGCGCCGCCGGCGCACGAGGTCCCCCGTGCGGTATAGCCGGTCCTCCGGTCCGGCCCCGAACGGGTGCGGGACGAACCGCTCGGCCGTCAGCCCGGGTCGGCCCAGGTAGCCCAGAGCCAGTCCGGCACCGCCGATGTGCAGCTCGCCGGGGACCCCGGGCGGTGCCAGCCGGCCCTGGTCGTCGAGCACGTGCAGTTCGGTGTTGGCGATCGGCGCTCCGATCGAGACCGGGCCGTCGCCCACCTCGGCCACCGCCGACCAGATCGTCGTCTCGGTGGGGCCGTACATGTTCCACAGCGTCACGCCGCCGGCCAGCAGCCGCCGGGCCAGGTCGGCGGGCAGCGCCTCGCCCCCGGCCAGCACCCGCAGGCCCGGTGCGCCCCGCCAGCCCGCGTCCAGCAGCATCCGCCAGGTGGACGGCGTGGCCTGCATGACGGTGGCCCCGGAGCCGGCCAGCAGCCGGGACAGCCGCTCGCCGTCGGAGGCCGTCCCGCGCTCGGCGAGGACCACCCGGGCGCCCTCGGCGAGGGGCAGCAGCAGCTCCAGCAGCGAGATGTCGAAGGAGTGCGTGGTGACCGCGAGCAGGGTGTCCTCCGGCTCGATGCCCGGCCGCTCCTTCATCGCGTACAGGAAGTTGCCCAGCGCCCGGTGCGGGATCCGGACCCCCTTCGGCTGCCCGGTCGAGCCCGAGGTGTAGATCACGTAGGCGAGGTCCTGCCCGGCCACCGGCTCGTCGAGACCCTGCGCGGGCTCGGTGACGAGCTCGTCCTGGAGCTCGTCCAGGCACAGAACCTCGGCGCCCACCCCGGACAGCCGCTCCGCCACCGGCCGCTGGGTGAGCAGGACCGGCAGCCCGGAGTCGGCCAGCATGAAGGCGATCCGCTCCGGCGGGAAGTCCGGATCCAGCGGGACGAAGGCGCCGCCCGCCTTCAGGACCGCCAGCAGGGCCACCACCAGGTCGACCGAGCGCTCCGTGCAGATGCCGACCAGGACGTCCCGGCCGACGCCGTGCCGCTTCAGCCGGTGGGCCAGCCGGTTGGCGCGCACGTCCAGTTCGGCGTAGCTCAGCGCGTCCCGGCCGCAACGGACGGCCTCGGCCGCCGGCGTGCGGGCGGCCTGCTGCTCGAAGCGGCGGTGGGCGAACCCCGGCCCGGGCCAGTCCCGGCGGGTGTCGTTCCACCGCTCGCGCAGCCGCTGCTCCTCGTCCGCCGCGAGCATCGGCACCTGTCCGACCGGGCGGTCCGGGTCGGCGAGCAGGTTCTCGACCAGCAGCCGGAGGTGGCCGGACAGCTGGTCGACGGTGGCCGCGTCGAACAGGTCGCTGTTGTACTCGAACCTGCCGCTCAGGCCCTCCGGACGGTCGAAGACCTGGAGCTCCAGGTCGAAACGGGCGGTGGTGCTGTCCACCTCCATGGGCTCCAGGCGCAGCCCCGCCACGTCGAAGGCGGGCATCGCGATGTTCTGGAAGACGAAGGAGACCTGGAAGACCGGGGAGCGGGAGAGGTCCCGCTGCGGGTGCAGCTCCTCCACGAGCCGCTCGAACGGCAGTTCCTGGTGGGCGAAGGCACCCAGGCACACCGGCCGGACCCGTCCCAGCAGCTCCCGGAAGGACGGCGCGCCCGACAGGTCGGTCCGCAGCGCCAGCGTGTTGGCGAAGTAGCCGATCAGCCGCTCCACCTCGGGACGGCCCCGGTTGGCGACCGGCACCCCGACGACGACGTCCTCCTCGCGGGTGTAGCGGTGCAGCAGGACCTGGAAGGCCGCCAGCAGCGTCATGAACGGCGTGACGCCCTCGCTCCGGCTGAACGCCCGCACCCGGTCCATCAGTTGCTCGGAGAGCCCGAACGGGCGCGACCCTCCCCGGGTGGTCCGGACGGCGGGCCGGGGGCGGTCGGTGGGCAGGTCCAGCGCGGCCGGCGCCCCGGCGAGCGCCTGCGTCCAGTACTCCAGGTCGGCCGCCGCCCCGCCGCCGTCGAGCCGCTTGCGCTGCCACACCGCGTAGTCGGCGTACTGGACCGGCAGTTCGGGCAGCTCGGCCCCGGTGCCGGCCGCGTACGCCCCGTAGAGCGTGACCAGTTCGTCGAGGAAGACCGAGGTGGACCAGAGGTCGCCGGCGATGTGGTGGATGGTGAGCAGCAGGACGTGCTCGTCCGGGGCGAGGCGCAGGAACCGCATCCGCATCAGCGGGCCGGTCTCCAGGTCGAACGGGCGGGAGAACTCCTCCTGGGCCAGGGCGCGGACGCGCTCCTCCTCGTCCGGTCCGCGCAGGTGCTCGCAGGGCACCACGGTGAACTCGGGCTCGGTGCCCTCGGTGACCACCTGTACCGGCTCCCCGTCCACCTCGCGGAAGGTGGTGCGCAGTGCCTCGTGACGCCGGGCGATCTCCCGGACGGCGCGCTGCCAGAGCTCCAGGTCCAGCGGGCCGCGCACCCGGGTCGCGCCGGGGACGTTGTACGCGGTGTCGCCGGGCGTCAGCTGGTCGAGGAACCACATGCGCTGCTGGGGGAACGAGGCGGCGAACCGGTGCTGCCGCTTCCTCGCGGCTCTGTTCCCGGCCTTGCCGTCGGCGCTGCTCCCGGCCTTGCCGTCGGCGCTGCTCCCGGCCTTGTCGTCGGCCCGGCTCCCGCTCGGCTTCCGGTCGGCCGGCTGCTGCCCGGCCTTCTTCCGGCGCAGGTGTTCGGCGAGCAGGGCCCGCTTCTCGGCGGGTGAGAGGTTCGCGGGGTCGGGGGTGGTCATCGCGCGTCCGTCCTCGTGTGTGTCGCGGCCGGCCGGCCCTCGCTCGCTCATGCCTGCTCCCCCTGGTCCGCCTGCTCCCCCTGGTCCGCCCGGTCATCCTGGTGGTCCTGGTGGTCCTGGTCGTCCGGCTCCTCGGCGAGCAGCGCCCGCAGCTGCGCCTCCACCTCGTCGTCGGAGAGATCTGACAGAGCGTCAATACCCAGTCCAGTATCGAGATTTGACGGATCATCGAGGCTATCGAGGTCGTCGTCCGGGGTGTCGCGGCTCAGTACCTCGATCGCGTCCCCGTCGCGCGCGCTCCCCGCATCGCCCCCGCCGGCCGAGGCCAGCAGGCCGACGGTGTGCGCGACGGTGGGGGAGTGGAAGAAGTCCCGCAGGTCGAGTTCGGTCCCGAACCGGCTCCGGATCCTGGTGTTGATCTGCACCGCGGCCAGCGAGTGGCCGCCCAGGGCGAAGAAGTCGTCGTCGACGCCGACCTCCTCGACGCCCAGGACCTCCCGCCAGACCGCCGCGACCGCGTTCTCCTGCTCGGTGGCCGGGGCCACGAACGGGGTGGGGAGGTCGGGGCGCGGGTGGGTGCCGCCGAGCGGCGCCAGTCGGTCGATCTCCTGGGCCAGCAGGGCGGGGGTGATGGACCGGGCCAGCCGGCGGAGCGCGGCGAAGTCCTTGGGCGAGACCACCAGGTGGGCCGGGAGTTCGGGCTCCGAGAGGATCCGGGCGAAGGCCGCCCGGCCGCCCTGCTCGTCGAGGCCCTCGGCGAGTGCCCGCAGCGCCCCGGTCCCGGCTTCGCCCGCCGCGCGCTCCGCCCCCGCCGCCCCGTCTGCCGCCGCCCCGTCTGCCGTCGCCGCGCCGTGTGCCGTGCCCTCCTCCGCTGCCTCAGCCTCTGCTTCCGCCTCCGCGACGGTCTGCCGGAGCTGCTCCAGCAGGGCGTCGACGTCGTTGATCCGCTTGACCGTGAAGTCGGTCACCCGGACCAGCAACCGGCCGTCGGGGTCGAGGAGTTCGAGGTCGCAGGTGAGGGTCTCGCCGGTCGATCCCTCGGGCTGCCTGATCTCCACGGCGACCAGCACGGTGCCGGTCAGCGGGTGCAGGACCCGCAGGCTGCGGTAGGTGAGCGGCAGGTAGTAGGGATCCTCGGCGTGCAGCCGGAAGACCCCGCCCGCCATGTCGAGCAGGGCGGGGTGCAGCGGGTAGGCGTCCAGGTCGGCGAGGAAGGCGTCGTCCAGCCGGAGGGTGGCGAGCATCCGCCGGCCGTCGGTCCGGATGGTCTTCAACACCTGCCAGCGGGGTCCGAACCAGAACTGCAGCGGACCGCCGCCCTCCTCGAAGCGCTCCACCCCGAGCCGGCCGCGGATCTCGTCCTCGGTCGTCAGGACCTCGGTGGGTTCGAACCGGAGCGGTGCCTCGGAGAGGTCGCGGACGGTGTCCGGGCCGCGGTCGTGGAACGACGCCGACCCGACGGCGTGCTCGCGCCACGGTCCGCCCTCGCCGGAGCGGCTGCGGACCGTGAAGTACGGCCGGCCGTCCCGCTCCTCGATCGTGGTGTGGAGCGTCCTGGTGCGCCCGTCGGGGACGATCACCGGCGTCATGAACAGCACGTCGTGGAGCTCGGTCTCGCGGTCCCCGGCCTGCTCGGCCAGCGCGGCGCGGACCAGCTCCAGGTAGGCCGTGCCCGGGACCAGGCCGTGGCCCATCAGGCGGTGGTCGTCCACGATCCAGTGGTCTGCGGTGCTCAGGACCGTGGCGTAGGTGCGGGTGGTCCCCTCGGACCTGACCAGGCGGAGCAGCGGGTGCCCGGTCTCCTGGCCGTCCGGGTCGGCCGCGCCCGGCCGGGCGAGGAGTCCGGCCGCCATGCCGACGCCCTCCCAGGTGCCCCACGCGACGGAGGTCACCGGCCTGCCCTGCTGCCGCCGCCACTGGGCGAAGGCGTCCAGGAAGGCGTTGGCCGCGCAGTAGTCGCTCTGGCCGGGCCCGCCCAGGACGGCGGTGACCGAGGAGCAGAGCAGGAAGAAGTCCAGCGGGTCGTCCTCGCACAGCCGGTCCAGCAGCAGGGTGCCGCGGGTCTTCGCCGCGAGCACCCGGTCGGCGTCCTCCCGGGTCTTGCGCGCGATCATCCCGCCGGACGGCGTGCCGGCCGCGTGCACGACGCCGTTCAACGCGCCGAACCGGTCGCGGAGTTCGGCGATCCGGGCGGCCGTCTGCGCCGGGTCGGTCACGTCGGCCCGCAGGACCGCGATCCGGGCGCCGAGCTCCTGCAGCAGGGCCAGCCGGCGGATCCGGGTGCTGGTGGGGTCCTGTTCCGGATGGGTGTCCAGCCACTCGGCCCACGTGTCCTCGGCGGGGAAGTCCGATCGGCCGAGCAGCCCCAGCACGGGGGCCTTGACGCTGTGCGCCAGCTGCTCGGCGAGGGCCAGGCCCACGCCGCCGAGCCCGCCGGTGATCAGGTAGACGCCGCCGTCGCGCAGCGGTGCCGCGTCCTCCGGGCGGTCGGGCGCCCCGGGGGCGGCGGGGCCGTCGGTGGCTTCGGGGCCGCCCGCGCCGGGCCGGAACGGGTCGAAGTCGCGGACCCACCAGTGGCGGCCGCGCAGGGCGAGTTCACGCTCCTCGGTGTCGCGGACGAGCAGGTCGTGCACGGCGCGCACCGAGGTGTCCGGCGGGGCGGCCGGGTCGGTGCCGGTGATGTCGAGGAGGCGGCAGGCGACGTCCGGAAGCTCCTGCGGGATGACCGTGCAGGGGCCGGCGAGGGTGGCGTTCTCGGGCTGCAGCGGCTCGTCCCCGGTCACGGCGTGCAGGCCCCGGCACAGGACGTCGATGGTGACCGGGACCGACGGGCGGACGTCCTCGATCGCCTGGGCCAGGGCGAGCAGGCTGTCGAAGCCGAGCCGCCGGGCCTCGTCCAGCCGGCCCTCGTCCAGGCGGGCCGTGTCCGGGCGGTCTCCGCCCAGGCGGTCTTCGCCCGAGGGGGCGCCGTCCGGACGGGTTTCCTCCGGCGGGGCGCCGTCCAGGCTGAACAGGTGCACGAGCCGGAGCGAGCCCGCGCCGCGCAGCTCCGGCGAGCCGAGGAGCCCGGCGAAGTGCTCCCGGTCGGCCGGGTCCACCGACCACGACCGCTCGCCGCGGGCGCGGAACCCGTCGTCGGCACCGACCCGGACGACGGACGCTCCCTGTTCCTCCAGCCGCCGGGCCAGGGCGCGGCCGAGGCCGAGGGTGTCGCCCAGCAGCACCCACAGCGGCTCCGGGCCGTCCTCGGTCCGCCCGGCGGAGGCGGCCTGCGGTGCGAGGCGCTTCCAGCCGGGGGTGCGGAACCAGTCGTCGAGCGGTGCGGTGGCCTCGGCCGACGGACCGTCCGTGAGGGTTCGGCCGGTCGAGGGGTCCGGGTCGACCCAGTACCGCTGCCGCTGGAAGGCGTAGCCGGGCAGGCGCAGCACCCGTCGGCCCGCGGCCGGGTGGACGGCCGCCCAGTCGACCGGGACGCCGGCGCTCCACAGCGCCCCCAGTGAGTCCAGCAGTCGGACCCGGTCGTCCTCCCGCTCGTGCGGGTGCCGCAGCGAGTCGGCGACGGTGCGGCCGTCGCGCCAGGCGTGGTGCTCGCGCACGAAGTTGCCGAGGGTGTGGCCGGGGCCCACCTCGACCAGCACCCAGGACGGGTCGGCCAGCAGCAGTCCGGTGGACTCGGCGAAGCGCACCGGCTCCCGCAGGTGGCGGCCCCAGTACTCGGGACTGGTCGCCTGCTCGTCGGTGATCCAGGTGCCCGTCACGTTGGAGCAGAAGGGGATGGCCGGCGGGTTGAGCCGGACGGCGCGGACCTCCTCGACCAGTGGCCGGACGGCGCCGTCCATGGCGGCGGAGTGGAAGGCGTGCGAGGTGTGCAGCCGTCGGCAGGGGATGCCGGCGGCTCCGAGGCGCCGCTCCAGCGCGTCCACCGCGCCGGTCGGGCCGGAGACCACGCTCAGTGCGCTGGAGTTGGCCGCGGCCAGGGCGAGGCCGTCGCCGCCGTCGCTGCCGACGCGGTCGCGATTGCTGTCGGGGTCGCTGTCGCCGACGCCGGCCAGCCACGGGGCCAGCTCGTCCTCGGACAGGAACACGGTGAGCATCGACCCGGCGGGCATCGCCTGGACGAGGCGGCCCCGGGCCGCCACCAGGTGGACGGCGTCCTCCAGGGAGAACACGCCCGCGAGGCAGGCGGCGACGTACTCGCCGACGCTGTGGCCGACCATCGCGCGCGGCTGCACGCCCCAGGCGGCCCACTGCCGGGCGAGGGCGTACTCGACCAGGAACAGCGCCGGCTGGGCGAGTTCGGTCCGGTTCAGCCGGGCCTCGGCTTCGGCTTCGGCCTCGGCTTCGGCCTCGGCTTCGGCTTCGGCCTCGGCTTCGGCCTCGGCTTCGGCTTCGGCTTCGGCTTCGGCCGCCCGGTCGGGGCCGGGGTCGAGGTCGGGGAACAGCGTGTCGCGCAGGTCCTCGCCCAGCTCCGCGGCGAACAGCTCGGCGCAGCGGTCGAGTTCGGCGGTGAACACCGGCTCGTGGCGGTACAGGTCGCGGGCCATGCCCACGTACTGGGTGCCCTGGCCGGGGAACAGGAAGGCGACCGGGGCCTCGTCGGCGGCCTCGGCGGTGCCGGCGGCGGTGACGGCGCGCAGGGCGGCGACGGCCTCCGCCCGGTCCCGGCCCACCACCGCCCGGCGCCGCCCGAACGCGTGCCGGCGGTGGGCCAGGGTGTGGGCGACGTCGTCCAGCGGCGCGTCGGGGTGGTCGTCCAGGTGGTCGGCGAGCCGGTGCGCGCCCTGCGCCAGCGCCTCCGCGGTCTTCCCCGACAGCGGCAGCAGGACCGGTGCGGCGGTGGCACCGGACCGGTGGGCGGGGGAGTCCCGGTCGGGGGCGGGCTCCGGGGCGGGGCCCCCGGCGGGTGCTTCCTCCAGGACCAGGTGCACATTGGTGCCGCCGATGCCGAAGGAGCTGACCCCGGCCCGGCGCGGCCGCGCCCCCCGGGGCCACGGCCGCAGTCGGTCGTTGACGAAGAACGGACCGCTCTCCAGGTCGAGTTCGGGATTCGGCCTGGTGAAGTGCAGGGACGGCGGAATCGCCTCGTGCCGGAGCGCGAGCACGGTCTTGATCAGCGCGGCGACCCCGGCGGCGGCGTCCAGGTGGCCGATGTTGCCCTTCACCGACCCGATCGCGCAGTAGCCGGTGGCCTCGGTGTCCTCCCGGAAGGCGCGGGTCAGCGCGGCGATCTCGATCGGGTCGCCGAGCGGGGTGCCCGTGCCGTGGGTCTCCACGTAGTCGACGGTGCCGGCGCCCACCCCGGCCATCGCCAGCGCCTCGGCGACCACCGCGGCCTGCCCGTCGACGCTGGGCGCGGTGTAACCCGCCTTCAGCGAACCGTCGTTGTTGACGGCGGAGCCCAGGATGACGGCGTCCACGGTGTCGCCGTCGCGGCGGGCGTCGCCCAGCCGGCGCAGGACCACGACGCCGGTGCCGTTGCCGGGCACGGTGCCGCCCGCCTCGGCGTCGAAGGGACGGCAGTGGCCGTCCGCCGAGAGGATGCCGCCGGGCTCGTACAGGTGGCCCTGGCGCAGCGGGGAGCCGACCGCGACGCCCCCGGCCAGCGCGAGGTCGCACTCGCCGTTCAGCAGGCTCTGGCAGGCCAGGTGGACCGCCGTGAGCGAGGTGGAGCAGGCGGTCTGCACGCTCAGCGCCGGGCCCGTGAGGCCGAACTTGTACGCGACCCGGGTGGCGAGGAAGTCCTTGTCGCCGGCCAGCAGCGCCTGGTACGGCCCCGCGGCGTCGAAGACCCGGCGGTTGGCCGTCACGTTGTGGAGCAGGTAGCTGTTCATGCCGGCCCCGGCGAAGACCCCGATCCGGCCCTGGAAGTCCTCCGGGACGCAGCCGGCCGATTCCAGGGCCTCCCACGCGCACTCCAGGAACACCCGGTGCTGCGGGTCCATGATCTCGGCCTCGCGCGGGCTGTAGCCGAAGAAGGCGGCGTCGAAGCGGTCGGCCCCGTCCAGGGTGCCCTTGGCCCGGACGTAGCCGTCCTGGCCCAGCAGGGCCGGGCTCACCCCTTCGTCCAGGAGTTCCTGCTCCGAGAAGGCGGTGACGGACTCGCGGCCCTGTTCCAGGTTCCTCCAGAAGGTGTGGACGTCGGGGGCCCCGGGGAAGCGGCCGGCCATACCGACGATGGCTATCTGGTCGAGTTCTTCGGACAACTCCGGCATCGGGTCACCTATCGCTCTCGGGACGGGCGCGGCGTCCGGCCGCCTGGCGCCGCCGGGCGCCGGCCAGGCGGCGGTTCTCCGCGCGTTGGCGCGCTTCGGGCCCGGGGGTCGGGGTCGGACCCTCCGGCCGGCTCAGGTACTCGGCCAGCGACGCGACCGTGGGGTGCTGGAACAGCTCGACCATCGACACCCGGTGCCCGGTGTCCGCGGCGAGCAGCGACCTCAGCTCGGCCATCAGCAGCGAGTGCCCGCCGAGGTCGAAGAAGTTGTCGTGGGCGCCGACCCGGTCGACCCCCAGCGCCTTGCGCCACAGCCCGGCCAGGGTGTGCTCCAGGCCGGCCGCGGGCGCCGTGAACCGGGCGCCCGGTTCCGGCCGGACGCCGCTCGGCTCGGGCAGGGCGGCGCGGTCCACCTTCCCGCTGGGGGTGAGCGGGAAGGCCACCAGGACTTCGAAGGCGGCGGGCACCATGTACGCGGGGAGTTGCCGGCGCAGGTGGCCGGCCAGCTCCGCGGGGTCGGGCGCCGGGGCACCCTCCGCCGTCAGGTGGGCCACCAGCCGGACGTCCCCGGCCCGGTTCGGCCGGGCCGTCACCACCGCCTCGCGCACCCCGGGGTGCGCGGCCAGCACGGCCTCGATCTCGCCGAGCTCGATCCGGAAGCCGCGCAGCTTCACCTGGTGGTCCAGCCGGCCCAGGAACTCCAGCACGCCGTCCTCGCGGAAGCGGGCGAGGTCCCCGGTCCGGTACAGCCGTGCCCCCGGAGCCGGGTCGAAGGGGTTCCGGACGAACCGTTCGGCGGTCAGCCCGGGCCGGTTCAGGTAGCCGCGGGCCAGGCCCCGGCCGCCGATGTGGAGCTCGCCGGGCACGCCGACCGGCACCGGGCGCAGCGACCCGTCCAGCACGTACACCCGGGTGTTGGCGATCGGCCTGCCGATCGGCACCGGCCGCCGGCCGTCCTCCTCGCGGCAGGTCCAGTGGGTGACGTCGACGGCCGCCTCGGTCGGGCCGTACAGGTTGTACAGCCGGGCCCGGGAGCGGGCCAGGAAGCGGTCCTGGAGGTCGCGCGGCAGCGCCTCGCCGCTGCACACCACCCGGCGCAGGCTGGTGCACTCCTCCACCGGCTCCCGGAGGAAGGCCTGGAGCATGGACGGCACGAAGTGCACCGTCGTCACCCGCTCCGCCCGGATGGTCCGCGCCAGGTAGTCGCCGTCCCGGTGGCCCTCCGGGCGGGCGAGGACGAGCGTGGCGCCGGTCGTCAGCGGCCAGAAGAACTCCCACACCGACACGTCGAAGGAGAACGGGGTCTTCTGCAGCACCCGGTCGGTGGCGTCCAGGCGGTAGGCGTCCTGCATCCACAACAGCCGGTTGCGGATCCCGGCGTGCACGTTCATGACGCCCTTGGGGGTGCCGGTGGAGCCGGAGGTGTAGATCACGTACGCGAGGTCCTCGCCGTCCACCGCGACCTGCGGGTCGTCGTCCGGCTCGTCGCCGGGCGCGGCCTCGAACTCCTCGACGCACAGCACCTCGGCCCCGGTCGCGGGCAGCCGCCCGAGCACCCCGCGCGAGGTGAGCAGCACCGGGACCCGGGCGTCCCGGACCATGTGCTCCAGGCGGGCGTGCGGGAGGTCCGGGTCCAGCGGCAGGTAGGCGCCGCCCGCCTTGAGCACCGCGAGCAGCGCCACCACCAGCTCCGGCGACCGCTCCAGGCCGACACCCACCACGACGTCCCGGCCGACGCCGAGCCGCAGCAGCCGGTGGGCGAGCCGGTTGGCGCGCCGGTTCAGCTCCCGGTAGCTCACGCCGCGCCCCTCGAAGCGCAGGGCCTGCGCCTCGGGGCGCCGCCGCGCCTCCTCCTCGAAGCACTGGTGGATCCAGCCCGTCTCCCCGGGCCAGTCCTGCGCGGTGGCGTTGAACTCCTCCAGGATCCGGTGGCGTTCGCCGTCCTCCAGCAGATCCAGCCGGTCGACCGGCCGCTCCGGGTCCGCCACCGCCTGTTCCGCCAGGCGGCGGAAGTGGACCGCCATCCGGGCGACGGTGGACTCGTCGAACAGGTCGCGGTCGTACTCGAACCAGCCGCTGAGCCCGCCGTCCCGGTCGAACGCCTGAAGCTCCAGGTCGAAGCGGGCCCCCTCGCTCCGGACCGGCATCCGGTCCAGCTCCGCGCCGCCCAGAGTGAGGTGCGGCACCGCCTCCCGGCCGTAGGCGAAGCTCGCCTGGTACACCGGCGGCCTGCTGAGGTCGCGCGCCGTGTTCAGCTCCCCGACCACCAGCTCGAACGGCACCTCCTGGTGCTCGTAGGCGCCGAGGCAGCCCCTCCGGACCCGGTCGAGCACCTCGGTGAAGGAGGGATCCCCGCCCAGGTCGGTCCTGATCGCCAGGGTGTTGACGAAGTAGCCGATCAGCGGCTCCAGTTCGGGCCGGTCGCGGACGGCCATCGGCACGCCCACCACGACGTCGTGCCGGCGGCTGTACCGGGACAGCAGGACGGTGAAGACGGCCAGCAGCGCCATGTAGGTGGTCGCGCCGTGCCGGTGGGCCAGCCGGCCCAGCTCCTGCATCAGCGGCTCGGGGAGTTCGACCGGCAGCGTGCCGCCGTTGAAGCCCTGGACCGCGGGGCGGGGCCGGTCCGTCGGCAGCTCCAGCGCCGCCGGTGCCCCGGCCAGGTGCTCCCGCCAGTACGCCAACTGCCCGGCCCACCGGCCCTCGTCCTGCCGCTCGCGCTGCCACAGTGCGAAGTCCCCGTACTGGATGGGGAGTTCCGGCAGCGGCGAGGGCCGGCCGGCGGCGAACGCCGAGTACAGGGCGGCGAGTTCGGACAGCAGGACCCAGACCGACCAGCGGTCCGAGACCAGGTGGTGCAGCGCCAGCACCAGCACCGACTCGTCGTCCGCGGTCCGCAGCAGCGTCATCCGGACCAGCGGACCGGCCTCCAGGTCGAACGGCTCGCCGACCGCCGCCCCGGCGATCCGCTCCTCCAGGGCGGCCCCGGTGAGCCCTTCCCGCCGCAGGTCGACCTCGGGCAGCTCCAGCGTCAGCCGGGGCCGCACCACCTGGGCCGGCCGGCCGTCGCGCAGCCGGAAGGTGGTGCGGAGGGTTTCGTGCCGCCGGACCACCTCGTTCAGCGCGTCCCGCAGCACCCGGGCGTCCACGGCCCCGCGGACGCGCACCGCGCCCGGGACCACGTACGCCGGGTTCTCCGGCCGGACCTGCTCCAGGAACCACATGCCCTGCTGGAACACCGAGAGCGGGAAGACGTCCTCGGCCGTTCCGTCGTCCGCGATCGGCGGGTCGGTGAGTTGCGGGTCGGTGAGTTGCCGGTCGGTGAGTCCGCGGTCCGCGAGCAGTTCGTCCAGCCGCGCCCGCTGCTCCGGGGAGAGGTCCGCCAGGCGCCGTTCGAGCTCAGTCATCGACCCGCTCCGCCCGCGCTGCCTGCTCCGCCTGCGGTGTGTGCTGCGCCTGCGGTGCGTGCTCGGCCTGGTCCGCTTCCGCCGGGGTTCGCGCCGGTTCCCCGGTCACCTGGTCCAGGAGCGCCAGCAGCTCCGCCGTCCGGTCCCCGGCCCGGGCCGCCCGCCGGATCGCCGGCCCCTCGTCGGCGTCCGCCCGCCCCTGCCCGGCCGGCGCGTCCTCCAGCTCGCCGGCCACCTGTTCGGCGAGGCTGCGGACGGTCGCGCCCTTGAGGAAGTCGGCCACGGTCACCTTGATCCGCAGCCGGCTCTGGATCTCGTTCCTGAGCTCCACGGCCATCAGCGAGTCCAGTCCGAGCCCGGACAGCGGCACATCGGGGTCGACGGTGGCGGCCCGCGATCCGAGGGCCGTCCGGACGCTGGACGTCAGCCGGGTGACGAGCGTGCCGACGCGGTCCCCGGCGGGCACCCGCAGCAGCTCCTCGGCCGTCGGGAGCCCGCTCGCCGCGGCCCGGCCGCCCGGTGCGCCGGGTACCCGGCGGGGCGCGGGCTGCCCGGCCGGGCGGGTGCCTGACCGGTCGGACGGTTCGGCGCGCGACGGTTCGGTCCGTGCCGGGGTCCGCGCCGAGCCGGGACGGGCCGGCTCGACCCGGCTCGGCGTCCGCCGCCCGGCGGGCGCGGTGCCTCCGCCGCCCGGCTCGTGCCAGCAGCGGGTGGCGGCGAACGGGTAGTGCGGCAGCGGCGTCCGCGAGCGGGCGTAGTCGCGGTCGAACCCGGCCCAGTCGACCTCGGCGCCGTCCGCGTACAGCCGGCCCAGGCTGCCGAGCAGGATCTCCCAGTCGTCGTACTTCGGGCGCAGACTGGGCAGCATCAGCACGTCGTCGCCGGTCAGGACCTCACGGACCAGGCCCAGCAGCGTCGGTGCCGGACCGACCTCCAGGAAGGTGCGGTACCCCAGGTCGTACAGGGCCCGGACCCCGTCGGCGAACAGCACCGGCTGCCGCGCGTGACGGAGCCAGTAGTCGGTGCCCAGCGGTTCGTCCCACGGCCACAGCCGGCCGGTCAGGTTGGACAGCAGCGGGATCCGGGGCGGGCCGAACGAGACCTCGTCCAGGGCCTTGCGCAGCGGCTCCAGGACCGGCTCGACCAGCGGTGAGTGCGAGGACGTGGAGATGCGCAGCCGCTTGACCTCCGCGCCGCGCGCGGCGAAGGACGCGCAGACCGCGTCGACGACCTCCCGCACACCGGAGACGGTGGTGTTGGCCGGGCCGTTCACGGCGGCGACCGAGATCAACGAGGCGTCGTACCGGGCGAGTTCCGCGGCGACCTCCTCCGCCGGGGCGGAGACGGCCGCCATGGCACCGGCCTCGGCGAGCTGTTGGAGCAGCCGGCCGCGTTCGGCGACCAGCCGCAGGCCGTCCTCCAGGGACATCGCCCCCGCGAAGCAGGCGGCGGTGTACTCGCCGAGGCTGTGGCCGATGACGGCGGCCGGCTCCACGCCCCACGAGCGCCAGAGCTCGGCCAGGGCGTACTCCACGGCGAAGAGGGCGGGTTGGGCGTACTCCATGCTGTTGATCAGCTCGGTGTCGCCGGGGGAGCCCGGTCCGCCGCCGGGCTGGAGGCCGTCGGGTTGGGGGCCGCCGGTGTGGAGGCTGCCCGGCCGCAGGCCGCCGGGTCGCAGGCCGTCTGGGTGGAGGACCGAGAGCAACGGCAGCGGCAGGACGTCCCGGAGGATCTCGTCGCAGCGGTCGACGGTCCGCCGGAAGGATGGCTGCGTCTCGTACAACCGCCGCGCCATGCCCGCCCGTTGGGGGCCCTGCCCGGTGAACAGGAAGACCGGTTCACCGGCCGCCCCGCCGGAGCCGTCGGCCGGGCCCGGCAGCAGCCCTTCCGCGGGGTCGTCGCGCACGAAGTCCGCCAGCCGGTCGGCGAGTTCCCTGGCGGACGCCCCCACCGCCGCGAGCCGGTGGGGGAAGTGCGAGCGGCCGGTGTTGGCGGAGAAGCACAGGTCGGCCGCCGCCCCGGGCTCCGCCGTCGCCAGCCGGTCCTGGTACCGCCGGGCGAGCTTCAGCAGGGCGGTGCCGTTCTTCGCCGACAGGGCCAGCACCGAGAGCGGGCGCCGTCCGTCCGGTTCGGCCGCCGGACGCTCCGGCGCCTGCTCCAGGATCAGGTGCGCGTTGGTCCCGCTGAACCCGAAGCTGCTCACGCCCGCCAGCCGCGGCGCCCCGTCGGACGCGCCGTCCGGCCACGGCGTGAGGCCGGTCGGCACGGCGAAAGGCGTCCCGTCGAAGGAGATGTGCGGGTTGAGCTCGCCGAAGTGCAGGTTGGGCGGGATCAGCCCGCGGTCGACGCAGAGCGCCGCCTTGATCAGCCCGGCGATCCCGGCCGCCGCCTCCAGGTGCCCGAGGTTGGTCTTCACCGCGCCCAGGTACAGCGGCGCTCCCTCCGCACGGCCGTAGACCTCGGCCAGCGCCGACACCTCGATCGGGTCGCCCAGCTTGGTACCGGCACCGTGCGTCTCGATGTAGCCGAGCCGTCCCGGCTCCGCCCCGGCGGCCGCCAGGGCGCGGCGGAACAGGTCGCGCTGGGCCGCTCCGTTCGGCGCGGTCAGGCCCGAGCTGCGCCCGTCCTGGTTGACCGCGGAGCCGCGGATCACCGCGAGCACCCGGTCGCCGTCCCGCTGCGCGTCCGACAGCCGCTTGAGCACCACCACGCCGCAGCCCTCGCTGCGGACGAAGCCGTTCGCCGCCGCGTCGAAGGTCTTGCAGCGGCCGTCGTCGGCCAGCATCTCCGGGAACTGCGAGAAGGAGATGGCGGCCTCGGGCGACAGCACCGCGTTCACCCCGCCGCTGACGGCCAGGTCGCACTCGCCGAGCCGCAGGTTCTGGCACGCCTGGTGCACGGCGACCAGGGACGAGGAGCAGGCGGTGTCCACCGAGACGCTCGGTCCGCGCAGGTCGAGCAGGTACGACAGGCGGCCGCTCGCGATGCTGTGCGCGATCCCGGTGCTCGCGTGGGCCGTGATGTCCTCCGGCTCGCGGAACAGCAGACCCGCGTAGTCGTTGCTGCAGATCCCCAGGAACACCCCGGTCCTGCTGCCGGCCAGCGCGTGCGGCGCCTGCCCGGCGTCCTCCAGGGCCTCCCAGGCGACCTCCAGTACCAGCCGTTGCTGCGGGTCCATGGACACCGCCTCGCGCCGGGAGATGCCGAAGAAGTCGTGGTCGAAGCGGTCGATGTGGTCCAGGAAGCCGCCCCAGCGGGTGCTGCTCTTCCCCGGCCGGCGCGGCTCGGGGTCGTAGAACGCCTCCACGTCCCAGCGGCCGGGCGGGACCTCGCCGATCGCGTCGGTGCCGCCGGCCAGCAGCTCCCAGTACGAGTCGGGGCCGGTCACCCCGCCGGGGAGCCGGCACCCCACGCCCACGATGGCGATCGGCTCGGACCGGGCCTGCTCGTAGGCGTCGATCCGGCGCTGCATTCGCTCCATCGTCAGGTAGGCGCGCTTCATCGCCGTCATCGACGCGGACCCGTCACCCCGCGCGCCGTCGTTCGGTGCGCCGCCGTTCGGTGCGCCGCCGTTCGGTGCGGCGCCGTTCGGTGCGGCGTGGTTCGGTGGGGTGCCGTTGTTCGGTGCGGCGGCGGGCGGCGTGCTGCCGTCCCGTGTGGTGTCGTCCCGTGTGGTCTGGTCCCGCGTGGTCATCGTCCCTGCCCCCGGTCGGTCGGATCGGCACTGGCGTCGAACTGCTCGGTCTTGGCGAGGAGGAGGGCTTCGAGTTCGCGCTCCGAGAGCTCGTCGAGATCGACCTCCGGCGCGGCGGCCGGCGACTCCCGGGGCTCCCGGACCGGCGGCGGGACGGCCGCCTCGGATGCCTTGGCGGCCTCGGTGGCCACGGCGGCCTCCAGCGGGATCCCCATCCGCTCGGCGAGGTAGGGCGCCAGCGCGTCCAGGGTGGGGTACTGCCACCCGAGCGTCGACGGCAGGCGCAGTCCGAGCGAGAGCTCCAGCCGCGAGCGCAGCTCCAGGGTGCGCATGGAGTCGAAGCCGAGGCCGGCGAGCGGCGCCGCGCTGTCGATCCCGGTGCTGTCGATCGCGGCGCCGTCCGGCGTGGACCCCTGCCCCCCGAGCACCCGGGCGGCCAGCTCCCGGCAGTGCCCGACCAGCAGGGCCCGGCGGCGCCGGCCCGGTTCGACCTCCAGCAGACGGCGGCGGATCGCCTCGCCGCCGTCCGCGTCCGGCGCGTCGCCGCCGGTCGTCACCCGGGCCACCACGGCCGGGCTGACCAGCAGCCGGCCGAGGGCGGCGACGCCCTCGCGGTTGACGCTCAGGGCGGGCAGCCCGAGCGCCCGGCGGTGCGCGGCCAGCGCGTCCAGGAAGGCGCCGCCCGGGGCCTCCCGGCCCGGCGGGGCGGCCGGGGCGCACAGCAGGAAGAAGTCCAACTCCCGTTCGGAAAGGGCCAGATGGAGTTGCCAGACGCCGGCGGCCAGGGCCGTGGTGGCGCGCACGAGGTCGTCGTCGGGTACCGGCACCGTGCCGTCGGGCACGGACCCGGCCGGGCCTTCCCCGGTGTGCACCACGCCGGCGAGGGGACGCGCCGGGGTGTCGAGCCCGGCCAGGAGGGCGGCGACGTCCTCGGGGCGGGTGAGGTCCGCGACGGGCAGTGCGACCTCGACGCCCCGGGAGCGCAGCTCGGCCACCGCGTCGGTGACCGCGTGGGCGTGGGCCATTGCTTCGGCCCCGGTGGCGGTCTCGGCCCCGGCCCCGGCCCTGGCCCCGGCCTCGGTCCCGGTGTCGGCGCCGGGCGAGGGGGCGCGGACCAGCACGATCCGGCGGGCGCCCAGCTCGGCCAGCTGCCGGGCCGCCTCCAGGGCCGCGGGCGTCGCCCCGCCGGTGACCAGGTAGGACGCTTCCGCCCGGACGTCCGGACGGGCCGGCGGCACCGCGATCTCCGGCACCGCGGCATCCGGCGACCCGTCAGGCCGGAGCACCAGCTTCCCGGTGTGCCGGCCCTGGGCCATCCGGGCGAAGACCTCCGCCGCCTCGGCGAACGGGCGGACCGTGACCGGCAGCGGGTCGAACTGCCCGTCGTCGAAGCCCCGCACCACCTCGTCGAACAGCTCGGCGAGCAGCGCCGGCTGCTCCCGGAAGGTGTGGTCCAGGTCGACGGCGAACAGCGAGCGGTTCTGCTTGAGGAAGCCGAGGCCGACCGGGCTGTCGTCGTGGATGTCGCGCTTGCCGAGCTCCACGAACCTGCCGCCCGGCGCCAGCAGGGCCAGGCTGCGCCGCAGCGCCTCGCCGGTCAGCGAGTTGAGCACCACGTCGACGCCGCGGCCGCCGGTGAGGCCGGCGATCTCGTCGGCGAAGGCCACCGACCGGGAGTCCATCACCCGCTCCACGCCCAGTTCGCGCAGGAGTTGCCGCTTCTCCTCCGTCCCGGCCGTCGCGAAGACCTCCGCGCCGCACCGCCGGGCCACCGCCAGCGCGGCCAGACCCACGCCGCCGGTCGCCGAGTGGATCAGCAGCTTCTCGCCCGCCCGCAGCCGGGCCAGGTGGCGCAGCCCGTACACGGCGGTGAGGAAGGCGACCGGGGTGGCCGCCGCCTGCTCGTCGTCCAGCGCGGCCGGGCGAGGTGCCACCAGGTGCGCCTCGGTGGTGGTGTAGGCCGCGAGCGCGGACGGCACCACCGCCATCACGCGGTCCCCGACCCGGAAGCGGTCGACGCCCTCGCCGACCGCGCTGATCCGGCCCGCGCACTCGACACCCAGCGGGACCGTGCCGGAGGCCCCCGGATAGGCGCCCATCGCCTTGAGCACGTCGCTGAAGTTGAGCCCGGCCGCCGCGACCTCGATCTCGACCTGGCCCGGTCCGGGCGGGGGCCGTTCCCACCGGGTCGGCGTCAGGCTCTCCAGGATGCCGGGCCGGACCGCCAGGATCCGGTGGTTGGCGTCCCGCCGCGGGTCGAACGGCCGCCGCTGCCAAGGTGGCTCGGTCCCGTCCGGGGAGTCCTGCGGAGTGTGGACGGGGGTGTACCGGACGGGGCCGCGCAGTGCGGTGCGCAGTGCGGTGCGCGGCTCGTCACCGGGGTGCGACAGGACGTCGAGGAGCACGTCGAGCAGCCGGCCGGCGTCGTCCCGGGCGGTGTCCGGGTCGAGGTCGACGAGGACGGGGCGGAGCCCGTGGTGCCCGGCCTCGGCCGCCTCGACCGGCCCCGTCAGCAGGGCCTGGGCGAGGGCGGGAGCCGGGTCCTGCTCGGTGACCCGGTGCGCGCCCCGGGTCAGCAGCGCGACCCGCGGCCCGCCGGGCAGCCCGTCGTGGGCGAACTCCCGGAGGAGCCGGAGGGCGGGGAGGACGAGGGCCTCCTGCCGCTCCGGTGCCGGGATCGGCCCGGGGCCTTGCGGGAACGGGCCGTCCGGGAGCGGGCCGTCGGCGGCGGTGGCGTCCAGGCCCCAGCCGTAGACCACCCCGGCGAAGGGCTCGTCCCCGGCGGTGCGCAGTTCCTTGAGCAGGGCGGTGAGGTCCTCCGGCCGCAGCGGGTCGATCTCGTGGCGGAGCAGGTCCGGGCGCTGGTGGCCCCGGCCCGGGGTGACGGTCACGCAACTGCCGTGGCGGGCGGTGATCTCGGCGCACAACGCCTCGCCCGCACCCGAGCGGTCGGCGAACAGCAGCCACCGGCCGGGCGCGCCGGCGGGCGGGCCGCCGGTGCCGTCCCCGCTCACCGTCCACTCCAGTGCGTGGAGGGCGTGGGCGGCCGGGCGGTCGGCGGGGGTGCCGGCCGGGGCTCCGGCGGTCCGGGACGCAGGCCCGGGCGTCGCCGTGGTGGCTGCGGTGACGGTGGTGGTTGCGGTGACCGTGCCGGCGGCGTCGGCCGTGGCGCCGGCGGGCGCGGGCGGACCGTCCGCCGGCTCGGGTGCGTGACGCCGGCGCTGCCAGGGGTAGTTCGGGAGGTCGACGACGGCCCGGGGCAGGACCCCGAACCCGCCGTCGGCGCCGTCCCACCCGCGGTCGCGGTCGGTGAGCACCACCCCGTCCGGGGTGCCGCCCCCGGCGAGTCCGTGGAGCGCCCGCAGTGCGGAGGCCCGGTCGGGGGCGGTGATTCGGGCCTGCCTGCGGTGCCGCGTGCGGCCGGAGCCCGCCGTGTACGCGAACGCCGGGTAGCTGTCGTCCGGCAGCTCCGCCAGGCGCCGGTGGAACCCGGCGGCGAGGGCACGGAGCGCCTCCGGCGTCCGCGCCGAGAGTTCGAAGCCGTCCACGGCGACCACGGCACCGGCCGCGCCCGTGCCTGTGCCGGTTCCCGCGCTCGCGCCCCGGGCCGGTCCCGCGCCCGCAACCGCACCCGCGCCTTCGCCCGCACCCGCGCCTTCGCCCTCGCCGTCCGCAGGGCCGAGGATGACGTGGGCGTTGGTCCCGCCCATCCCGAAGGCGCTGACCGCGGCATGACGGCCGCTCCGCTCCGGCCACGGCCGCAGCGCCGTCGGCAGCGTGATGCCGGTACCGTCCAGGTCGATCAGCGGGTTCAGGGTGGAGAAGTGCACCAGCGGCGGCACCGCGCGCCGCTGCAGGCACAGCACCGCCTTGACCAGCGCGACCACCCCGGCCGCGGACTCCGGATGGCCCAGGTTCGCCTTGACCGAGCCGACGGCCAGCGCGGCCCCGCCGTTACGGCGGCCCAGCGCGGTGGCGATCGCCTCCATCTCGATGGTGTCCCCGAGCGGGGTGCCGGTCCCGTGGGCCTCGACCAGCCCGATGTCGGCGGGGGCGAGTCCGGCGTCCGCCAGCGCCGCCTCGATCAGGGCGGCCTCCGACAGCACGTTCGGGGCTGTGAAGCCAGTGGAGCGACCGGTCTGGTTCACCGCCGAGCCCCGGACCACCGCGTGCACCCGGTCGCCGTCGCGCCGCGCGTCCTCCAGGCGCTTGAGGACCAGCACGCCGCAGCCCTCGCCGCGGGTGAAGCCGTTGGCCCGGGCGTCGAACGGGCTGCACCGCCCGTCCGGCGACAGCGTGCCCGCCAGCTGGTGCAGCCGGGTCGCGCGCGGCGAGAGCACCAGGTTCACCCCGCCGGCCAGTGCCACGTCGCACTCCCGGCGGGCGAGGGCCTGCCGGGCCAGGTGGACCGAGACCAGGGACGAGGAGCAGGCGGTGTCCACCGTGATGGCCGGACCGGCCAGCCCCAGCGCGTACGCCAGCCGGCCCACCGTGAAGCAGTGGCCGTTCCCGGCGGCCCAGTGGGTGTCCGGCTCCCCGCGGTGCCAGTCCCAGTACTCCTGCCCGGTGATGCCGACGAACAGCCCGGTCCGGGCCGCGACCAGCCGGTCCGGGGGGAGCGCGGCGTTCTCCAGGGCCTCCCAGGCGACTTCCAGCAGCAGCCGCTGCTGGGGGTCGACACCGCGGGCCTCCTCGGCGCTCATCCCGAAGAACTCCGCGTCGAAGTCCATGACCTCGTCCAGGAACCCGCCGACGTGCGGCAGCCGCTCCCACTCCGCGGCGAACGGCCCGCGGCGGGCGGCCGGCAGCGGGCCGACCAGGTCGCGGCCCTCCGCCAGCGCCGTCCAGTACCCGTCCGGGTCGGTGATGCCGCCCGGGAGCCGCAGGCCGATCCCGACGACCGCCAGCGGCCCGGTGCCGCTCGCGGCGTCCAGCTGCGCCCGCAGCTTCCGGACGGTGTCGAGCGCCCTGGTGAGCGGCGTGGGCGCGGCCGCGGTGGTGCCCCGTCCGGTGTCCACGGCGCCCTCTCGCTGTGCCTCCATGTCCTCAGCCCTCGCCGTCCGTGGCGGTGTCGGCGCCGGCGTCCTCGCCGGCCGCCGGGTCGCCGAGCAGCCGCTCCACCAGCACGGCGGAGAGCGCCCGGGCGGAGCCGTACGTCCACAGCAGGGTCGGCGACAGCCGCAGTCCGAACGCCGCCTCCAGCCGGTTGCGCAGTTCGAGCCCCATCAGCGAGTCCAGCCCGAGCGCCTTGAACGGCGTGTCCCGGTCGATCGCCTGGACGTCCAGCCGCAGCACCCGGCCGGCCAGCTCCTGCACCTTGGCCTCCAGGAGTTCCTGCCACCGGTCCTCCGGGGCGGACCGCAGTTCGGCGAGGAAGGCCGCCCCGGCCGTGGTGGCGCTCCCGCCGTGCCGGGCGAGCTCCCGCAGCGCGCTCCAGCTGTCCAGGGTCGCGGTGTCGGGGTACGCCTCCAGGTACTGCCGCAGGTCGATCGGCACGTAGGAGACCACCTGCTCGTCCCCGCCCAGGAACCCCTCCAGGGCCCGCCAGGCCTCCCCGGTGGTGAACCCGGCCATCCCGCGCTCCGCCAGCCGGGCACCCCGGTTGTCCTCCTGGGCGGCCAGCCCGACGTCGCTGAACGGCCCCCACTGCACGCTCAGCGCGGGGAGCCCGCGCCGCCGCCGGGCCACCGCGAGGGCGTCCATGAAGGCGTTGCCCGCCGCGTAGGCGGCCTGACCGGCGTTGCCGAACAGCGCCGCCGCCGAGGAGAACAGCAGGAAGAAGTCGAGCGGGTCGTGCTCGGTGGCCGCGTCCAGGTTGAGCGCGCCGTCCACCTTGGGGGCCAGCACCCGCCGCAGCTGCTCCGGCGTCAGGTTCAGGACGGTCGCGTCGTCCAGCAGGCCGGCCGCGTGCGCCACCCCGCGCAGCGGCGGCAGCTGTTCCCGCACCCGCCGCACCGCCGCCGGATCGGCGACGTCGGCCTCGAAGGTCTCGACCGTCACGCCGCGGGCGCGGATCGCCTCGATCCGTTCCACCGCCCCGGCCCCGGGGGCCGAGCGCCCGACCAGCGCCAGCCGGCCCGCGCCGCGCTCCGCCAGGAACTCCGCCAGCGAGAGGCCGAGGGCGCCGAGGCCACCGGTGACCAGGTAGGTGCCGTCGCCCCGGAAGCGGCCGTCCCGCAGCGGTTCGGGGGCCACCGAGGTGACCGTGGACGGGTCCGACAGCACGAACTTGCCGATGTGGTTGCCGCGCGACATCTCGCGCAGTGCCTCCGCCGCCTGCGCGAAGGGGTACCGCAGCAGCGGGAGCGCCGCCAGCTCGCCCGCGGTGACCCGCTCCCACACCTCGGCGAACAGCCGGGCGAACAGCGCGGGGCGGCGGGCGATCACGGCGGCGAGGTCCAGTGAGGCCAGGCTGATGCCCTTGCGGAACGCCCCCAGGCTCAGCGTCCGCTCGCCGTAGATGTCCTGCTTGCCGACCTCGACGAAGCGCCCGCCCTCCGCCAGGACCTCAAGCCCCAGCGGGATCGCCACGCCGGTCAGCGAGTTGAGGACCACGTCCACGCCGCGGCCGCCGGTCGCCTCGCGCACCCGGTCGGCCCAGGAGAGGTCCCGGGAGTCGAAGACGTGCCGGATGCCGAGCTCCCGCAGCCGGCGGCGCTTCTCCTCGCTGCCCGCCGTCGCGACGACCTCGGCGCCGAGCAGCCGCGCCACCCCGACCGCCGCCAGACCCAGGCCGCCGGCGGCCGAGTGGATCAGCACCGTCTCCCCGGCCTCCAGCCCGGCGAGGTGCCGCAGCCCGTACCAGGCGGTGATCGTCACCGCCGGGACCGCCGCCGCGGTGGCGTCGTCCATCCCCTCCGGCACCGGGTGCGCGTGGTCGGCGCGCACCGTCTGGTGCGAGGCGAGCGAGCCGCCGCTGGTGCAGGCGACGACCCGGTCGCCGGGGGCGAACCGCGACACGCCCTCACCCGTCCTGGTCACCACGCCCACGCCGTCCAGACCGAGCAGCCGGGCGTCGGCCGTCGGGTCGGGGTAGGTGCCCATCACCTTCATCACGTCGATGAAGTTCAGCGCGGCCGCCGTCACCGCGATCTCGATCTCGCCGGGGCCGGGGGCGCGCCGCTCCAGCGGGCGGAACGCCAGCCCGTCCCAGGTGCCCTGGCGGTCGGGGCCGAGCCGGAAGGGCTGCGGCCCGACGGTCCGCCAGGCGGGCCCGGCCTGGTCCGCCGCGGCCTCCGCCGCGCCCGGGCCCCGCACCAGCCGGCCGACCAGCCGTTCGCCGTCGCGCAGCACCACCTGGTCCGCGCCCTCGGCGGCGAGCAGCTCGGCGGCGCAGTCCGCCGGCCAGGCGCCGTCCGCCGACCCGGTGTCGACGAGCACCGGCCGCAGTTCGGGGTGCTCGCGGCGGAGCACCCGGCCGAAGCCCCAGTACAGGGCCGCCCCCGGGTCGCAGGCGCCGGCCGCGCCCGGCGCGGGCTGCGCGTCGGCCGTGACCACGGCCAGCCGGGGGACCACCGGACGGGCCGTGCAGGCGCGGACCAGCGCGGCCAGTGCGAGCAGGCCGTCCCGCTGGGCCTGCGGCCCGGCGTCGGCACGCGGCGCCAGGAACACCACTCCGACGGGATCGCTGCCGGGCTTCCCGACGGACTCCACGACGGACTCCCCGACGGGCTCGCCGGCCGGGGTGAGCGCCTGCTCCCAGGCCTCGGTCCGCGCCGCCGCCGCGCCGGTGAGCGTCCGGGCCAGGGCGGTGCCACCCGCCGCACCCGGCGCGCCGCCCAGCGCCTCCGCCAGCTCCCCGGCCGCCACACCGCCGGCGGCGTCCGTCGCGCACACCACCCACCGGCCGGGGGACACGTCGCCCTCCGGGCGCTCCTGCGGCCGGAACTCCAGCCGATGGACCCGGTCGGCGTCCGCGGCGGACGGGTCGGACGCGGCCGCGAGGCCCTGCATCCGCAGGCCTTCCAGCGTCATCAGCGGCCGGCGGTCCGCGTCGAAGAGGAACAGGTCGACCCGGCCTCCGTCGCGGCGCACCGCGTGCGACCACAGCGCCGTGACCGGCTCGGCGAGGTCCTGGTGCAGGTGGATGCGGTGCACCCCGACCGGAACGGCGGCCTCCTCACCCGGGAAGAGCGGGACGGACGCCTGGAGCGCCCCGTCCCACAGCGCCGGATGCAGCCGGTGCGGGAAACCGCCGGCCAGGCAGCCGTCCGGCAGCCGGACCTCGGCCAGGCTCTCCTCCGCCCCGCCGTACAGGCCCACCACGCCCTGGAACGCCGGACCGTAGTTCAGCCCGCGCGCCGCGCAGTCCGCGTAGAACTCCCCGGCCGGCGGGGCGTCCTGGCCCGGCAGGTGTGCGGGGAAGGACGGCAGCGCCGTCGCCGTGTCGTCCGCCAGCACCCGGGCCGAGGCGTGCCGTACCCAGCCGTGGGCGCCCGCCTCCAGCGAGGACAGCGTGAAGCTGCCGCCCCCGGTGAGATCGTCCCGCCAGCCCAGACCGACCGTCACCGGCTCCTCGGTGAGCGTCAGATCACTGTGGAAGGCGACGTCCGCGAGCGTCCGGTGCGGGCCGCCGGTCCGCGCCAGCGCCGTCCGCAGGGCCAGCTCCAGCATCCCGGTGCCGGGCAGCACCACCGCCTCGTACACCCGGTGGTCGCGGACCCAGGGGATGTCCGCCGGGGCCAGCTCCAGCGTCGCGTTCCAGGCGCCCTGCTCGGTCGGCGAGGGGATCAGCACCAGCTCGTCCGCGGCGCTGCCCGCGGTGCGCCGGCGGACCGTCTCCACCCAGTGCGAGCTGCGCTGCCACGGGTACGCCGGCACCGGCGCCCAGGCGGCCCGGGGCAGGCCGCCGAACGGTTCGAGGCCGCTGACGTACGCCCGCGCCAGCGCCTCCCGGACCATGGCCGCCGCGTCCTGGTCGCGCCGCAGGGTGGACAGCACCTGCGGGGGGACCGGGCGCTGCGCCGCCAACTGCTCCAGGGACGGCGCGAGCACCGGGTGCGGGCTGATCTCCACCACGTGGGTGACCCCGCCGTCGAAGAGCCGCTCCATCGCGTCGGCGAACATCACCGGCCGGCGAAGGTTGTCCATCCAGTAGCGGGCGTCCAGTTCGGGGCCCTCCACGGAGGCCACCCGCACCGTCGACATCAGCTCGACGCCGCCCCGGCGCGGCCGCACCGTCCGCAGGGCCGCCAGCAGGTCGTCCTCCAGCTCGTCCATCTGCGGGCTGTGCGAGGCGTAGTCCACGTTGACGAGACGGCAGAACGTCCCCTCGGCCTCCAGTAACTCCTGGAGCGCCAGCACCAGTTCGGTGTCACCGGAGAGCACGCAGCTGTTGGGCCCGTTGTTCACGGCGAGGGACACGCCCTCCTCGAAGCCGGACAGCGCGGCCTTCGCGGCGTCGAGGTCGAGGTCCACCGCCAGCATCCGGCCCTTGCCCGAGGTGCGCCGGGCGATGGCGCTGCGCCGGGCCACCACCATCGCGCCGTCCTCGTAGGAGAGGATGCCGGCCGCGGTGGCGGCCGTGACCTCGCCCTGGCTGTGGCCGACCACCACGTCCGGGACGACGCCCGCCGCCCGCCACACCTCGCACAGCCCCAGCGAGACCGCCCACAGGGTGGGCTGCAGCATGTCGATCCGCGACAGCCACTCCTCACCGGCCTCGCCCGAGACGACCCGGACCAGGTCCCAGTCGACGTACGGCTCCAGGGCCTTGGCACAGCGGTGGATCACCGCGGCGAACACCGGGTCGGAGGCGAGGAGTTCGCGTCCCATGCCGTGCCACTGGGAGCCCTGTCCCGGGAAGACGAAGGCGGTGCGGCCGCGGGTCGCGGCGCGCCCGGTGAACACGCCGGGCTCCTGCGCGCCGGGCTCGGCGGCGAGGAGTTCCAGCCGCGCGGCCGCCTCGGCGGCGTCGGCGGCGGTGAAGGCCGCCCGGACCGGGAACTGGTCGCGCTGCCAGGCCAGGGTGCCCGCGAGCGCGGGGAGCGGGACGGCGCCGTCGGCCAGCGCCGCGCGCAGGTCGCGGGCCCGCTCGGCCAGCGCCTGCTCGGAGTGCGCCGAGAGCGGCAGCAGCACCGGGGAGCCCGGGGCGGCTGCGGCGGTCTCCGGGGTGCTCCCGGGGCCGGCCGTCGGCGCGTCCGTCGGGGCGGGCTCGGGCGCCTTCGTCAGCACCACGTGCGCGTTGGTGCCGCCCCAGCCGAAGCTGCTCACCCCGATGAAGGCCTGCTCCTGCTCCGGGAGCCGCAGCGGCTCCCGCACCACCCGCAGGTTGAGCTCGTCGAACGCGATCCCGGGGTTGAGCTCGGCGGAGTGCAGGCTCGGCGGGACGACCCCGTGCCGCAGCGACAGCAGGGCCTTGAACAGCCCCGGGATCCCGGCGGCGGCCTCCAGGTGGCCGATGTTGGTCTTCACCGACCCGATCGGCAGCGGGCCCGCGCCCTCGCTGCGGGCCTGCCCGAGGACCAGGCCGGCCGCACCGGCCTCGATGGGGTCGCCGAGCGCGGTGCCGGTGCCGTGCGCCTCCAGGTAGGCCACCCGGTCCGCCGGGATGCCCCAGTGCCGGTAGGCGTCCCGGAGCAGCTGCTCCTGGCCCCGCGGGCTCGGCGAGACCACGCTCTGCCCGCCCCCGTCGTTGTTGACGGCCGTCCCCGCGATGACGCCGTGGATCCGGTCGCCGTCCGCCAGCGCGCGGGCGAGGGTCTTCACGTACAGGGCGCCGACGCCCTCGCCGCGCACGAAGCCGTTCGCGCCCGCGCCGAAGGCCTTGCAGCGGCCGTCCGGGGAGAGCCCGCCGAAGTGGGTGAGGCCGATCGACGCGGTCGGGTCGAGCATCAGGGCGACGCCGCCCACGATCGCGCCGTCGACCTCGCCGGCGCGGAGCGCCTGGGCGGCGAGGTGCGCCGCCACCAGCGCGGAGGAGCAGCCGGTCTCGACGACCAGACTGGGCCCGGTGAGGCCGAGGAAGTAGGAGACCCGGGCGGCGATCATGTCGAGCGCGTAGCCGGGTGCGGTGTGCTGGGTGACGCCGCTGCCGCTCTTGCGGCCGACGTGCTCGTAGTCGTGCCACCCCGCGCCCACGTAGACGCCGGTCCGGGTGCCGGCCAGCGTCCGGGCGGGCGCTCCGGCGTCCTCCAGGGCCTGCCAGGCGGACTCCAGCATCAGGCGCTGCTGGGGATCGAGCATCTCGGCTTCCCGGGGGGAGATCCCGAAGAAGGTGGCGTCGAACCGGTCGATGTCGTCGAGGAATCCGCCGACGGCCTGGATCTCCCGCTGGGGGTCGAGCTGCGCGGTGGCGTCCCAGCGGGTGGCGGGGACGGGACGGATGGCGTCGCCCTCCTCCGTCAGCAGGCGCCAGAAGCTCTCGACGTCCGGGGCTCCGGGGAACCGTCCTGCCATGCCGATGACGGCCAGGGCCTGCGTCGGGTCCTGGACCACATGATCTGCGTGCATGTCCTCTTCCTCGGGCGTCCGTGGTGAGCCGGCCCGGTCGTGGATCGGCTCCCGGTCTGCGGGTGCTCGGGCGGGCAGGTGCTCGGGTGGACAGGTGTCGGGGCGGGTGGGTGCTCGGGCGGGCGCTGGGGCGCTCGGGGCGGCGGGTGCCGAGGCGGTCGGTCGGCGGTCGGCAGGCGGCAAAGGGCAGTTGGACGGCGGACGGCGGACGGCGGACGGCAGGGCGGGCCGGTGCGGCCGTCCTGCGCCGGGCAGGGGAGTGCCCGGAGCGCGCGGCGGGTGAGGGTCGTCGCGTGCGGGGGACGGCGGCCCGGTTCGGCCCGGTCGGGTGGCGCCGGCGGACGGGGCGCCGGTGGGTCGGCGTACCCGTACGGGGCGGTGCGGACGGCGGAGGGTTGGTCACGGGACGGGCGACGGGACGGGGCGGCGGAACGGGCGACGGGACGGGTGACGGACCGGCGTTCGCGGGCCGAGCGCCGCTACGGCAGTCGATCACCAGTGCGCATGGTGGTCCCGGCCGGCTGCGGCGGACAAGGCTTTGACCAGCTTTTACTGACACTTGTCACGTCCCTGCGCCGCGGAGGACGGTCGGCCCGGGGAGGCGGGATAAGTTGAAGGGTCACGGAATGACACGCGTAGACCCACGAGTCCTGCTGAGGACATGTCCGCTCGCGGACGTCCGGATCCGTCGACGGGACCGGACGGCCGGCCGCACACTTGGGCGCGGGCCGAATCGATCACCATGAGTTCCGTTCACAGGATCCCAGGGGGGACCTAGTGATGACCGTTCGTGTGTTGATAGCCGACGAGCACCGGCTTCCCCTGGAGGCGATCGCCGAGGTGCTCGCGTCGGTGGCGGACTTCGAGGTCGTCGGCGCGGTGAGCCGGAGCACCCTGATCGTCCCGGTGGCGGTGCGCCGACGACCCGACGTGGCCGTCCTGGGGATGGGGACCGCGCAGGGCGGCTTCCGCCTGGTGCGCGAACTCGGCCAGCGGCTGCCCGACTGCCGGGTCGTCATCATGACGGCACGGCCCACCCGGGCCCTGGTGGACCGTGCCGTGTCGGCGGGAGTCCTCGGGGTCATTCCGAAGCAGACGAGGATCCCGCGCCTGGTCGACGCCATCCGGGACGCCGCCGCCGGCGGCCGGACGACCGGCTCCGCGCGGCCGTTCCACCCGGCGCCGGTCGCCGACCAGGTCCTGAGCAACCGGGAACGGGAGATCCTCCGGCTCACCGCGACGGGGGCCTCGGTGAAGGAGGTGGCCCGCGAGCTCTACCTCGCGGCGGGAACGGTGCGCAACCTCACCTCGTGCGCGATGCGGAAGCTCGACGGGAGGAACCGTTTCGACGCCGCACGGATCGCCTTCGAACGGGGGCTGCTGTAGGAACGGCGCCCGTCGTCGTCCGGAGCGGAGGAGCGGACGGGGTTCACGGCGCCACCGCATCCTGTTCGAGGAGTCCGAGCCGGGTCGCGCGCACCATGGCCGTGAGCCTGTTGTCGGTCTCCAGGACGCGCAGGATCTCGGCGACGAAGCGCCGCACCGTCCGGTCGGAGTACCCGAGGTGCCGGGCGATGGACTTGTCGGTGGCCCCGGCGGCCATCATGCGCAGCACCAGCCGGTGCGTGTCGGTGAGCGCCGGCGCCGAGCCGGGGCTCCGCCGCCGGCGGGTGTACGGCGTGGCCGTGGACCAGCTGTGCTCGAAGACGCGGGAGAGGATCTGGGCGAGCAGGCCGCCGTTGATCACCACGTTGCGGCGCAGTCCTTCGAGTTGTGACTGGGTGACGACCTTCTCCTGGTCGAGGATGACCAGGCGCAGCGGGAGCGATTCGGTGGTGCGTACCTCGGCGCCGGACTCCTGGAGCACGTTGACGTACTCGACGGCGTCCGGACTGTCGAGGGCCGAGGAAGGGGCCATGAGCCGGTAGCGGACTCCGCGTCTGAGCAGCTCGACGTCCTCGCGGAGGCAGAGCCGCAGGGGTTCTCCCTCGGCCAGGCTGGGCAGCATCAGGGACACCTCGTACCTGCTGGCGGCGTGCAGGTCGCCGAGTCTTCGGCGCAGTTGGCTGCCGGGGGCGATCACCTCGACCGCCAGGCCCTCGCGCTCGGACGTCGGCATGGTCAGGAACCCGTTGGTCAGGTCGGCGATCAGCTCGTTGGCGCGGGTGAACTCGGCGATGCGTTCCTGCTGGTCGGCGAACAGGCGTCTCAGCGCACTCTGCGGAGTGGCGACCGGAGTGGTCGAGTCCTGTTCGAGGAGGCCGTTCCCGGCCAGCCACTCCACGGCTTCGTGGACCTCGTCGAGTCCGATGCCGAGGTTCTCGGCGATTTCTTCCTGGCATATGCCGCCGTTCTCGGTGCGGAGAAGTGAGTGGTACACGCGGTACGCGAAGCGAGCGCCGATCTCGGTTGCCGCGGTCATCGCCTTGTACTCCAGCCGTAGACACGGATCATGAGCGGGAACGTGTGGGGTGAGCCACAAGGAAATCCAGAGGCGCCTGGGTCTCGGCTGGCGACATTACTTGAACCACTTCACGGGTGGTCAAGGGGGCGCAGGTGCGGGCCCGGTCGTGCGACGGGCGGGAGAACGGCCGAATGCCGGGCAAGTTCCCAGGTCAGCGGCCATGCGTATGCGGCGGGGCCGGAAGTGACGGGAAATGGGTCGCATACTGCCGGGGGTCATTCGGGGGCCAAAGCGGTCGCACTCGGAGATCGGGTTCCTGCTACCCGCCGATTCCGGTCCGGAAATTGACTACATACGGTGACCGGCATCGCGTCATGAACATCGGGGTTCCGGTACTGAATGACATAATCCGGTCGCGTTCTCCGGCCGTTGGGCGGACTTTCCGATTCCGTCAAGGCGCCATCCGCTGTCAGGACTTCCGGTCGGCGCCGCCCCTCGACCCCTCCCGCGCCCGCGGGCCGGCCCGCGTGGGGCCCTCCCCTCGCCGTGGATCACCCACGCACGGTGACCGCCCTCCGGAAGGGCCTCTCCCTCACGTCGCTTCGTTCACCCTCGGGCGCCGACCGCGCGGGGCAGGGTCACGGCCCGCTGCGTCGGGCGAGGAGCTTGCCGGCCTCCCACAGGAGCAGGAGGGCGACGGGCGCCAGCAGGGCCCAGCCGAACTGGGGGAGGGTGATCTCGGTGGTGCCGAGGATGCGCTGGAAGGCGTCCATCTGGGTCACCAGGACCGCCAGGACGAACTCCGCGAGGGCCGCCAGGTTCATCGGCCTGCTGTCGAACGAGGTGACCGCCAGAACGGTGGCGCGTTCGCTGCGGCACTCGTAGGCCGCCACGATCAGGCTGAGCGCGAATGCGGTGAAGGCGATCGAGTTGCCGGTCTCCAGGCTTCCGTAGTGGTGCTCGCCCAGCTTGATCAGCAGGAGCAGGGCGACGGTGACGGCGAGTCCGCTGAGTCCGACGGTGAGCATGACGGACCTGGTGAGCAGGGATTCGCCGCGAGGGCGCGGGGTCCGCCGCATCAGGCCGGGGCTGGCGAGGTCGAAGCCGAGGGCGAATCCGAAGGGCGCGTTGACCACGAAGTGGATCCACAGCACCTGCGGCGGGGTGAACGGTTCGCCGGCGGCGATGTCGAACACCGCCGCGCCGAGGAAGGTCAGGACGAAGGTGACCAGGAGCATCAGGACGAAGCGGATGTACTTGGTGAGGTTGTCGTAGAGCTTCCGCCCCTCCTCGACGGCGTACACGATGGTGGCGAAGTTGTCGTCGGAGAGGATCATCCGGCCGGCGTTCTTGGCGACGTCGGTGCCGCTGCCCATGGCGATGCCGATGTCGGCGGCCTTGATGGCGGGTGCGTCGTTGACGCCGTCGCCGGTCATCGCGACGACGTCGCCCTTCTTCTTGAGCGTGTCGGCGAGCAGGACCTTGTGTTCGGGTGCGACCCGGCCGACCACCCCGATGCCGTCGATCCGGGCGAGCCGCTCGTGCTCCGGCATGGCGGCGAAGTCCGCTCCGAGGATCGCCCCGCCGGGGATGCCGAGCTGCCGCGCGATGGCCTCCCCGGTGGTGACGTCGTCACCGGTCACCATGCGGACCCGGATGTGGGCGGCCTGGGCGCTGGCCACGGCGTCCTTGGACTCCGCTCGGGGCGGGTCGACCATGCCGACCAGGCTGGTAATCCGTAGATCGGTGACGAGTGCGAGCAGGTCACCGCCCGGGTCGAACTCCGCCGGGTCCAGGTCGCGTTCGGCCGCGGCCATCACCCGGCGGCCTTCGCCGCCCATCCGCTCGGACTCCCGCTCGGCGCGGGCGTTCAGTCCGCCGTCCCAGGGGACGGTCCGGCCGTCGGCGAGCGCGGCGGTGGCGCGGGCCATGACGGCGGGCGCCGCGCCCTTGACGAAGCAGCGGACCACCGGTCGGCCCGCCGCGTCCACGGTCGAGGTGAAGACGGCCATCAGCTTGTACTCGGGGTCGAACGGCAGTGTGGCGAGCCTGGGGTGGCGCTCCCGGGTGGTGTCGATGTCCAGGCCGGCCTTGTGGCCGAGGACGAGCAGCGCCCCCTCGGTCGGGTCGCCGACCACCGTGCCGTCGACCAGCTCGGCGTCGCTGGCGATCAGGTACGGCAGGATGGCGTCCTCGATGCCCGCCGAGGAGCCGGCGGCGTGGTGGATCCGCCCCTCCAGGCCGTAGCCGCTGCCCGAGACCGTGTAGCGGTCGGTGGGGCTGAGGACCTCGACGACGGTCATCTGGTTCATCGTCAGGGTGCCGGTCTTGTCGGAGTTGATGGCCGAGGTGAAGCCCAGGGTCTCCACGGACGGCAGTTCCTTGACGATGGCGTTGCGTTTGGCGAGGTTCAGGCTGCCGACCGAAAGGATCACCTGGGTGACGGTGGGCAGGGCCTCGGGGATGGCGGCGACGGCCAGCGAGACGGCGCTGACGAACAGGGCGTCCCAGGCCTGGTCGCGGCTGCGGCCGAGGGCGAACATCACCACCATGGTCAGGCCGGCCGCCGCCGCGATCCACAGCGTCAGGGTGTTGAGCTCCCGGGTGAGCGGTGTCTGCTCCTTCTCCGTGGCCGAGAGCATCCCGGAGATCTTGCCCAGCTCCGTCCCGGCGCCCGTCCCGGTGACGATCAGCAGACCGCTGCCGTGGGTCACCGGGGTGTTCATGAACGCCATGGTGGACTGGTCGCCGGGGCCGAGCCGGTCGCCCGTCAGGGTGCCCGCGTCCTTCAGCGCCGGCACGCTCTCGCCGGTCAGCGCCGACTCGTCGATCTGCAGCGAGCTGGCCCGGACGATCCGCCCGTCCGCGGGGACGGTGTTTCCGGCGGCGATGAGCACGACGTCCCCGACCACCAGCTGTTCGGCCGGGACCTCCGCCTCGACCCCGTCCCGCCGGACCCGGGCGGTGGTCTTCATCATCGACCGCAGCGCGTTCATCGCGCTCTCGGCCTTGCCCTCCTGCCGCAGGCCGACGACCGCGTTGAACAGCGTCAGGACGATCAGCAGGATCGCGGTGCTCCACTCCTTGATCGCCAGCGCCACCACCGCCGAGGCGACCAGGATGAGCTGCATGTAACTGCGGTACTGGTCGAGGAAGCGCAGCCGGCCCGGCCGCGCACGCTCCTCCGGCAGCGCGTTCGGGCCGTCCGCGGCGAGCAGCTCCGCCGCCCGGGCGGCGGAGAGCCCGACCTCCGGGTCCACGCCGAGCCGTGCCGCCACCTCCTCGGGAGGTGTCGCGTACCAGGGCCGCATGGCCGGGCCCGCGTCCGGCGGGTCAGTCTGTGCCACCGTGCCCGTCCCTCCGATGCGTTGTGTTCCGCACGACGGGTCGGCCGGCCCGGTGGTCAGCCACGATGCCCGGTCCGGTGCTCGGACGCGTACGGGTCGCGCTCGGCGCCCTCGGGGGCCTGCTGCTCCAGCAGCCGCTTGGCGGTGCGCAGTCCCTTGCGGGCCTTCTTGCCGACGACCGGGTACCTGGGGTCGATCTCCATCAGTGTGTGCGCGAGGACCGCGGCGGCGCAGATGCGCGCGAACCACTTGCGGTCGGCCGGCACGACGTACCACGGCGCCCACGGGGTGCTCGTCGCCGAGAGCATCTCGGAGAAGGCGCGCTGGTAGTCGTCCCAGCGCTCGCGTTCGCGGAGGTCCGCCGCCGAGAACTTCCAGTTCTTCTCCGGCAGGTCGATCCGCTTCAGGAAGCGGATGCGCTGCTCCTCCTCGGAGAGGTTCAGGAAGACCTTCACGACCCTGATCCCGTTGTCGTGGAGGTAGCGCTCCCAGTCGTTGATCTCCCGGTAGCGGCGCTCCCAGACGTCGCTCCCCTTCGCCTCTTCGGGCAGCCGCTGGCGGTCGAGGTTCTCGGGGTGCACCCGCACCACGAGGACCTCCTCGTAGTGCGAGCGGTTGAAGATCGCGATGTCCCCGCGGGCCGGCAGACGCCGCGCGTAGCGCCAGAGGTAGTCGTGGTCGAGCTCCTCGGCGGAGGGCACCTTGAAGCTGCTGACGTGCACGCCCTGCGGGTTGACCCCGCTCATGACGTGGCGGATCGTCCCGTCCTTCCCGCCGGCGTCGATCGCCTGGAGGCAGAGGAGCACACCGTACGTGTCCTGGGCGGCCAGCTTCGCCTGGTACTCGGCGAGCAGGGCGACGCCGGTGCGCAGCAACCCGGCGCCGTCGCGTTTCTTCAGCCGTGCCTTGTAACGGGGGTCGAAGTCCTCGGCGAGGTCCACCCGTGAGCCCGGCTCCACGCGCAGTGGCTCGATGAACTTCGCGATCCGCCTGGCCTGCTCGTGCGCCATCGCCGACACCGCCTCCTCTCGGTCACGACGGGTCCGGGCGGCCCGCCCCGGCCCCTGCGGCAGCCGTCGGCGAGGTCTGCTCCCGGTCCGGCGCCCGGCTGCTTCTCCCACCGTGGTGGCCCGGCCCGCCGTCCGGCGGACGTCGTACCTGCCAGCGTCCGGCCCGGCGGCGGGGCCGGCAAACCGGGTACCGCCGTCCGGGCGTCCGTCCGCCCTGCTCGGCGCCGGTGGTCCGCAGCGCCCCGGGGCCCCGTCGGGTCATGACTCCTCGTCGGGGGTGCGGAAGGTGCGGCGGTAGCTCTGGGGTGTGGTTCCGACGCGGCGGGCGAAGTGATGGCGGAGGTTGTCGACGGTGCCGAATCCGGCGCGTCGGGCGATGGCGGCGACCGGTTCGTCGGTGGCCTCCAGATGCTGCTGGGCGAGGAGGACGCGTTGCCCGGTGAGCCATTGCAGGGGTGTGGTTCCGGTCTCCTGCTGGAAGCGTCGGGCGAAGGTGCGCGGGGACAGGTGGGCGCGGCGGGCCATCGCCTCGACGGTCAGCTCCTGGTCGAGGTTGGCCTCGATCCACGCGAGGACGGGGGCCAGCGAACCGGTCCCTTCCCGGGGTTGGGGGCGTTCGCGGTACTGGCGCTGGCCGCCCTCCCGGTGCGGGGGCGCCACCATGCGGCGGGCGATCGCGTTGGCGACGGCGCTGCCGTGCTCCTTGCGGACGATGTGGAGGCAGGTGTCGACGCCCGCCGCAGTGCCGGCTCCCGTGACGACCGGGTCCTCGTCGACGTAGAGGACGTCCGACTCGACCCGGGCCAGGGGGTGGCGGCGGGCGAGTTCGGCGGTGTACCGCCAGTGGGTGGTGCACCGCCGTCCGTCCAGCAGGCCGGCCTGGCCCAGGAGGAACGCGCCGGTGCAGATGCTGAGGATGCGGGCGCCCCGCTCGGCGGCGGCACGCAGTCGGGCGGCCACGTCGTCCGGCTGCCGTTCCCCCAGGTCGTAGGCCGGGACGCAGATGAGATCCGCGGATGCCAGGCGTTCGGGGCCGTGCGGGGCCCGGATCTCGAAGCCGTGGCGGGTGCTGATGCTGCCGCCGCTCGCCGAGACGAGGGCGAAGTCGTAGCGGGGCAGCCCGTCGTCGCTGCGGTCGATGCCGAACACCTCGCAGAAGATGCCGAGTTCGAAGGCGTGGGCGCCGTCGAGGGCGAGGACGGCGACATCTCGCAGCATCGGCTCCGGGTTCCTCTCGTCGTCGAGGTGCTGGCAGGAATTTCAGCCTATCTGTCATTTCTGCCACTCCGGCGCGGCGCCCCGCTCTGGAAGGCTCGTCATCGCAGATCCCACCGTCCCGAAAGCTGGGCCCCCGATGACCTCGCAGTCACTCCTTTCCGGCACCACCGTGTCCTCGCAGGCCGCGCAGGTCCTGCGTGCCCTCGCGCTCGACGAGGGCCTCAAGTGGCGCATCCCCGAGGACCCGGTCCTCGGCCCGCCGGCCCGCAAGGCCGCCCGGCGCTACACGGCCGGCGAGACCCTGTCCGACGCGGTCGAGCGGGCGAAGGCCGTCCTCGCGGCCGGCCATCGCGTGAACGTCGAGTACATGGGCGAGAGCTGCCGTGACCCGCGGCAGGCCGTCGAGGAGACCGAGGTCTTCTTCGACGCCGCACGACTGCTGCCGGCCGGCTGCTCGATCTCCCTGGACCTCTCCCACATCGGCCTTGCCGTCTCCGACGAGCTCGCCCTGGCCAACGCCCGCCGACTGGCACAGGCCACGGCGGACACCGGCCGGGAGATGATGATCTCCGCCGAGGGCTCCGATCGCACGGACGCCGTGCTGGCCGTGCACCGCGCCCTGTGCGCGTCCTTCGACCACGTGGGCGTCACGATCCAGGCCAGGTTGCACCGCACCGCCGAGGACCTGCCCCGGCTCCTCGCCCTGCCCGGGCGCATCCGCCTGGTGAAGGGCGCGTTCCTCGAACCCGAGAGCGTCGCCCATCCGCGCGAGGCCCCCGCACTCGCCACCGCCTACCTCGGCTACGCGCAGCGCCTGGCCGACTCGGGCCACCCGTGTTCCTTCGCCACCCACGACCGGGATCTCATCCGCCGCATCGACCACCACCTCGACGGAAGGGCGTCCACCGCTGCTCCCTGGGAGTTCGAGACCCTCCTCGGGCTCGGCCCCGACCGCCTGGACGCCATGGCCGAGCGGGGCCACCCCACCCGCGAGTACCTCGTCTTCGGTACCGAATGGTGGCTCTACGTCTGCAACAGGATCGCCGAGGATCCCCAGCGCCTGCTCCAGGCCCTCGTCGACGCCGCTGCGTGACCGCCTTCGGCCTGCTGCGGGACCGATCGAAGGGGGCTTGCCGGCGATGGAAGAGGCATCGGACTTGGTTCGCGCTGTGGAGGAGGCTTGGGCGGACGTCCCTGCTCCACGCCTCGCGGACCTGCGACTCGGCGGTTGGAACCGGTCCCAGGAGGAGGCTGACGCCTTCGTCGGTGTGAAGCCCGTGGAGGTCGACGTCGACTCCGTGGGATTCCTCGCGGCCACGCCCCTCCTCGACCTGCCCCCGCAGGCCGCCGCGGCCTGTCTCGGCAGCTTTCTGCGCGCACTGGTGCGGAGCCTCCACGAGCAGAAGGTGGTGGGGTTCTTCGAGGATCCGCTGACGAGGGCCCATGTCGTCACCTGCTTGAAGGACCAGGGCTTCTGGGACGAGGTGATCAGGCCTCACCTGTCGGGGAAGCGCCTGGAGGTGCTCCTGGCGGTGATCGACTACATGGTGCGGGAACGGAGGGATCTGGCACTCGACGCCGCGGACGTCAGGACACTTCGGGCGCGCGCGTCCGGTCTCCCGTAGGGGTGACGACCGGCCTTCCACGCGTGCTTGCGAGACGGTTGAACGCGCGGACGGTCACCGGCACCGACGCCCCCGCCGTCCTCCGGGCCCCGTCGCCGGCGCCGCCCCGGGAAGGCGGCAGGAAGCCGACGGGAGGGCCGACGGGGAGTCAGGCAGGCAGCCGACCGTCGGGGAATCCCTGCGGTTCCCCCGGGATCCCCCCTGTGTGCCGGTTTCGGTGTCGGCGCCGCACCGCCTCCGCCGCGAGCAGTGCGGCCGGGACGCCCGCGGCCGGCACCGTCCACCACGGCAGGTCGGCCCAGAACGCGAGCACCACGGGCACGCCGCAGGCGAGCAGCGTCCAGAGGGAGAGCGGCCGGGCGAGGGCGGCGGTGCCGGGGCGGCCGGTGAACCGCAGTGCGCCCAGGACGGCGGCGAGCACCGCCAGCAGCGCCGCGAAGGTGCCCACCCCGGCGGTGAACTGCGCCTCGTCGCGGGGCTCGTCGGCGGAGGCCTGCGCGACGCCGGCCCGCTCCAGGCGCATCACCCGGCCGCGCCACACCGTGCCGTCCACCCGGTCGCCGGGCTTCAGGTCGTCCAGCAGCGGCCCGGCGTCGCCGAACGGCACGTTGCCGCTCCAGAGCGGCGCGCCGTCCAGCGTCGCCCGGAACTCGGAGCTCTTGCCGGCGTGCCGGACGACCGTGCCGCGGACGGTGAACGGCACGGTGCGCACGCACTCCTCGCCCGCCGTGCCCGGGCTCCCGGCCGGGCAGGCCGCGGCGGCCGTGTACGAGCGGTAGCGCTCGGCGTCGTCCGGCAGCATGACGGCGAACAGGTACCAGGCGGCCGCCGCCGGGGCCAGTGCCGCCGCGGCGAGCAGCGCGCCGCCGGTGCGGGTCCACGGTGAGGGACGGTGGGTCATGACGGTTCTCCCCCCGGTCCGGTGCGTGGCCGGAACCCCCGGGGTGCCGTCGCCGGGGCGTGCCGCCCCGCCCCTTCCGGGGTCGGACGGTGCCGGACGGCCGGAACGCCGGACGGTGTCGCAGTTCTCGGAATGTGTCCGGAGTTCGCTGAAGCCCGGTGCGCAGTGGGTACGGCCCGAGGGGGCCGGGGCCGGCGTGAGGGGCGGCCGGTACGGGGCCGCGGCCGGGTCGGCGGCGTGCCGAGGGGCCTCGCGTCGAGTGCCACGCACATCACCCCCGGACCGGCCCGCGGACACAGCTGTCCCTTGTTCGCCGACCAGGCTTCCCGGCACTCCTTCGTGCAAGCTACCGGACTCCGACCCGCCTTCGCATGCCGGTTCGCCGGGGCGCCCGGTCCGGCCCAGGGCCTCCGGCCCGTCGTCGGGCAGGCGTCGGGCAGGCGTCGCGCCGCGCCGGAACCGCCGGGGGCCGCCCGTCCTGCCCGGCGCGGACGGCGCCGTCCTCCGTACCGGGCTCGGCTCAGTCCTGCTCTTCGCCGCTGACCGCGGCTTCGTAGGCGAGCAAGGTGTCGACGAACAGCTTGCGCTGATCCGGCGTCAGGGGGGCCAGGGTCTTGCGCCACGCGGCCGCGCCCGGGGCGAGCCAGGAGGTGATCGCGGGTTGCTGCTCGGCGGCGATGCCGATGATCCGCCGACGGCGGTCCGCCTCGTCCTCGCGCCGTTCCAGGATTCCCTTCCGGCTCAGGTCGCCGACCAGCAGGCTCACCGTCGTCGGTGCGACCTGCAGTCGAGCCGCCAGGTCGTTGACGGTCATCGGCCCGTCGAAGAGCAGGTAGGAGAGCAGCGAGAGGTGGCGCGGCGCGAGTGCGAAGGACTGCAGCGCCTCGGGGACGGGGATCTTCTTGACCCGGCCCACCATCCGGGGCATGAGCAGCAGCAGGGCCCTGACGGTGTCGTCGACCCCACTCCCGCCGCCCTCTGTCGCGTCGTGCGCCGTGGGCCTTGACATGGCACACCCCTTCATCATTATCTTTGTAGTCAAAGGTACTTTGCTGGCAAAGCCAGGTGCCTTCATCCTATGTACCGCGTGAACGGAGTTGCCACCATGCCGCACTTCACCGTGCACATCCGCGAAGAAGCCCTCGACGGGACGGTAGAACCGAAGTTGATCAGCGCCCTGGCCGACGCGGTCGGAGCCGTCTACGGCAAGGAGTTCCGCCGCCTCGTCGGGGTGGACCTGATCGGCATCCCGCAGCACCGGCGCGGCATCGGCGGCGAACCGGTCGACCACGACGCACCGCTCGTCACGCTCAGCATGCGCGAGGCCGCGTACCACGTGCCCGAGGTCCCGGACGCCCCCGCCCGCCTGGTCGCCACCACGACCGACGCACTGGTCGACGTCTTCGGCGAGGCCGTCCGCGAGCAGGTCATCGTGACGATCGTCGGCGTCCCCGACGGCCGCACCGGCGTCGCCGGCTCGGTGGCCTGACACGCGTGCGCAGGCCGGCGGCGCTCACCCCGGCCTGCGCACGCGCCCCCGGCCAGGTCAGGCTGGGTCAGGTCGGGCCAGGTCAGGCCAGGTCAGGCCAGGCCGGGGGCGGGAGCGCGGGCGCCGCGGAATGGCAGCATGGCCCCATGGATGCAGCGGATCTCGGGGAGTTCGTCGTACGTCGTGCCGGGGAGTCGGAGGCGGACGCGCTCGTCGCCGTCGACTCGGTCGCGGCCGGAGGGGACGGGGAACGGGCGGCGAGCATCCGACGGTGGTGCCGCCAGGGGCTGGTCCTCGTCGCGGCGGACGCCTCCGGCCCGCTCGGCTACTGCGTGACCGATTACACGTTCTTCGAGCAGGGCTTCGTCACGATGCTGATGGTCGCACCGTCCGCCCGTGGCACGGGCGTCGGCCGTCGGCTGCTGGACGCCGCGGCGGCCGGCTGCGAGACCCCGAAGCTGTTCACCTCGACCAACGTCTCCAACCAGCCGATGCAGCGACTGCTGCGACGAGCCGGGTGGGAGCCGGCCGGCCTCCTCCACGGCCTCGACGAGGGCGACCCCGAACTGTTCTACCTCTGCCGGCCGCAGCCCGGTGCGCTGCGCCCCTGACCCGTGCCGTGGCGGCCGCCGCGCGGAGTCCTCGCGTGGGACCGGGGAACGCGCCCGTGCGGCCGCCGTTGCACGAGCGGGCCCCGGTCGTGGTGGAGTGGGAGTGGAGGGCCGGAGTGGGAGCCGGAGTGGGGGCGGAGTGGGAGTGCGGGGCGGTCAGGGCTTGAGTGCGACGGCGGCGTAGGCCGAGGTCTGGGCGTCGGTGATCTCCGGGTGGGGCCGCGCCGGGTCGGGGCGCCAGCGGTGGGTCGCCACCAGGCCGGGCGGAAGGACCTCCCAGCCGGCGAAGAAGCGGTCGACCTCCTCGCGCGTGCGCATCCGGATCCGGGTGCCGGCCGCCGCGTAGACCTGGGCGACGCGCTCCGTCTCGGCCGGGGCGAAGTCCGGTGTGCCGTGGCTGATCACGAGCGCGCTGCCCGGGGCGAGCGCCGCCTTCAGCCGCTCGACCACGGCCCGCGCCCTGTCGTCGTCCGGCACGAAGTGCAGGAGCGCCACCAGGCTGAGCGCCACCGGCCGGGCGAGGTCGAGGGTGGCGCCGACCTCGTCGGACCCCAGGACCGCTTCCGGGGCGTGCACGTCGGCCTGGAGGTACGCGGTGCGCCCGCCCGGGGTGGACCGCAGCAGCGCCTGGGCGTGGGCGTAGACGATCGGGTCGTTGTCGGTGTAGACCACCCGCGCCCGCGGGTTGACCTGCTGGGCGACCTCGTGGAGGTTGGGGCTGGTGGGGATGCCGGTCCCGATGTCGAGGAACTGGTCGATCCCCAGGCCGGCCAGCACCCGGGTGGAGCGGTGCATGAACGACCGGTTCGCGCGCGCGGCCGCCGGTGCCCACGGGAACACCGCCAGGGCCTGCCCGGCGGCCTCCCGGTCCGGCTCGAAGTTGGTGGTGCCGCCGAGGAAGTAGTCGTACATCCGCGCCGAGTGCGCCCGGTGCAGCTGCAGATCGACCTCGTCGTCGTCGGCGTTGCGGCTGCCTGTCGTCATTTCTCCCCCTGATCCGCCACGTTGGACCCCTCGCGCCACCGGTGCGCCATGCGGAGCGCGCCCGGGGCGCGCCAGGGCGCACCCCCCGGTGGAGAGTTGTGCCCACGGTAGGCGTCCGGCAACCGGAGGCGGCCGGAGGCCGCTGCCCGTGATCGCCGTTTCGACCGTGTCCAACCTATGCCAAAGGGATGTGACTGCCAATCAGGTCCTGTGGTAGTCGTTCTACTACTGTCAGTCAGTATTCGGGGGCGCACCGTTGCACGTGGGGGGACCTCCTGCGCTTGCATGTCCCAAGAGGGCTCAGGAGTTCCCCTGGCCCGCACTCGGCGGCTCGGCCGCACAGGGGGAGGACCGACATGACGATCGACCGGCAGGCGCCGCCCCGCGAGGGCAGGCGCAGGGGAGGGCAGGCCATGAACGACAGCAGCGCACCGGACGGCGCCCGCTTGCGGCTGACTTTCGAGGCGTTCTGCGCCACCCACGAGCGCGCGTGGGGCGCGTTCGCCCGCACGCAGGTCGGCGCCCACCACGACGCCGCCGAGCTGGTCGTCGCCGACATGAAGGGGCACCTGCGCCGCAACTGGTCCCTCGCGCTGCGCCAGGAGATCCCCGCCGCCTACGCCTGGCGCCTGCTGAAGGAGCACATCGGGGCCTGGCTCGACACGCAGAGCCAGCCCGCCGCGGTGCAGACCGCGGCGATGGACGCGGTGATCGCCCACTTCTGCCGCCAGGCCTGCCTGAGCCTGGAGAACCTGCCCGAGCAGATTGGCCTGCTCACCGCGATCCTCGGCCTCCCCGAGCGCCAGCGCGACATCATGATCCTCACCTACTGCCTGGACCTCGACGACGACGAGGCCGCCGCCTACCTCGGAACGCCCCCCACCACCCTGCGGTCCAACCGCCGCCACGCCCGCCGCCGCCTCGCGACGGCGATCGGCCGGCCCGACCTCGCGGACAAGGACGTCGCGGACAGGGACGTCGCGGACAGGGACGTCGCGGACAGGGACCGCGCCGACAAGGACAAGGAGACCCGGTGAAGCCCCATCTCGACCACGGAAGTCTGTCCTCCTGGCTCGAAGGGGACCCGGCCACCGTGCCGTGGACGGGCGGCCCGCCCCCGGCGGAGGTCTTCACCGGAACCGCGGCCGCGCCCCCCACGCAGCCGCCCCGGGTGACCGCCGCGCCGCCCCCCTTCCCCTCCGCGTGCGAGCAGGCCGCCCACGAACTCGGCCTCGCCACCGCGCTGGTCCTCAACGCCCCCCAGGCCGGCACGTCGTTGGAGCAGTTGGTCAACAGCCCCCAGATCCACCCCGAAGGGGCCCTGGTGCTCGCCTGCCTGCTCGCGGTCACCGACCGGGCGGACGCCGCGCAGTTCTGGTGGCAGTTCGCGGCCGGCTCCGGCAGCGCGACCGCCGCCTACCTCCTCCACCTCCACCACCAGCAGTTGGGCGAGACCCGGGACGCCGCCTACTGGCGCGCCCAGGCGGAGACGCTGGCCGACGGCTCCCGGAGCGGGGCCGCGCGCAGCGGCCCGGTGAGCCCGCTGCTGCCCGAACGGGTGCGGCACGACATCCTGACCCGCTGTCACGCCGGGCTCCACCCGCGACTGCCCGTCCACCTCGAAGCGGCGATCAACCGGCTGGCCGTGGACTGCGACGACGAGGACTTCGGCGAGATCCCCCGGCCCTCCGACAGCCTCGGCAGCGACCTGGCCGCCAGCCGGTAGCTCGGGGCCGGGAGGTGGCCCGGGGCGGGGCCGGGAGGTGGCCCGGGGCCGCAAGGTGGTCCGGGGCGGGGCACCGCCCCGTTCGCTCAGGGGCGGTCGCCCGCCCTCAACTCGGTGGCGATCTGGCGCCGGCCGGACACCAACGCCTCCAGGACCACCCCGGCACAGATCAGCAGCGCCAGGCCCGCGGTGGGCAGCAGCACCGGCAGCAGCAGCGGTGTGAGCACCTCGCCGACCTCGGAGCCGAGCAGCAGCGACAGGTCGAACGACGGCCCGAGCAGCCCGACCGCCGCCGTCGCGACCAGTCCGCCGAACACCGCCGCCACCAGGGTCTGCGGGATGGTCTCGGTGATGATCAGCGCCAGCCCCTGGCGGGGCCGCAGGCCCATGGTACGCAGCCGGGCGAGCAGCGCCGCACGGTCGGGGGAGGTCCGCAGCAGCGTCAGCAGGACGGCGAGCAGGGCGAATCCGGCGCCGGCGGCGACCGAGGTCCAGAACAGCCGCCCGGCGGAGCGCTGGATCGGGTCGGCGGCCAGTTCGGCGGCCACCTCGCTGCTGGAGCGCACCTTGAAACCGGCGGGCACGCGGCCGCGGTCCTTGCTGACGGTCCGGGCCTCCTCGCGCAGGAGGGCGGCCACGCCCGTCACCTCGGTCAGACCGTGCTCCAGGAACAGCGACCGCAGGTCGTCCGGGGCGATGTCGCCGACGGCGAGCCAGCCGTTGGCCTCCGCGAGCCCGGGCAGCCGTGCGGTCGCGGGCCCGGCGGGCAGGACGACGAACTGGCGGACGGCGTCCGGGATCGCGGGTGTGGCGTCGACGCGGCCCACGACGCTGGTGAGCAGTTCGCCGCTGGGGACGCGCAGCCGGTGCCGGGCCCCGGACAGCTCCTCGGCGAGCCCCGCGCTGAAGAGCGCGGGGACCGGGGCGTCGGGGCCGCCGGGAGCGCCGTCCAGCAGGGCGGGGTCGAAGGCGCCGGCGCCGGCGGTCCGGGCGATCTCCGCGTACGCCCGGGGCTCGGCCACCACCAGGTTGACCTGGACGGCGGTCCCGGTCGTGCGGAGCACGTAGGCCAGCCCCTCGACGCGGACCGCGGTGGAGGTGCGCACGCCGGGCAGGGCCGGGGCGGCCGAGGTGAACGCCGCCGGAAGGACGGCGTCGAGCGGCACGGAGACCGCGGCGTCGCCGCCCACCGCCGTCCGGGCCGCCTGCAGTCGTACGTCGTCCAGGGTGGCGAGCACGGTGGCCCCGAAGCCGGCGGTGCTGACGGCGAGCAGCAGGGCGAGCGGCGCCAGCACCGCCGGCCGGCGGCTGCCGGAGGTGTCGCGGGTGGCCCGGGCGAGGCCGAGGAAACCGGTCAGGCCGCGGCCGCGCCGGGCGAGGGCGGCGAGCCGGGACGCCACCACCGGCTGGATGCGGGCCAGCAGGAGTCCGCCGGTGAGCGCGAGCAGCAGCGGGGCCGCGGCCAGCAGCGGGTCGGTGCCGGTGCCGGGTGCGAGGCCGCGGCGGCGGACCTCGGCCACGGCGGCCGCCGTGACGGCCAGGGCGGACAACTCGCCGACGATCCGCCGGCGGCTGCTCCGCCCCCCGGCGGTGCTGGGCCGGTCGGAGTGGAGGGCGGCGCGGACCGGGAAGGCCAGCATCGCGAGCAGGGCGGCGGCCAGCGCCGCGAGTGCGGAGGTTCCCCAGCGGGGGGAGGGGAACAGCGTCAGGGCGAGTGCGACGGCGGCCGCGGCGGCGGGCAGGACGGTCACCGCGCCCTCGCCGAGCAGGCGCAGCAGGATGCCCGCGCGTGAGCCGCCGCGGGCCCGGAGCAGCCGGACCTCGGCGGCGCGCCGGTCGCCGGTGAGGGCGGCGGCCAGGCAGAGCACCACGGCGGCGACGCCCGCGACGCCGGCCGGGCCGATCGCCGCCAGCGGGGCGGCCGCCTCGTACCGGGAGGTGGCGGTCGCGAGGAGCTCGGTCAGGAAGGTGCTGAACTCCAGCTCGTCGCGGTCGGCCACCTTGGCGGCCTCGATGGAGCCGGGGCCGGAAAGGTACGAGGCGAGGGCGGCGCGGGTCTCGTCGAGCCGGTCGGCGCGCAGGGCGTGCGCGTCGATGGGAAGGCGCCAGAAGGCGTGCCCGCCGTCGCCCCAGGCGAGCAGCGCGGACAGGCTGTCGCCGCCGGCGAACCCGGTGGTCACCCATCGGGTGCTGCCGTCGTCGAGCATCTTCAGGCAGGCGCGCGTCGGGCAGGTGAGGACCTCCCAGAAGCGTTCGGCGGGGTCGTTGGCGCGGTAGAGCCCGGTGACCTTGGCGGGGGTCGATCCGCCGTTGTCGACGAGGTCGCCGACCTCGACGCGGATGCTCTCGGCGGCCGCCCGGCTGAGCACGACGGGCAGCGGCTCACCCGGCGCCGCCGGGCCCGGCCAGTCCCCGGCGGTCAGGGTCGCGTGCTCGGCCAGCCCGCCCAGGTACCGCACGGAGAGCATGGCGGGGTCGCCGTGCGGCCGGTCGTACCCGGCGTTGGTCATCGGCCGGTCGAGCCGGGCGGCGGCGCCGTAGTTCTCGCCGTCCGGGGTGAGCGGGAAGTCCGGGTCGATCAGCGCGACCAGGCGGTCGCGCACGGCCTGGAGGGAGGCGCCGGTCTCGTCCTCGCGCAGCGCGGCGCCTCCCTGGAGGGTGGTGCCGTTGACCCCGCGGTCCAGGACGACCCGCTGAAGCGCGCCGTCCGCGCCGCGGTCGGCGGCGCGGGGGAGGGCCACCGCCAGGAAGACGGTGACGAAGGTGAGCGCCGCCATCAGCAGGGCGGCCGCGGGTGCCGCGCGCAGCCGGGTGCGGACCCAGGGCGCGGGGACCGGGGCGTCGGCGGCCGGTGCGCTCCGGGCGCGGCCGCGCAGCAGCCGGCGTACGGCGGGACCCCGCATCGTCGTTCCTCCCCGGGACACCATCCGGAGCCGCACGTCGGTCCGGTCCGGGCACGCGTCGGCGGCACGCACCCACGGGTGCGGGGACGTGGCACAGTGATCACCGGATAGCGGACGATGCTGTCAGATGCGGCCGGGGAACGGAAGGTGCTTGCGCGAATCGATCGGGCGCCGGGTGGATTCCCGGCCCTGACGGGGGATCCGGTGCCCCTTCGGGCATCGCGGTGCCCCTTTCGGCACCCGGGTAGGCGCCCTCCGGACGCGCGCACCGGCTGCGCGCGCCTGCTACGCCCACCTGCGTGGCGAGGGCCACCCGGCGTGGGCCCGTCACCTGGAGGCCGGGGCGCGGGCCGCCCTCAAGCACGGGCTGGCGCATCTGGCCGCCCACCCGCTCGGCTGACCGCGACGGGCCGATGGAAAAGTCGGTGCGAGGCCGGTGCAAGGCCGGTGGGACGGGCCGATGAGACGGGCCGGTACCCGCCCCGGCACACCGAGTGCAGCACCACGACAAGCGGAAGAGGTTGTGCGACATGACAGGTGAGAACACCCACGTGCGGGAGAGCCACCGCGCCGAGGGCCTGGTGGCGGCGCAGGAGAAGGCGATCGCGCTGTTCGCCGAGGTCGAGGCGCGCGGACTGGTGGCGCCGGGCCGCGGGGAGCGGGAGGTGAGCGACCTGATCCGGGACCTCGCCAACGAGATGTTCGGCACCACCAAGCACTGACACAAGCGGATCATCCGCTCCGGCCCCAACACCCTCGCGCCGTACCAGGAGAACCCGCCGGACCGGATCATCGGCACCGACGACATCGCCTTCGCCGACTTCGGCCCGATCTTCGAGGAGTACGAGGCGGACTTCGGCCGCACCTACGTCTTCGGCGACGACCCCCGGAAGCACCGCCTCCTCCACGACCTCCCGCGCGTCTTCGACGCCGGCCGCGCCGCCTTCGCCGCCGACCCGGACATCACCGGCCGGCAGCTGCACGCCGAGGTGGAGCGCCTCGCCGTCGAAGCCGGCTGGACCATCGGCATCTGGCACGCGGGCCACCTGGTCGGCGAGTTCCCGCACGAGACCAACGAGGGCGCCAGGGCCGAGTCCTACATCGCCCCGGAGAACGGCACCGTGCTGCGCCGCACCGACCGGGCGGGCCAGGTCTGCCACTGGATCCTGGAGCTGCACCTCGTCGACCGGGAGGGCGGGTTCGGCGGCTTCTACGAGCAGCTGCTCGACCTGGCGTGACCGCCCGCGCCCGGCACCCCGGCCGCAGGATCGGCCGGGTGGCCCCTCCCGCCAGTCGGAGCCGGGGTCCGCGGGGGAGCGGTGCGGAGCAACCGGTCCGAGGCGCCCGCGCGGCTGGGCCCGGTGGCCGGGGCGGCGGCCAGCTGCGGGTCGACGGTGAGTGCGGTGACGCCCAGCGGCTCGGTGAGGGCGCGAAGGGCGGGCTCGGCGAGGGTGATCCACGGCTGGGCGGCGCCGAGGACGGTGACGAGCTGCTGCTCGGTCGTGAAGGCGACGGCGGTGCGGTCGCCGAGGGGTGTGCGGAAGAGCCGGGCGGCGTGGCCCAGCGAACCCGGCCGGACGGGGACCAGGAGGAGTCCGGCCGGGCCGGGTTCGGAAGGCTCGGGGTCCTCGGAGCACTGACGTCGGTTCATGACTGCCTCCAGGCAGGTACGGAAAGCGTGGACGGAGCCCCGGCCCCCGGCAGCGCCGCCGGCCGGGCTCACACCAGGACCGTATGCCCGACCGCGCCCTCGGCGTCCCGGCCCTTGACGCTTTCATGATCCGGCTGCGCCCGCCCTTGACGCCGTGCTGACGTGCTGACGTGCTGACGTGCTGACGTGCCGGCCCGGCCGGCCGGAGGGCGGGGGTGCGAGGGACCGCGGTGCCAGGGAGCGCGGTGCGAGGGACCGGCTGCGGTAGTGCGTGCCCGGTTGCCCGGCGGCCGGTACGCCCGTTCGCGCCACCGGCGTCAGGAAGGCGTCAAGGACGGCCGCCCGGGCGTAGGCCGCGCGTCAAGGACGGCTGCGCTCGGCCCGCTCCGGGTCTCCACTGGAACCGCGGGCCCGACCGGTGCCCCGCACCCGCATTCGGAAGGAAGCGCCGCCATGAGCGAGACCCGGCTCGTCACCGCCGCCACGAGGCCGCTGCGCGGCGTCGGACAGGCCGTCGCCGTCCTGCCCGGCCGCGCCGATCGCGCGCCGGTCCCCGCAGTCCGCCCGGAGCGCGGCGGGCGTGCGTCCGGGAGCGATGCCGTGGCCGAGCCCGAGGATGGACCGTCCGCGGACGAGGCCCGGCAACTGCGCGAGCGGGCGGCGCACTGCCGGATCGCCATGCGGTACGTCGACTGACACCACCCGCGCCGTGCGCGCGGGTTCGCGTCGCCATCTCCCCGAGATCCCTTCCGCAGGAGCAGTACGCCATGACGAAGCCGTCCACCACCCCGTTCGCCGTCCTTCCGGTGCCCGACCGCCCCGTGTCAGACCTCCCGGTGTCCGGCGTTCCCGCACCCGGCGTTCCCTCGCCCGGCCTCCCGTCCGGTCCGGTGCCCGGCCGTCCGGCCGAAGCGGTCGGCGGCCCCTGGCCGGCCTCGGCCCGCCCGGGGCGCGGCGGAGAGCTGCTGGTCGGCGGCGTGGGCCTCGCCGAGGCCGCCGACCGCTTCGGCACCCCGCTGTACGTCCTGGACGAGGCCGAGGTGCGGATCCGTGCCCGCGCCTACCGGCAGGCCCTGCCGCACGCCGACGTGCTGTACGCCGCCAAGGCGTTCCTGTGCAGCGCGATGGCCGACTGGGTCGCCGAGGAGGGCCTGGGACTGGACGTCTGCTCCTCCGGCGAACTCCGGCTGGCCGCCGCGGCGGGCTTCCCCGCCGGGCGGATTCTGCTGCACGGCAACGCCAAGACGCCGGAGGAGCTGCGGCTCGCCCGTCGGCTGCGGGTCGGCCGGATCGTCATCGACGGCCCCACGGAGATCCCCCGGCTGGCGGCCCTGGTCGCCGCGGACGCCCCGCAGCGGGTGCTGGTCCGGGTGGTCCCGGGGATCGCCGCCGGTCACCACGAGGCGGTGCGGACGGGCGTCGGCGGCCAGAAGTTCGGATTCCCGATCGACGGCGGCGAGGCCGCCGCCGCCGTCGCCCGCGTACTGGGGCAGCCGGGCCTCGAACTGCTCGGCCTGCACTGCCACCTGGGCTCCCAGATCACCGAACTCGGGCCCTACCTCGCCGCCGTGGACACCCTGGTCGGCTTCCTGGCCGGCGTGCGCGACCGCCACGGCGTCGAGCTGCCCGAGCTGGACCTCGGCGGCGGCCACGGCATCCGCTACCTGCCGGGGGACGACGAGCTCGACGTCGCGGACTTCGCCGACCGGGTGACCGCCCGTCTGGCCGAGCGCTGCGCCGCGGCCGGTCTGGCCGTGCCGCGCCTGGTGGTCGAGCCGGGACGCGCGATCGCCGGGCCGGCCGGCGTCGCGGTCTACCGCGTGCTCTCGGTGAAGCACACCGCCGACGGCCGGGTCTTCGCCGCCGTCGACGGCGGCATGAGCGACAACCCGCGGCCCGCCCTGTACGGCGCGCCGTACACCGTCCGGCTGGTCGGCCGGCGCTCCGACGCCCCGTCGGCGCGGGTCGACGTGGTCGGCCGCCACTGCGAGGCCGGCGACGTCCTGGTCCGGGACGCCCGGCTGCCCGGCGACCTGAGGGCCGGTGACCTGCTGGCCGTCCCGGGGGCCGGCGCCTACCAGTTCTCGATGGCCTCCGGCTACAACATGGTCGGCCGTCCGGCCGTCGCCGCCGTCCGGGACGGCCGCGCCCGTCTGCTGATCCGCCGGGAGACCGTCGAGGACTTCCGCGCCCGCGAGGTCGGCCGCTGACGCGGCCGCGGGTACCTGCCCCCCGGCGGCGTCCCGACCCGTGCCCGGACCGCCGACCGCCGACCGCAGGCCGCCGGTTGCCGATCGCCGACGGGCCGGGCCGGCAGGTGGGAAAACGGTTGAGCCCCGGGTGGTCGTGTGGCAGGCTCGCCAGCCTTGACCCGGATCACCGAGTCGTACGACGGCGGGGGCGGCGCCGGTGCACCCCTGATGGCGCGTCCGCTCTCCGCACCGCGCGCTCACAACCGGTGCTCCGGTGTTCCGGTGTTCCGGTGAACAGCACGCGCCATGGAGGGCCGATGACAGCGACCAAGAAGTTCCAGGTCACCTTCGACTGCGCAGAACCCGAGCGCCTCGCCCGGTTCTGGTGCGAGGTGTTGGGGTACGTCGTACCGCCGCCGCCGGAGGGGTTCGCCACGTGGGACGACTTCAGTCGCTCGCAGCCGCCCGAGCAGCGGGATTCGTGGTTCGCCTGCAGTGATCCCTCGGGGGTGGGCCCGCGGCTGTACTTCCAGCGCGTCCCCGAAGGGAAGGCCGCCAAGAACCGGGTGCACCTCGACGTGCGGGTGGGCACCGGGCTCGTGGGCGAGGAGCGCCTCGCCGCGCTGGAGGCCGAATGCGCACGACTGGTCCCGCTCGGCGCGGTACACGTGCAGACGCTGTACGACGGGACCGATTCGTGCATTCCGATGCTGGACATCGAGGGCAACGAGTTCTGCATCGACTGAGGACACGCCCTCGACCTGTCAGGCCTTCGGGCCCGCGGCGCCGCTCCGGTGGGCGGCGCCGCGGGCCGGGGCCCGTGCGTCAGGCCTCCGCGACCGCTTCCAGCGGGCTCAGGGCGGCCGCCCGGCGGACCGGCACGGTTCCGACGGGCGGGCGGGTGCTCCGCGGTGGACGCCGGACGGGCGCACCATGCTGCTGACGAATTGTCAGCAAGTGCCGCGCAGCTCCTTGACGGTGCACCGACACCGCTCTACAAAGCGAAGTGAGCTCCCCGGCGGTCCCCAACCGCCCTGCAGCCGGAGCACGTCCGCCCTCTCGCACCCTCACCGAGATCGAGGCTTCCCATGCGCACTCGCACCTGTCTGGCACTGGCCGCCGCCGCCGCGACGCTCGCCGCCGGCGCCGTCCCTGCCGCCTCCGCCTCCGCCTCGGCGGCCCCTCGCGCGGCCGCCGAGGTCCCCGTGCTGACCACCGGCGGCGCGGGCGGGCCGGCCGTCGCCGTGGGCGACGTCCTGGTCGCACCGCTCGCCGCCGGCACCCGGGCCACCTTCTACTCGGCCACCACCGGCGCCACCGGGGTCAGCTGCGGCGTCTCGCCGTTCACCGCGCGGGTGCTCGCCAACCCCGCCGCGCCGGGGAACGCGACCGAGTCCCTGACCGGGCTGACCTTCGGCTCCTGCACCGCCAACGTCACCGGCGTCACGTCGGTCAAGAGCCTGACGGTCGGCAACCTCGCGTACAACGTCTCGGTCGGGAGCGCCGCGGGCCACCCGGTCGTCCTGACCCCCGGGACGGCGGGGCCGATCCAGGCCTCGGCCGTACTGAACTCCTGGTTCGGCACCATCACCTGCACCTACCAGCTCAGCGGCGCCTTCACGGGCTCCGCGGACAACGCCGCGCACAGCCTGACCTTCCGCAACGAGCACTTCGTCAAGAGCGGCGGGTCGAGCCTCTGCCCCGGCGAGGGGTACTTCTCCGCCACCTACGGGCCGCTGGCCGACACCAGCCAGGCCGGCAGCCCGCTGGTCCACGTGAACTGAGCGCCGGGGCCGGGGACTGGTGCCGGCACCGCAGGCCGGCACCGCAGGCCGCCTCCGACACCCGTCCCCGACGCCCGACGCCCGACGCCCGTCCCCGACGCCCGGCCCCGGCAGGACGGTACGGAGACCACCCGATTACATGCTCGTTCCGCGGGCAGGCGCTCCAGTGGTACGGAACAGCTGAGCCCGTCGATGCGGAAGGAGACTGTTGTGAGCACGGTGAAGGAGTCCATCGACGTGGACGTCCCGCTGCACAACGCCTACAACCAGTGGACGCAGTTCGAGGAGTTCCCGCGCTTCATGGAGGGCGTGGAGGAGGTCCGCCAGACGGACGACCGGCACTGCCACTGGACGACGAAGGTCGCGGGCGCCCGCCGCGAGTTCGACACGGAGATCATCGACCAGCTCCCCGACGAGCGGATCGCGTGGCGCACGGTGGGCGGCGACGTCCAGCAGATGGGCGTCGTGACGTTCCGGCGCCTCGACGACTCCCACACCAGGGTGAGCCTGGCGATGGAGTTCGAGCCGCACGGCATGGCCGAGCGGGCCGGTGCCATGCTCGGCGTCCTGGACCGGCAGGTCAAGGGCGACCTGAAGCGGTTCAAGGGCTTCATCGAGGAGCAGGGGCGGGAGAGCGGCGGCTGGCGCGGCCGCCTGACCCCGGACGGCGCCTCGGACGCGCCGGCCACCGGCGGACCGGCCGGCACCCTCGGCGACGCGCCCCCGCGCGAGACCCCCGGGACCCGGATGACCGGAGAGGGCGCGCCGCCCGCGCCCGAACGGCCGGACGGCCCCCGTCAGGGCTGACGCCGCCGTTGCCGGCGCACCGGCGGCATGGAAGGGCGGGCGGCGCCGGACGGAGCGTCCGGCGCCGCCCGCCCGCAAGGGTCGGTGGACCGCCGCCCGGCTCGGCCGCACCGTCGAGGTGCCGCACGGCGACCGCCACGTCCGCCGCCGGCAGGCGGCAGGGACGCGGACGGTGTCGCAGGCGGTAGGGACGCAGACGGTAGGGACAAGGACATGACTCTCTCCCATCCCGCCACCCGCAGTGACGGCGAGCGGGGCCGGTTCGAGCGGCTCGCCGAAGCCGCCTCCAACCTCACCAGCTCGCCGGCGTTCTCGGTGTTCTGCGTCGTACTGGTGGCCGCCTTCATCGCGGTCCACGCGGCCGGCCTGTCGGCGGAGTGGCAGATCCTCGTGGGCGACACCATGGCGGCGATCACCCTGCTCCTGCTGGCGCTGCTCAAGAACGCCGAGCGTCGCGCGGAGCACGCCGTCCAGCGCAAACTCGACGCGATCGCCGCCGCCCTGCTCGAACAGCACGAGGGCCACGAGGGCGACGCCCACCGGCAGCTCCGGAAGGCGATCCGGATGGAGGAGCGGCTCTGAGAACTCACCGCCCCGCTCGACCGGTGTCGGCCGCGGGCGGTCAGGCCCGGTGCTGCCGGTGCGGTCGCGGTTGGGCCGACGGCGCGGTTGGGCCGACGGAGTGGCGGCGGGTGCTCGTCGGGGTGGCCTGCGGGAGGTGCGGCCGAGCACGGGGGAGAAGTTCGGCATGCTATCGGATCATCAGATGATTTCGCGTAGATTGCTGCTGGCTGCGGCCGGACTGTCCTTCCTCGGGATCGCCGGGTGCCGCGGACCGCTCCGGGACGGGGAGGGCGGTACGGCGTCGACCGCCGACGCCGCGGGCGGGGCGGTCCCCGAACCCGCGGCCACCGCGACGCCCGCGACGATCGCCACACCCGTGACGCCCGTGACGGTGCCGGGCGGCGCCGCTGCCGCCACCGCGCCCGCGGGTTCGCCCGCGGCCTCGGCGCCGTCCGCGCCACGCGAGCTGACGGCGGCCGAGACCTGGCCGGTGTACGAGCTGGACGCCGGGCGGAAGGTTGTCGCCATCACCGTCGACGACGGCCCGGACCCGCGGTACACGCCGGCCGTCCTGGCCCTGCTCGACCAGCACGGGATCCGGGCGTCCTTCTTCCTGATCGGCGAGAACGCGGCCGCGCATCCCGAGCTGGTCCGCGAGATCGCTGCCCGGGGGCACCACATCGCCAACCACTCCTGGAGCCACCCCGACCTGCGGAGCCTCTCCGAGGCGAAGGTGCGGGAGGAACTGGCGCGCACCTCCGAGCTGCTCGCCCGGACCACCGGCAGGGCGCCGACGTGGTTCCGTGCCCCGGGCGGGGACTGGTCCCCGACGACGCTGAGGGTCAGCGCCGAGCTGGGGATGCGGCCGATGGCCTGGTCGGTGGATCCGCGGGACTGGGCGGAGCCGGGGGCGGACGTGATCACCAAGCGGCTGGAGAAGGAGCTGCGGCCGGGCGCGATCGTGCTCACCCACGACGGCGGCGGGGACCGTTCGCAGACCGTGGCGGCGCTGAAGTCCTACCTGCCGATGCTCATCGACTCGGGCTACCGCTTCACCGCACCGCCGGCCGCCTGAGCACCGGGCTGCCTGCCCGGCGTCGCGAGGACGTCGGACCCACGGCTCCGGGCCCCGCCGCACGCGCGGCGGGGCCCGGAGCCGTCCCGCTCACTCCCCGACGGCGCTCGCGGCGCCCATGGCCTCGGCGCGGGCCCGGCGCCGGGCGTGCACCTCGGCCCGCTGCTCGGCCGTCTCGGCGAGCACCGCGCGGCGCTCGCGCCTGGGCAGCCGGTCGACGTAGAGCATTCCGTCGAGGTGGTCGCTCTCGTGCTGGAGGCAGCGGGCGAAGTAGCCGGTGCCCTCGATCACCAGCGGGTGCCCGTCCTGGTCGAAGCCGCGCACGACGGCGTGGTCGGCGCGGCCGAGCTCGCGCCGCGGGCCGGGGACCGAGAGGCAGCCTTCGCGCGCGTCGACCAGGCGCCGGGTTCCCGCGGGCTCGTCGAGCACCGGGTTGACGATGTGGCCGACGTGCCGGACGCCGTCGTCGTCGGGGCAGTCGTAGACGAACAGGCGCAGGTCGACGTCGACCTGGTTGGCGGCCAGGCCGACGCCCCGGGCCGCGTACATGGTGAGGAACATGTCGTCGACCAGCCGGGCGAGTTCGGCGGTGCCGAACCCGGTCACCGGCCGGCACGGGCGGTGCAGGACGGTCTCACCGACCTCGGTGATCCGCAGGACCCGGCCCCGGCCGGCCTCGGGCGCCTGCTGCGGGTAGGCGTCGACGGGACGCCCGAGGACGCGGACCCGTCGGTCCGGAGGGCTGTCCGCACGGGAGGACGGGGACATGGCGTGGAGCCTTTCGACGGTGTGGGACGGGAAGGGAGGGGCGACCGGCCCGCTGCCGTCGGATGCCGGGCGGCCTCGACGACCGCGGCGGCCCCGGCGGGCTCCGCAGCCGTCACGCGACCCGGGCTGCGGCGCGCGGGCTCAGCGCGGCGTACTCCAGCGGGGCGGACGGGTCGATGGAGAGGTCCATCGGGGAGGGCGCGGCGCCGGAGCGGACCAGGAGGTCCCCGATGGCGGCGATCATGGCGCCGTTGTCGGTGCACAGGCGCAGCGCCGGGACGCGCAGGGTGATGCCGGCGGCGGCGCAGCGCTGCTCGGTCAGGGCGCGGATGCGGGAGTTGGCGGCGACGCCGCCGACCACGACGAGGGTGTCGATGCCGTGGTCGGTGCAGGCCCTGACGGCCTTGCGGGTGAGGGTGTCGGCGATGGCCTCCTGGAGGGAGGCGGCCGCGTCGGGGACGTGCGGTTCGGTGCCGGCGGCGCGTTGCGCCTCGACCCAGCGGGCGGCGGCGGTCTTGAGGCCGGAGAAGGAGAACGCGTAGGGCGGGTCGTTCGGGCCGCTGAGCGGGCGGGGGAGTCGGACGGCCTTCGGGTCGCCCTCGCGGGCGGCACGGTCGATGGCCGGGCCGCCGGGGTAGGGCAGGCGGAGGATGCGGGCGACCTTGTCGAAGCACTCGCCGGCGGCGTCGTCCAGGGTGTCGCCGAGGTGGACGATCGGGTCGCGGGCGAGGTCGCGCACCAGCAGCAGCGAGGTGTGGCCGCCGGAGACGATGAGCACGATGGAGGGGTCGGGCAGCGGTCCGCCGTCCAGGGTGGCGGCGGCGACGTGTCCGGCGAGGTGGTGCACGCCGTAGAGGGGGACGCCGAGCGAGAAGGCGTAGCTCTTGGCGGCGGCCACCCCGACCTGGAGGGCGCCGGACAGGCCCGGTCCGGCGGTGACGGCGACGGCGCCGACGTCGGCCAGGGTGAGCCCGGCCCGGTCGAGTGCCTCGCGGACCACCGGTGCCATGGCGTGGACGTGCGCGCGGGCGGCGATCTCCGGCACGACCCCGCCGAAGCGGGCGTGCTCGTCCATGCTGGAGGCGACGGCCTGGCCGAGCAGCACGCCGTCACGCACCAGGCCCGCGCCGGTCTCGTCGCAGGAGGACTCGATCCCCAGAACCACCGGCGATCCCGCCATCAGCCACAACTCCTTCTTGCCTGCAATGTGCAACTACATCCTAGGTGCAGTAGGGGGGTGCCCGGCGGGCCGTCCGTCCCGCTGCCAGTCCCGCCGTTCGTTCCGCCGTCCGTTCCGCCGTCCGCCCCGCCCCCGGTCCCGCCGTCCGCCCCGCCCCCGGCGCGCGGCGGCGGGCGGTGCGACCGGTGGCCGTCGGGCACGCCGGCGTGCATTGGTCCGCCTGACCCGTTCGTGGCCAATCCATCGAACCGGTGTCGTTTGTCCGAGTGATTCCGAGCGCCTCCGGTGTGGCCGTCACCCGGTGCGGCTACGACCTTGACCACGACCTCCGGCGGCCGTCCGCCGCCGGTCCCCCGGCCGGGTCGACGCCGGGTGACCGCCGTCCGGCACGTCTTCACCCGCCGGTGCGCACGGCCGGGCCACCGGGGTCGTCCAGGGCACATCGGCAACACGCCTCCGGGAGAGCCCCCGGAGGAGAAGAGGACACCATGAGCAGCAGTGCCACCATCGCGGCCCCCTCCGGGCTGCGCGCCGACATCAAGCACCGGGCCGACGGCGGCTACACCGTGTACGGCCTGCACCTGCGCTGGCAGATCGGGGAGAACCAGCCGGACCACCCGACCTGGCCCCCGCCGGCGGACTGGAACGAGGGGGCCGCGCCCTACCCCCACCAGTACGAGGTGTGGATCGACGGCGAGGCGCGGCAGACCCTCTACATGTACTGGTCGGCCTGGGACTGGTCGGCGGCCAACTCCCACTGGGTGGACCTGGGCGAGGAGCCGGCGGCGGAGTACCGCGTGAAGATCCGCGCCAGGGTGGACGGCCAGGACACCCCCTTCACGAACGAGGTGACCGTCAGGCGGGACGACGCCGGACCCTGGTCCGCTCCCGCGCCGCGCCGGGGCGCCCCGGCCGCCGACGCCTCGGCCGCCGCGCCCCGGCACGGCACCGTCGACCACCCGCGCAGCCGGGCCGCCGCCGCGATCCGGGACGCGGACCCCGCGCCGATCTGCGTCGAGGCGCGGAGCATCAACACCAGCACCGACTGGCACGAGGTCCTCCCGGGCGCCGACCGGATGCTCGCCGACTACCCCTGGAACCACGCCTTGCGGTACCTGGAGTACCGCAAGTTCTTCGACGGCAACACCGTCGCCTCCACGGGCAACAAGGCCTACCAGGGGCTCGACCTGGCCCCGGACGGCGCCCACGGCGACTGGCCGGTGACCGTCCTGGAGGCCGGCGCCGACCGGCACACCTTCTCCTACGACTACATGGCCTACCACGACGGGGAGACCTGGTCGCACCGGTGGTTCCTCACCCGGCCGGGCTGGGACCCGGCCGGGGGCCTGTCCTGGGAGGACGTCGACCCGACGCCGTTCCTGGTGGAGCTCCAGGGCGCGGCCGAGGCGGACTCCACCGACTGGGAGTTCCCGACCCTCCCGCGCCGCCGTGGGCGGGCCGCGATCGTGCACGTCTGGGGCGGGCACGGCGGCCCGGACACCCCCGACGGCGGCAACGGCGGCAAGTCGGGCGAGTTCTTCCTGTCCGTGAGCGACGTGGACATCCGGTAGGACCGGCCGCTCGTGGCGCCCCGCCGGCACCGGGAACCGGCGGGGCGCCGCGGCGTCGGGGCTGCCCAGCCGGAAGGGCGTCGGGGCTGCCGCCCGTCCGGCTCCCGTCCGGCTCCCGCCCGGCGCAGCCCGGTCCCGTCCGGGTCCCCTCCGCCCCCGTCCGGGTCCCCTCCGCCCCCGTCCGGCCCCGGCGGACGGGCGGATTTCCCGGTCCCCCTGCTCGCCGCGTTCGCACCGCGTTCGATAAATTGGGGCCCGGCGTGCGCGACAGAGGTTCCGCGGAGGGGTCTTCACGATGGCTGATCAGACGGTCCACCAGTTGTTCTCCTACGGGACGCTCCAGCTCCCCGAGGTCCAGCTCGCCCGGTTCGGCCGGCGCCTCGACGGGCGCCCCGACGCGCTTCCCGGCTTCCGGCTGACCCACATCGCGATCACCGACCCGGAGGTGATCGCGGCCAGCGGCACCGACAGCCACCCCCTGGTCGTCGCCTCCTCGTTGGACGGCGACGCGGTGGAGGGCGGCGTCTTCGCGATCACCGACGCGGAGCTCGCCGCCGCGGACGACTACGAGGTCGACGACTACGCCAGGACCGAGGTCGTCCTGCGGTCGGGCGCCAGGGCCTGGGCCTACCTCGACGCGAGCACCCAGGGCGCCACGGCCCCCTGACCAGGGGCGGAACGCTGAGGCCAGCGCCCTGGAGGAGGCGTGACCGGCGCCCCGCCGTGCTCACGGCGGCCCGGAACGTGTGTGCGGTCCGGTTTACCCCGCGCTCCATGCGCCGTGACGACGCGGAAACGCGGCCTTCCTAGGGTGACGATCGTGGGACCTTCCCACTGCGTGATCCCTCGGGAGGGAGTCTCGGTGACGACGCCAGGTTCGAAGGCGGACGGCAGCGTGCGGACGGTCTGCTCGTACTGCGGCGTCGGCTGCGGCATCGTGCTCGACATCGGCCGCGACGCCGCGACCGGCAGGCGCACCGCCGGGAAGGCCGCCGGGGACCGCAACCACCCGGCGAACTTCGGGCGGCTCTGCACGAAGGGCTCGACCAGCGCCGACATGATGGCCGCCCCGGGGCGGGCCGCCAAGGCGCTGATCCGCGCCGAGCGCGGTGCCGAGCCCGCCGAGGCGGACGTCGACGCGGCGATCACGGCGGTCGCCGGCCGGCTGCGGGCGATCCTGGACCGGCACGGCCCTGACGCGCTCGCCTTCTACGTCTCCGGGCAGATGTCGCTGGAGGCGCAGTACCTGGCGAACAAGCTCGCCAAGGGGTTCGTGCGCACCAGCCGGATCGAGTCCAACTCCCGCCTGTGCATGGCCTCCGCCGGCTCCGGCTACAAGCTGTCGCTCGGCGCGGACGGGCCGCCCGGCTCGTACCGGGACCTCGACCGGGCCGACGCGTTCCTCGTCATCGGCGCGAACATGGCCGACTGCCACCCGATCCTGTTCCTGCGCATGATGGAGCGGATCAGGTCGGCGGGGGCGAAGCTCATCGTCGTCGACCCGCGGCGCAACGCCACCGCCGACAAGGCCGACCTGTACCTGCCGATCAGGCCGGGGACCGACCTGGCCCTGCTGAACGGCCTGCTGCACCTGCTGGTGGCGAACGGCCACACCGACGGGGCGTTCATCGCGGAGTTCACCGAGGGCTGGGAGGAGATGCCCGCCTTCCTGGCGGACTACCCGCCCGAGAAGGTCGCCGCGATCACCGGCATACCGGAGGCGGACATCCGGCAGGCCGCGCGCTGGATCGGCGAGGCGGGGGAGTGGACGAGCTGCTGGACGATGGGCCTCAACCAGTCCACCCACGGCACCTGGAACACCAACGCCCTGGTCAACCTGCACCTGGCGACCGGCGCGATCTGCCGCCCCGGCAGCGGCCCGTTCTCGCTCACCGGCCAGCCCAACGCGATGGGCGGCCGCGAGATGGGTTACATGGGCCCCGGCCTGCCCGGCCAGCGCTCGGTGCTGGTCGACGACGAGCGGGCCTTCATCGAGGACCTGTGGGGGATCGGGGCGGGCACGCTGCGGACCGAGGTGGGGAGCGGCACGGTCGAGATGTTCGAGCAGATGGCCGCCGGCGACATCAAGGCCTGCTGGATCATCTGCACCAACCCGGTCGCCTCGGTAGCCAACCGCAGGACCGTCATCGCCGCCCTGGAGGCGGCGGAACTGGTCGTCACCCAGGACGTGTTCGCCGAGACCGAGACCAACGCGTACGCGGACGTGGTGCTGCCGGCCACGCTGTGGGCCGAGTCCGACGGCGTCATGGTCAACTCCGAGCGGAACCTCACCCTCGTCCAGGGCGTCGTCGACCCGCCCGGACAGGCCCTGCCGGACTGGCAGCTGATCGCCCGCGTCGCCTGCGAGATGGGCTTCGCCGAGGCCTTCACCTACGCGAGCGCCGAGGAGGTCTTCGAGGAGCTCAAGCGGGCCTGGAACCCCAAGACCGGCTGGGACCTGCGCGGCGTCAGCTACCGGCGGCTGCGCGAGACCCCGGTGCAGTGGCCGGCGCCGACCCCCGACGGCAGCGACCGCAACCCGATCCGCTACCTGAACGACGGCGTCAGCCAGACCCTGCTGGAGCGCGCGGACGGCACCCGCCCCCGGCTCGTGTTCCCCACCGGCAGCGGACGCGCCCGGTTCTTCGCCCGCCCGCACCTGCCCGCCGCCGAACTCCCCGACGACGACTACCCGTTCGTCCTCAACACCGGCCGCCTCCAGCACCAGTGGCACACCCTCAGCAAGACCGGCAAGGTCGCCAGGCTCAACCGGCTCGACCCCGGGCCCTTCGTCGAACTCCACCCGGAGGACGCCGCCGCGATGGGCGCCGCGGACGGCGACCACATCGAGGTCGCCTCCCGCCGCGGCCGCGCCGTCCTGCCCGCCGTCGTCACCGACCGCGTCCGCCCCGGCAACTGCTTCGCGCCGTTCCACTGGAACGACCTCTTCGGCGAGTACCTCAGCATCAACGCCGTCACCAACGACGCCGTCGACCCGGTCTCCTTCCAGCCCGAGCTCAAGTCGTGCGCCGTCGCGCTGCGCGTGGTGTCCGCCCCCGTGCGGGCGGAGTCGGCCCCGGCGCCGGCGGAGGCCGACCCCGGCGTCCCGGCGCAGCGGAACACGCGGCGGCGGCGCTCGCCGCACGACCTGTCCGACCCGCCGCAGGCCGCTGCGGCGGCCGACGCCCCGGCCGCGACCGGCGGCCTGCCCGAGGCCGGTCCCGCGTTGGCCGGACTGCTGGGCCTCGCCGACCTCGCACCGCCCGCCCTGGCCGAACCGGAGCGCCGCTACCTGTCCGGGTTCCTGGCCGGCGTCACGGTGGCACCGCCCGGCGGGGTGCCGGTCCTGCCCGCGGACGCGCCGTTGGCCCCGGAGACGGCGCAGTGGGTGGACGGGCTGCTGGCCGGCATGTTCTCCCGGACCGCCGTTCCCCGCGCCCGGGCCCTTCCCCCCGCCCAGGCCGTTCCCGCTGCTCCGGCCGCTCCGGGCGCTCCCGGGGGTCCCGCCGCCGGGGCCGTCCGGGCCAGGGAACTGCTCGTCCTGTGGGCCTCGCAGACCGGGAACGCCGAGGAGTTCGCCGCCGGGGCCGCGGCCCGCCTGACCGAGGCCGGCTGCTCCCCGGTCCTGGTCGCCATGGCCGACACCGCCCCCGGGCGGCTCACCCCGGACACCGACCTGCTGATCGTCACCAGTACCTTCGGCGACGGGGACGCGCCCGACAACGGCGCCGACTTCTGGCGGGCGCTGGCCGACGACGGCGCGGCCCGGCTGGACGGCGTGCGGTACTCCGTCCTCGCCTTCGGCGACGACAGCTACGACGACTTCTGCGGGCACGGGCGCCGTCTCGACGAGCGCCTCGACGAGCTCGGTGCCGCCCGCCTGCACCCGCGGGCCGACTGCGGACCGGACGACGAGGAGGCCGCCGGGCAGTGGCTCCAACGGGTCACCGGTGCCCTCACGGCGGCGGGCGGGCAGCAGTTCGGGCCCGCCCCGGCCCCCGGCGGAACGGCCGTGGCCACGGAGGCGGCGGCACCCGCCGTCGCCCGGCCCGTCCCCGGCGCCCCGGCCACCACGCCTCCCGCCGCCGTGGCCCCGGCGGTGGCCCCCGCCGTCCTCCCCGCGGTCACGACGGCACCCGCCGCCGCACCGGCCGGGTACTCGAAGGCAGCCCCCTTCACCACCCTGCTGGTCGGCAACCGGGTGCTCAGCCTGCCCGGCGCACAGAAGGAGGTGCGGCAGTTCGCGTTCGACACCCGCGACGGCCGGCTCGCCTACGAGGCCGGGGACGCCCTCGGCGTGTGGCCCGCCAACGGGACCGGGCTGGTCGCCGAATGGCTCGCCCTGACGGGCCTCGACGCGGAGGAGTCCGTCTGCCTGCCCGGCATCGGCGACCTCCCCCTCGGCGACGCCCTGCGGACCCGTCTCGACATCGCCCGCGTCACGCCGGAGCTGCTCAGGTTCGTCGCGGAACGCACCGGTGACCGCGACCTGCGGCGGCTGCTGCGGCCGGACAACAAGGGCGAGCTGGCGAAGTGGGGCTGGGGCCGGCAGGCGGCGGACGTGGTCGGCGCCTTCCCCGTCCGGGCCTCGGCCGCCGAGTGGGCCGGTGTGCTCCGACGGCTCCAGCCCCGGCTGTACTCCGTGTCCTCCAGCCCGCTGGCGCACCCCGGCGAGGTGCGGCTCACCGTGTCCGTCGTCCGGTACACCAACGACCTCGGGCGCGACCGCAAGGGCGTCTGCTCCAGCTACCTCGCCGACTGCGCCGACGACGGCCCGGTGCAGGTGTTCGTCCAGCGCTCCCCGCACTTCCGCCCGCCCGCGTCCTCCGCCACGCCGATGATCATGGTGGGTCCCGGTACCGGCATCGCGCCCTTCATCGGCTTCCTGGAGGACCGCCGGGCCCGCGGTCACACCGGCCCCAACTGGCTGTTCTTCGGAGAGCAGCGCGAGGCCACCGACTTCTACTACCGGGAGGACCTGGAGGCCTTCCGCGCCTCGGGCCACCTGGACCGCCTCGACGTCGCCTTCTCGCGCGACCAGCGCAACAAGGTCTACGTCCAGGACCGGATGCGCGAGCACGGACCGCGCCTGTGGCGGTGGCTCCAGGACGGCGCCCACCTCTACGTCTGCGGTGACGCAGGGCGGATGGCCAGGGACGTCGACCGGGCCCTGCGCGAGGTCGTCGCCGCCCACGGCGCGATGGACGAGGAGTCGGCCGCCGCGTACGTCCGGCAGCTCGCGAGCGACAGACGCTACGTCAGGGACGTCTACTGACGCCCGCGTCACGTGGCGGCCGCGCCCGCCAGGTGTCGTGCCTGCTCGACGGCGGCGGGGATGTCGCCGACCGGGAAGAGGACGTGCCGCACGGTGCGCTCCGCGTCGACGACCAGGACGAGGCGCTTGAGGCGCAGCCGGCCCGCGCCGCGGAAGGTGGGCAGGCGCAGCGCCGCGGCCAGGCGCAGCTCCGTGTCGGAGAGCAGCGGGTAGGGCACCGACTCGGCCCGGGCGAAGGCCGCCTGTTCGTCCGGCAGTTGGGTGCTGACCCCGTGGACGGCGAGGCCGGCGCCGGCGAAGGACGGCCAGGCGTCGCGGAAGAGCCGGTTCTCCAGCGTGCAGCCGGCCGCCGCTTCGAACGGCGCCTCCCAGTCGACCCCGGTGGCGGGGTAGGTGAACAGCACGGTCGCGGCGGCGCCGGGCGCGACGACGTCCCGGAGGGTGCCGTCCGTGGTGGGCAGGCGCAGGTCCGGCGGCAGCCGGGTGCCGGCCAGGGCGTGGACGCGGGCGTGCTCGGCCCCGTCGTCGGACGCGGTGGCGGTGGGGGAGCCGTCGCCCAGCACCCACCGGTCGGCCCAGTCCTGCATGGCGACCAGCAGCGGCAGCAGGCCGCGGCCGGCTTCGGTGAGCAGGTACTCGTGGCGCGGCGGGCGCTGCTGGTACGGGCTGCGGTACAGGACGCCGCGCGCGACGAGTCCGCCCAGGCGCTCGGTGAGGACCTTGCGGGAGAGGCCGAGTCCGCCGGCGAGCTCGTCGAAGCGCACGTGGCCGCGGGCGACCTCACGCAGGATCAGCACGTTCCACCAGTCGCCCACGACCTCGGCGGCCCGGGCGATGCCGCAGTTCTCGTCGGCGTTGTGCATTCTCATCCCCCCATAGTAGGTTCCCCATCGGAACCCAGTGAGTTCCCCAAGGGAACTCACTGGGCGGATCGATCGGGAGGACACACCATGACCGCCATCGCCGGGACCACCGGGCGCGAGGCCGCCGACGGCCGGGGCGACCCCGCCGCGCCGCACCGGGGGGAGGCTCCGGGGCCGGGGCCGCTCCCGGGCGGCGTGCAGGCGGTGGTCTTCGACTGCGACGGGCTGCTGGTCGACACCGAGGTCTGCTGGACCAGGGCCGAGACCGCGATCTTCGCCGCGCACGGCCGCGGCTTCGGCCCGCGGCAGAAGGCCCTGGTGATCGGCCGCACGCCGGCCGGCGCGGGCGCGGCGATGGCCGAGTACTTCGGCCGCCCCGACGCCGGCGAGGAGATCGCGGCCGAACTCCTGGACCTGGTGCGGCAGGAGCTCGCGAAGGGCGCCGAGGCGCTGCCCGGTGCGGAGGACCTGGCCCGGCTGTGCGCGGCGGCGGTGCCGGTCGCGGTGGCCAGCAACAGCCCGCGCGAACTCCTCGACACCGCGCTCGCCTCCTCCGGACTCGCCGGGTACTTCCCGCACACCTTCGCCGCCGACGAGGTGGCCTCGCCCAAGCCCGCCCCGGACCTGTACCTCGCGGCCTGTGCCGCCCTGGGGGCGGATCCGGCGCGGTCGGTCGCCTTCGAGGACTCGGCCACCGGGGTGGCCGCCGCCCGCGCCGCCGGGCTCCGGGTGGTGGCGGTGCCGTCGCTGGCCGACGTGCCGCTCGACCACGACTGGCTCGCCCCCACCCTCGCCGACCCCGGGCTGCGCCGGTGGGCGGCGGGCCTGGCCCCCGCGGCCGGCGCCCGCCGGGGCGCCGACCGGGGCGCCGGCCGGGGTCCGCGGTAGGGCCCCGTCGGCCCACCGGCGCCGCATGTGCGGGGGCGGCGGCGCGGCTCAGGTGCGGTCGGTCGGCCGGTAGGGGCTGTGCATGGTGAGGAAGCGGATTTCGAGGTCGGTCTCCAGGTAGTCCATGCGCCGCTCCCAGAAGTCCCGCAGGTGGGGGAGGGCGAGGTGGGCGTCGAGATCGGCCTCGGAGCGCCAGGCCTCGTAGAAGACGAAGACGCCCGGCTCCTGGCGGTCCTCGTGGAAGTGGTACTCCAGGCAGCCGGGCTCCTGCCGGGTGGGCTCGACGAACGAGAGCAGGAGCTGCTTCAGCTCCTCGGCGCGTTCGGGCTTGGGGCGGGCGGTGCCGACGAGCGTGAACGGCTGGGACATGCGGGGTTCCCCCTTCGAGAGGTACAGGAAATCTCGTACCTGCCGGACGCTACCCAACGCGCAGGTACGATGCAATCCATACCTGGAGGAAGGTGTTCCGCATGCCCGACGACGAAGGCCACCCGGGCGTCGAGGAGATCGAACTCGGACCGGTGCTCTCCGCGCTGGCCGATCCGCTGCGCCGCCGGGTGGTGCGCGAGCTGGCGGCCGAACCCGACGGCACCGCGCGGACCTGCAGCTCCTTCGCGCTGCCGGTCTCCAAGGCGACCGTCACCTACCACTTCCGCGCCCTGCGCGAGGCCGGGCTGATCCGGCAGGTCGACCGGGGCAACAGCCGGATGGCCACCCTGCGCCGGGCCGACATCGAGCAGCGGTTCCCCGGGCTGCTGGGCATCCTGGCGGCCGAGTCGCGGGAGTGAGCCCGGGAACGGTTCGGACCCGCTGCGCCGGAACCCCCGGCGCAGGCGTCGGGTGAGCCTGCGTCAGGGGCGCCGGTGGGGCGGGTCCGAACCGTCGGGGCGGGGCGGGGGAGGCGGCCGGGTCAGCGGGCCGCCTGGGCGAGCCGGCGGGGGCGGACCATGACCCGCCGGAGGTCGCAGAGTTCGACGTCGAAGTTCGCGGAGGTGCTGCGCAGTCGGGAGAGCATCGCGTCCGGGCCGGTGATCCAGAGCCGGTCGACGCCCAGGCCGCGCAGCGTCCGCGCGGTGTCGACCCAGCGGATCGGGCTGACGAACCCGTCGAGCAGGGCCGTCCGCAGGGCCTGCGGTTCGGTCAGCACGGTGCCGTCGTGGTAGCAGACGATCGGGATCCGGGGCGCCGACAGGGTGTACCGCGCGTACACCTGCTCCATCTGCGCGCGGAGCCCGGCGAACAGGGACGTGTGCGCGGGCGGACGCATCGTGTAGAGCGAGTAGCCGCCCGCCTCGCCGATCGCCGACTTGAAGGCGGTCAGCTCCGCCTCGCGCAGCGACACCATGTGGAAGTCGGTGTCCATCCGTCCGGAGACGTCGTGCCACTCCAGCCCGGCCAGCAGCGGGTCCAGCCGCTCCTCGGGCACCCGGACGAACGAGTGGGTGACGATGTCGCGGTGCTCGGTGGCGAAGTACTGCCGTTCCACCCGGGCGATCTCGTCCACCAGCCGCACGGTGTCGGCGAACGGCAGCGCGCCGGTGTAGGCCAGCGCGGTGCGCTCCCCGAAGCTCGGGCCGGCGCAGTACGCGGGCGCCGCGCCGAGCCGCTGCTCGGCCCACTCCGCCAGGGCCAGGCACGCGACGAGGGCCGCCACCTGGACCGGTTCGGCGTAGTCGTCGTCGGCCGGTGCGTCGGCCAGCGCGTCGGCGAGGCGGTAGCCGAGCGCCTCGTCGGCCTCGGCGAGCCGCCGGCGCGCGAGCGGGTGGACCATCAGGAACGTGCCGAGTTCCCCGCGGCGGACCGGTGAGAGGGCCGGGAAGACGATCGCGGCGGTCATCGGGGCTCCTTCGTCGGGGCCCCGCCCGCCGGGGCGGGGCGGGGACGGACGCTTGCGGCTGCGGCTTCGGCTCACGAGTGGACCGGTTTCCCGGCGGCCGGGCGGGCGGCCAGCTTCTCCAGCGCCTTCCGGTCGGGCTTGCCGTTGCGGTTGAGCGGCAGCCGGTCCAGGACGACGACCCGGTTGGGCTGCTCGTAGGCCGGCAGCACCGCGCAGATCCGCTCCCGCCAGTGCGCGGCGTCCGCGCCGGCCTCGTCCTCGACGAAGAACACCAGGGAGCTGCCGCGCCGTTCGTCCGGGACGGCTATCACCTTCGCCGAGCAGCCGGCCTCGGCGATCCGCGCCTCGATCCGCTCCGGGTAGAGCGTGTAGCCCATCCGGTGCACGGCCAGCTTGCGGCCGAGGACGGACAGGTTGCCGTGCTCGTCCAGCCGTCCGAAGTCGCCGGTGCGCCGCCAGCCCCGGGCGACCGGGGCGAGGGTGCCGTCGGGGTCGAGGTAGCCCTCCATGAGCTCGGGGGAGTCGACCTCGATCTCGCCCGCCTCGTAGGGGCCGAGCACCGCGCCCGCGTCGTCGACGATCCGCACGCCCATGCCCACCACCGGCCGGCCGGTGGCCACCGGGTTGTCCTCGGTCGCGAAGGCGACGTTGCCCAGTTCGGTGCTGCCGTAGCTGTCCAGCAGGGGCTTGCCGCACAGGTCGACGTACCGGTCGACCAGGGTGGGGTCCAGCGGGGCGGCGCCGCTGCAGAACAGCCGCACGCCGTGCAGGTCGGCCATCGGCTCGGGGCGCCGGTTGACGATGTTCCAGATGCTGCGGTAGGTGGCGGGGGTGGCGTCGAGCACGGTGGCGCCGGTCCGGTTGGCCATGGCGAGCGCCTGGTCGACCCGGCGGTACGGGGCGACCACCAGGGAGCAACGGACCAGCCAGGCGATGAGCACCATGGACAGCCCGTACTGGTGGGAGAACGGCAGCAGCGGCAGCAGGACGTCGTCCGGGCGGTGGCCGATCTGGGCGGCGTTGCGCTCCAGGTTGCGCAGGAAGCGCGCGCCGGTCTTCACCACGCCCTTCGGGACGCCGGTCGAGCCGGAGGACCACATGATCAGCCCGTCCGGGAGCGCCCGCCAGACGGACAGGTCCAGCGGGCGGTCAAGCACGGCGGAGGGCCGGGTCGCCGCGGCGGCCAGCAGGTCGTGGACGAGGACGGTCCGGTCGTCGGCCGGGAGCGCCCCGCCGTCGACGACCGACACTTCGGCGCGGGTGAGCCGGTGGATGCGGGCGGTCTCCTCGGCCGTGTCCTGGTGGTCGAGGAGCACGATCGACGCGCCGGCGTGGGCCAGGCCGAGCAGCACGGTGACCCAGGCGGCCGAGTTGTCCGCCTTGAACAGCACGCGGGTGCCCGGGCGGACGCCGAGGTCGGCGAGGACGCCGGCGACGCCGACGGCCGATCGCTCCACTTCGGTCAGGGACTGGTCGGAGTCGGGGGCGAACACAGTGGCGGTCATCGGCGGATGCCGTCCTTCCGCGGGTGTCAGGATGCGGGCGGGGTCAGGCCAGCGGGAACTTCAGCCGGCCCGAGGCGATCGGATTGACGTAGTCGGCGCTGGTCATTCCGGCCTTCTTCATCGCCAGGCCGGTGAGGCCCTCGAAGATGGCCCGGCGGGCGTTCATGGTGGTGGAGTAGCCGGGGTCCAGGTGCGGCGCGATCTCCACGACGTCCATCCCGATGACGTTGGTCTCCGCGCACAGCCGGCGGAACGCCGGGAGCAGCTCGCGCGGGGTCAGGCCGCCCGGTTCCGGCGTGCCGGTGCCGGGTGCGTACGCGGGGTCGAGGACGTCGATGTCGAGCGACAGGTAGACGAACTCCGGGCCGTCCTGGACCTCTTCGATGACCTTGTCGAGCACGGCGCTGAAGCCGATCCGCTCGATCTCGGCCATGAAGTGGGTCCGCATGCCGTTGCGGCGCATCCAGTTGAACAGCGCGTCGTCCGGGCCGGTCGGCGTGCGCAGGCCCACCTGCACGAAGTTCTTGCCGGGGATCCGCTTGTCGTCGATCAGCCGCCGCAGCGGCGTGCCGTGGGTGATGCGGTGGCCGAAGACGTGCTCGTGGCAGTCGGGGTGGGCGTCGAAGTGGACGACGCCCACCTTGTCGGGGCCGTAGAGGTCGGCGAGGGCGCCGACGCTGGCGATCATGAGCGAGTGGTCGCCGCCCAGGATGACGGGGATGGCGCCGACGTCCACGACCTCGCGGACGGTCGCGGCGATGGACGGCAGCGAGTTCTCGACGCTGAAGATGTCGACCGCCGCGTCCCCGTAGTCGACCACCTTGAGGAGGTTGAACGGGCTCACCCGGGTGCTGGCGTTGACCAGCAGTTCGGGGGTGTTGAAGACGTAGCGTTCGTCGGAGCGCAGCGCGCGGGGGCCGTAGGCGGCGCCCCGGTGGCCGGACGAGGAGTCCAGCGGCACGCCGAACACCGCGACGTCGACGCCGCCGGCCCGCAGGTCCTCCTGGTCGAGGCAGACCGGGACCCCCATGAACGTGGGGATGCCGCTGTAGGCCGGCTGGATGAAGTTGCGCCGCAGGTCGATCGGTCCGGGCTCGCGGGCGGGGGCCTGCGAGCGGTCGATCGGAATTTCCCAGGACTCTTCGACACTGTTATCCGTCACGCTGATTCCTTACCGTGGCCTTGCCGTGAACGGGCTTTGCGGCGATTTCGTCAACGCGCTCGCGGAGACTTCGCAACGCCGACGGAAGGTTATTCAGCGGAATTCGGCGGGCCAACCCCAGCGGATCCCCTACCGAGTGCGCCCGACCGGGCCGTCCGATCCATCCGCAAGATCACGAAGGTCTGGAATGTCCGAATTCGAGCCGAGGTGTGCGTTGTGGTCGGTTCCGGCGGCCGGCAGAGCCGTCCGGGGTGCCGTCCGAGACACCTTCCGAGGTCGCGAGGCCCTTGGGGCAGCGGCGGAACGGGTCCTGACGACGCGCCAGACGCGCCGTAGGGTACCTTAAACATCTGATGCCCTTTCGGGCACAAGATTCTTTGTTCACGCTGCGTACCCCATCGATTCCACGGAGGATCATCTCGCGCGGGGCATACTGATGCTGTCACGCCAAAGCGAAACCAATTCTATTTTCAACCGTGATAGTGGCGAAACATTGTCGACGCCGCGTCCCCGTCGGTCCTGTGTCGCGCAGCCATGTCATGGGTGCAGCGAATTCCTGGCGGGCGCCGGCGGATCACGGATCACGAATGTGTCCTACGGGGAGGATCACACAGGTGTTTGTTGAACGGCAGGAGCAAGTCGTCGGCTTCATGGCCGCATTGGAGGAGTGCCGGGCGGGGAAGGGCCGGCTGCTGTCAGTCGTCGGCCCCCTGTCCAGCGGGAAGACCACGTTGCTGCGCGCCTTCACCGAGCGCGCCGAGGCGGAGGGGTTCGACGTCCTGTGGGCCACCGGCTCCCGGACCGAGCGGGAGCTGCCGCTGAGCCTGGTCAACCAGTTCGGCCACGGCTTCCCGTCCCCGACCGGTCACGCCGACCGGGCGGCGCTGATCCGCGAGGTCCACCACGCGTCCGCGGCGCTGCTGGCGAACAGCGAACGGACACCGCTGCTCATCGCGGTCGACGACCTGCACCACGGCGACATGCTCTCCCTGCACTGTCTGCTCTACCTGGTCCGGCGCACCCGCGGCGCACGCGTCCTGGTGGTGGTCAGCGGCCGCGACCTGACGGAGCCGACCGACCCTCAGATGTACGCCGAACTGATGGTGCTGGCCTCCGACAACCACCTCGAACTGCCGCCGCTCTCCCGGAACGGCGTCGGTGAACTCCTCGCCGACGCCTTCGGCGACCAGCCGGCCGACGCGCTGGTGGACGCCTGCACCCGGGCCTCCGGCGGAAACCCGCTGCTGGCCCGCACCCTGATAGCCGACCTCCGCGGTGGCGGCGGCCCGGTCGTCGACCGGGACGGCGAGGTCCGGCCCGGCCGCGCCTACACCGCCGCCGTGCGCCGCTACGTGGAACGGTGCGAACCGGTCACCCGGCGGGTCCTGGCCGCCGCCGCACTGCTGGACGGCCGCCCGCCGGCCGGTCTCCTCACCCTCGCCCGGCTGGCCGAGGTCGACACCCCGGCCGCCCAGCGGGCGCTGTCCGGCCTGGAGAGCGCCGGCCTGATCAGCGACGGCCGCCTCCCGCACCCGCAGGCCCGCCAGGCCGTGCTCGACCAGCTGCCGCCCCAGGCCCTCACCCACCTCCACCTGAGGGCCGCCCTGATCATGTACGAGGGAGGGGCCGCGCCGCTCCCGGTCGCCCGCCACCTCCTGGCGGCCGGCCGTTCGCCCGACTGGGCCGGTCCGGTGCTCGGCGCCGCCGCCGAGGAACTGCTCGGCACCGGCGACGCCGACCTCGCCACCGCCCTGCTGCGGCTCGCGCACGACGGTGCCACCGACGAGACCGAACGGATCGCCTTCAAGGTCGCACTGCTCCGCGCGGAATGGTGTACCGACCCGGCATCGGCCGGGCACCGACTGGGACAGCTCGCGGCCGCCGTGCGGAACGGCCGGACCGACGTCGCCGCACGCGTGACCACCGCCTACTGCCTGCTCTGGCTGGGGCGCACCGCCGAGGCGGTCGAGGTGCTCGACGGCCTCGCGGCGCTGGACGCCGACCCGGAGGAGCGCGCCAGGATCCGGCTCCTCACCGCGTGGACCCGGTTCACCCACCCGGGCCTGCTCCGTGACGACCCGGCGGAACCCTGGTCGCCCCGGCGCGACACCGAGAGCGTGGTCAACACCAAGGAGGCACTGGCGCAGGCCCTGGAGACCGTCCTGGTCAAGGGGCCGAACAGCGCGGCCGTCATCACCGCCGAACAGGCCCTGCCGCGCTCGTCCGTCCGCGGCGACGCGCTGACCATGCACATCGCGGCGCTGACCATCCTCGTCTACGCCGACCAGCTGGAGACCGCCGCCCAGTGGACCGACCGCCTGCTGGCCCAGGCCCGTGAGTGCGGCGCGACCTCCACCCAGGGCATGCTGACGGCGGTCCGCGCCGACATCTCGTTCCGCTCCGGCCGGCTCGCCGACGCCCAGCGCCACGCCGAGACCGCGCTCGCCACGATGTGCCGCGACAGCTGGTCGACCGCGGTCGGCGGCCCGCTGGGCACCCTGCTGCTGACGCTCACCGCACGCGGCCGGCTGGCCGAGGCCGCCCGGTACCTCGAACAGCCCGTCCCCGACGCGATGTTCGAGACCATCTGGGGCCTGCACTACCTGCGCGCCCGCGGGGCCTACTACCTGGCGGCCGGCCAGCCGGAGGCCGCCCTGGACGACTTCACCACCTGCGGGGACCTGATGGCCCGCTGGAACCTCGACCTGCCGGCGCTCGCCTCCTGGCGGATCCACGCGGCCCGCGCCCACCAGGCGCTCAACCAGCCGCAGCAGGCCCGCGCGCTCGCCGAGAGCCAGCTGACCCAGATGGGTCAGGAGCCGAGCCGGACCAAGGCGGCCGCGCTGCGCGTCCTGGCCGCGGTCTCCCCGCTCGCCCAGCGCCCGACCCTGCTGCGCGAGGCCGCCGAGATGCTCCGCGGCTGCGGGGACCAGCTGGAACTGGCCTACGCCCTGGCCGACCTCAGCCAGGCGCAGCGCTCGCTCGGCGACTTCCACCGGGCCCGGATGACCGTCCGGCGGGCCTACGGCCTGGCCGGCGACTGCCAGGCCGACGGGCTGCGCCAGCGGCTGCTGCCCGACGTCGACGAAGCGGCGCCGGAGGAGGCCGAGGAGTCCTACACCGAGGCCCTCAACTCGCTCAGCGACGCCGAGCGGCGGGTCGCCGTCCTGGCCGCGCAGGGCAACACCAACCGGCAGATCGCCAACCGCCTGCTGGTCACCCTCAGCACGGTCGAGCAGCACCTGACCAAGGTCTACCGCAAGCTCAGCGTGACCCGGCGGGCCGACCTCCTGGCCAAGCTCGGGCCGCGGGTCAGCAACATCGCGTGAGCAAGGGCGGCGGGCCGGCGGCCGGGAACCGACCCCGGCGGCCGGCCCGCCCGAGCACCCGGCGGAGCGCCCCGGACGGGGGGCTCCGCCGGGTGCTCGCGCGGGGCCGACCGGCCGACGGCTGTCCATGGTCGGAGGCTAGACGCGGCGCCCACCTGCACCAACCCCTAGCGGACCCCGGCGTTTCGGGGCCCGCCGCCCGGTGTCAACCGATCGATGGACAGCTGTCGGTCCACCGGCCGTCGCGGACCGGCGGCCGCGCGGCCGAGGCTGGCACGGTGACAGACGCAGTGCAGGTACGCGGCCTACGCAAGGCCTACCAAGGGGCTCCCGCCGTCGACGGCGTGGACCTGGACATCGGGGACGGCGAGATCTTCGCGCTGCTGGGCCCCAACGGAGCCGGGAAGACGACGACCGTCGAGATCCTCGAAGGGTTCCGCAAGCGCGACGCCGGCAGCGTCCGCGTCCTCGGCGAGGACCCGGAGAAGGCGCCCAGGCGCTGGCGCTACGGCATCGGCCTGGTGCTGCAGAACGCCTCCGACATGGCCGACATGACGGTCGCGGAGACCGTGCGGCACTTCGCCGGCTACTACCCCGACCCCCGCCCGGTCGACGAGGTGATCGACCTGGTCGGCCTGACCGCGAAGGCCGGCACCAAGGTGCGGACGCTCTCCGGCGGCCAGCGGCGCCGGGTCGACGTCGCGATCGGCGTCGTCGGACGGCCCCGACTGCTGTTCCTGGACGAGCCGACCACCGGGTTCGACCCGGAGGCGCGCCGCCAGTTCTGGGCGCTGATCCGGCAGTTGTCGGACCAGGACGGCACCACGATCCTGCTCACCACCCACTACCTGGACGAGGCCGAGGCGCTGGCGCAGCGGGTGGGCGTGATCGCCGCCGGGCGGATCCTCGCCGTCGACACCCCGGCCGAGCTGGGCGGCCGCGCGTCGGCCGAGGCCACGGTGACGTGGTCCGAGGACGGCGAGCAGCGGCAGCTGCGCACCGACAGCCCCACCGCGGCCGTGCGGGAGCTGGCCGCCCGCTTCGAGGGCGAGATCCCCGGACTGGTCGTCACCCGGCCGTCGCTGGAGGACATCTACCTCGACCTGATCGGAGGCCCGCGATGACCACCCCGACCACCGAACCCGAGGCGGCGCCCGAGGCGACCGCCGGGCCGACCGCGACCGCGGCGGCGTCCGCCGGACGCGCACCCGGCCGCGCGGAGCGGACCCCGGACACCGGCCGGGACCCGTCGGTCCTGCGGCTCTGCCTCGCCCGCGGCGGCGTCGAGCTGCGCCAGTTCTTCCGCGAGCGCACCGCCGTCGTCTTCACCTTCGCCCTGCCGGTCGTCCTGCTGACCCTGCTCGGCTCGATCTTCGACCGGCAGACGGGCGCCACCGGCATCCCCGCCAGCCAGCTGCTGGCCGCCGGCATGATCGCCGGCGGCATCGGCTCGACCTGCTTCGTCAACCTCGCCGTCAGCATCACCAGCGACCGCGAGGACGGCACGCTCAAGCGGCTGCGGGGGGTCCCGATGCCGCCGATCGCCTACTTCGTCGGCAAGATCATCCTGGTCCTGGTGACCGCCGTGGCCGAGGTGGTGATCGTGCTGGCGGTCGGCGTGCTCTTCTACGACCTGCCGCTGCCCGCCGACGCCGGACGCTGGGCGGCCTTCGTCTGGATCTTCCTGCTCGGCGTGACCGGGTGCGCGCTGCTCGGCACGGCGATGAGCAGCGTTCCGCGCTCGGTGCGCGGCGCGGCACCCATCGTCAACCTGCCGTTCCTCGTCCTGCAGTTCGTGTCGGGTATCTTCATCGTGCCGCTGACCACGCTGCCGACGGCGTTGCAGCACATCGGCGCGGTGTTCCCGCTCAAGTGGATGGCGCAGGGCTTCCGCTCGGTGTTCCTCCCCGACTCGGCGGCCGGCACGGAACCGGCCGGCGCCTGGGAGCACGGCCGCATCGCGCTGGTCCTGGCGGCCTGGTGCCTCGGAGGTCTGATCCTGTGCCTGACCACGTTCCGCTGGCAGGGAAGGAAGGACGGTTGAGTCGCGCCCCCGACGAGTGGCTGCGCTGGCAGCCGGTCTGGGACGTGTACTTCACCCTGGTCAGCTCGGCGGCCCTCGGCGGCGTCCTGCTCACCGGCGGGGTCACCCCCGCCCGGCGGGCCGGCGCCGCCGCGCTGCTGCTCCTGCTGGTCGCCGCCCACCTGCTGCTCGGCCGGCGGCTGATCCGCTCCCACCGGGGCACCCGACAGGCCCTGCTGTACCAGGTGGGCGTCGTCCTGGTGTTCGCCGCCGCCGTCGGGCTGTCGACCAGCAGCGCGCTCGTCCTGTACGCGCTGTGCGCCCCGGCGTTCATGACCGCCGGGCCCGTCGTCGGGGCACTGGCCGTCCTGGCCATGAACCTCGCCTGGCTCGGGATCGCGGCGGCCGCCGAGACCCTCCCTGGTACCGGCCGGCTGCTGGGCATCGTCGGGTCGACGAGCGCGGCGCTCTCCGTCGTGCTGGGCGTCTGGGTGAGCCAGATCATCCGGCAGAGCGCCGAGCGGGCGGAGCTGATCCGCGAACTGGAGGCCACCCGCGCCGAACTCGGCCGGCTGTCCTACGAGGCCGGCCGCACCGCTGAGCGCGAGCAGTTCGCCGACGTCATCCACGACACCCTCGCCCAGGGCCTGTCCAGCACGGTCATGCTGCTCCAGGCCGCCGGCTCCGCGCTGGCCGTCGACCCCGCGCGGGCCCGCCACTACCTGGAGGTCGCCGAGGCCGCCTCCCGCGACAACCTCGCCGACGCCCGCGCGCTGATCACCTCGCGGCCCCTGCCCGAGGCCACCTCCGCCTCCCTCGTCGACGGACTGCGCCGGGCGGTCGAACGGCTCCGGGACGACCACGGCATCGAGGCCTCCCTGCGGGTCGACGGCGCCCCCGACCCCGCCGACACCGCCCTCAACGTCGACCTGCTCCGCCACGCGCAGGAGGCGCTCAGCAACGTCCGCAAGCACGCCGGCGCCGGCCGCGTCGAGGTCGTCCTCGCCACCGACCCCGACGGCGTCCGGCTGGAGGTGCACGACGACGGCGCCGGGTTCGCCCCCGGCGGCACCACCACCGGGCACGGCCTGCCGCTGATGCGCCGGCGGCTGCTCCAGGCCGGCGGGACACTGCACGTCGAATCGGCGCCCGGACAGGGCACCTCCCTACGGATCCGGGTGCCCGCATGACGATCACCGTGCTGCTGGTCGACGACCACCCCGTGATCCGGGCCGGGATCCGCGCCATGCTCCACGACCAGCCCGAACTGGCCATCGTCGGCGAGGCGGTGTCCGGCGCCGACGCTCTGACCGCCGCCCGCGAGCTCACCCCCGACGTCGTCCTGATGGACCTCCGGATGCCGGACGGCGACGGCGTCGGCGCCACCGAGGCGATCCTCGCCGAGCTCCCCGCGACGCGCGTGGTGATCCTCACGACCTACCGGACCGACGGCGACATCCTCCGCGCGGTCGAGGCGGGCGCCGTCGGCTACCTGCTGAAGGACAGCTCGCCGGCCGAACTCGCCCAGGCCGTCCGGGCCGCCGCGCGCGGCGAGACCGTGCTCTCCCCGGCGGTCGCCGCCACGCTCCTCGACCGGGTCCGCCAGCCCCGCCCGGAGACGCTGTCGCGCCGCGAGGTCGAGGTGCTGCGCCTGGTCGCCGAAGGGCTGACCAACGCCGCCGTCGGACGCGCCCTGTTCATCACCGAGGCCACCGTGAAGACCTACGTGGTGCGGATCTTCGCCAAACTGGGCGTGTCCGACCGCACCGCCGCCGTCATGGCGGCGGTCCAGGCGGGAATCCTCTGACCGGGCCGGGAGGTATCGGGGCCGGGGCAGGCGGGGAGGGGCAGGCGAGGCCGGGCCGGGACGTGCCGAAGCCCGCGGGGGCCGACCGTCGGTCGGCCCCCGCGGGCCCCGTCGGGACTCAGCCCGGCAGCTCGATCGGCGCCAGCGCCGGGAAGTCGTCCCCCGGTCCCGGATTGGCGGCCGGCGTCCGCCCGCCGAGGTGGTGCAGCACCCCCCACACGGCGTTGAGCGCGGTGGTCACCGCCCCCTCGGCGAAACCCCCGGTCCACGACACGTCGTCACCGGCGAGGAACACCCCGCGCTGGTGCCCGGGGAGCGCGTCCTGCCGGAAGTGCGTGAACAGGCGCCGCTGGTAGCGGTACTGGCCGGGAAGGTTGCTCTTGAACGCGCCCATGAAGTGCGGCTCCGACTCCCACGACACCGCGATCGGCGGCGCGATGATCCGGCTGCGGACGTCCACCTCCGGATAGATCCTGCGCAGGTGGCGGAGCATGACGTCCAAACGCTCGTCGGGCGACAGCGCGGCCGTCTTCATCGAGTCGTCGTTCCACGTGTACGACAGGCACATCACCCCCGGCGCGTCCGGGCCGTCGTCGAACAGGTAGACCCCGCGCGGCGCCCGGTCGGTGAGCGTCATCCCCATCACCGGACGCCCGGTCCGCTCGTCGACGTCCTGCCAGAACGGCCGGTCGACCAGCGCGAACAGCTTCGAGGAGCCCATGTAGTGGGTGCGCTCCATCGCCGTCCACACCTCGTTCGGGAACAGGTCCTCGTCCGTGTCGATCCCGGAGAGCAGCAACCGCACCTGCGGGGTCAGCACCGCCGCGGCGAACTCCGCCGCCCCGTCCGCGGTCTCCACCCGGATTCCCCCGCCGGCCCGCGACAGCCGGGTGACCGCCGGCCGCGGGCCCTCGGGGTGCAGGTCCGCCAGCGAAGTCCCGGTCGGCCAGTGCGCCGCCGAGGCCGGCGCGTGCCGCCACAGCCGCAGCGGGAGCTGCTGCGCCCCGCCGGTCAGCGCCCGGTGCCCGTCGTCGGCCCCGGTGTAGACGACCCGCAGGATCTCCAGCATCGAGTTGGGGAAGTCGGTGTCCCAGCCGCCCGAACCGAAACCCACCTGGCCGAAGATCTCCCGGTGCCGGAACGACGCGAAGGCGGACGAGGAGGACAGGAAGCCGTAGAACGACTGGTCGTCCAGCAGCGGCACCAGCCGGTTCCAGATCGCCTTGATCATGGCCGTGTCCCGGCGGCGGATCGCCGAGTCCATCGCGGTGAAGTCCGCGCCCTCCTCCAGCACCTTCGTCCAGGCGTCGTAGACCTCCTGGTACGCCGACGGCAGGTCCTCGGGCACCCGGGCGAAGTGCCGGGCGCCGTTGACGTCGACGACCGTGTGCGGGGTCGCCGGGGCCATCGGGTTCGGGAACGGCCGCGTCCCCAGCCCCACCAGGTCGATGTAGTGGAACAGCGTCGTGGCCGAGGGCGGGAACCGCATCGCACCCAGCTCGGCGACCGTGCCCGGGTGCCCTGCGAAGCTCTCCGTCCGCATCCGGCCGCCGAGCTGCCCCGCCTCGAACACCACCGGGCGCAGGCCCAGGCGCATCAGCTCGTACGCCGCGACCAGCCCGGAGATCCCGCCGCCGACCACCGCGACCGGCGTGCCCAGCCGCTCGGCCGGCAGCGAACCGAGACCGCCCTCATGACCCACCCACCGGTCGTAGGCGAAGGGGAAGTCGGGGCCGAGCATGGTGACCGGCGGTGCGGACAGGTCCACCGCGAGCGCGGTCACCGCGCCGCACCGTACAGCTCGGGCCGGCGGTTCAGCAGGTAGGGCGTGGCCCGGCGGCTGGCACCGATCGCGTCGAGGTCCACGTCGGCGAAGAACAGCGCCTCGGCCTGCTCGGTGCTCTCGGCGCGGACCACGCCGTCCGGACCGACCACCCGGCTGAGGCCGCAGTAGTTGTTCGCCCCGGGGCCGTACCAGTTGACGTACGCGACGAAGAGCTGGCTCTCGAACGCCCGGGCCGGCACCAGCGTCCTGGGGACGAACTCCCAGGGGCGGACCAGCGCCGTCGGCACGACCAGCAGCTCGGTGCCGGCCAGCATGTGCGCCCGCACGGTCTCGGGGAACTCGACGTCGTAGCAGACCAGCAGACCCACCGTCAGCGAACCCAGCCGTGCCTGGACCACCAGCCGGTCGCCGGGCGCGAACACCGAGCGGTCGAAGTCGCCGTAGAGGTGCGTCTTGCGGTAGCGGGCCGCCACCGCGCCGTCGGAGCCGACGAGTTGGACGCTGTTGTAGACGCTCCCGCCGTCCAGTTCCGGCCATCCGTAGACGATCGCCAGGCCGTTCCGCTCGGCGATCGCGCGCACGCCGTCGGCCAGCACCCCGTCGGCGGGCTCCGCCAGCTCGACCGTGCGGGCCAGGCCCAACTGGTAGCCGGTCGCCGACAACTCGGGTGTGACCAGCAGCTCCGCACCGCCCTCCGCCGCCCTGGCGGCGATCCCGCCCAGCCGGTCGAGGAAGTCGTCGCGGCCCGACTCGCCGCCGGCCCACGCGGGTTGCCAGCACGCGACGCGCACCGACTTCGCTGTTTCCGAAGAAGTCATCGTTCGTTCGTCCCGAAATCCGAGGGCGTGGTGAGGTGACGGAGAACTGATATCGGCGCCCACCGGGGCGGACAACCCCTATTCGACCGGGATAGCCCGGCTGCTCCCGGTACGCCCCGACTGGTGTTGTCCGCGAATTGGATGGGCCTTTAGAGTGACGACGTGTCCAGTCGTGAAGTACCGCGCCTCCGGCCTCCCCGGCACCGACTCGAACGCCGTGCCCTCGGCTGGTGGAGCGCCCAGGCCGCCGTCATCGCCCTGCCCCCCGTCCTGGTGCTGGCGCTGCTGACCGCGCTCATCCCGCCCGCCCGCACCTGGCTCGGGCTCAGCCTCGCCCTCGTCGCCGCGCTCGCGCTCGCCTACCTCCTGGTCGTGCCGGCCTGGCGGTACCGCGTCCACCGCTGGGAGGCGACCGACGACGCCGTCTACGCGGTGTCGGGCTGGTTCTGGCAGCGGGCCCGCATCGCCCCGCTCGCCCGGATCCAGACCGTCGACACCGCCAGCGGCCCGATCCAGCGGCTCTTCGGACTGAGCGGCCTCGTGGTCACCACCGCGTCCGCGGCCGGACCGGTCCGGATCCAGGGCCTGGACCGGCAGGTCGCCGCCGACCTGGCCGAGACCCTGGCCGTCCGGGCCCAGGCCCTGCCCGGGGACGGCCAGTGACCGCGGCACCCTGGCAGCGCCTCGACCCGCGGATGCCGGCGACCAGCCTCACCTGGCTGGTCCCGCCGGTCTGCTCCACCCTGCTGACCCTGCTGATCACCGGCGGCACCCTCGACCTCGCCGCCCTCATCACCCTCGGCTCCATCGCCCTGACCTGCGTGATCATCGCGGTGCTGTTCGGCGTCCGCCTGCTGACCACCAGGTACCGGATCACCGACGACAAGGTCGAACTGCGCAGCGGCCTGCTCTTCCGCCGGCACCGCGCGGTGCCCCGCGACCGGATCCGCAGCGTCGACACCACCGCCAGCCCGCTCCACCGCCTCCTCGGACTGCGCACCGTCCGGATCAGCTCCGGCACCCACGTCGCCGCCGAAAGCCGGGAACTCGCCCTCGACGGCGTCTCCCGGGACTCCGCCGAGCAGCTGCGCCGCCGGCTGGCACCCGACGCGACGGCCGGCGACACCGCCCTCGCCGTCCTGCGCCCCGGCTGGCTCCGGTACGCGCCGCTCACCGTCTGGGGCATCGCCTGGGTCGGCGGCGCCGCCGGCGCCTTCGCCCGGCTGCTCGACTCGCTGCGGATCAACCCCGCCGACGTCGGCTTCCTCCGCGCCGCCTGGAACGGCCTGACCGGCCTCCCGCTCTGGGCCGCGATCACCCTGCCGGTCCTCGTCGTCATCCTGCTCGGCGCCCTCACCTCCGTGGCGACCTTCGTCGAGACCTGGTGGGACTACCGGCTGGAGGAGGCCGAAGCCGGCTCGCTCCGACTGCGCCGCGGCATGTTCAGCACCCGCTCGATCTGGCTGGAACGACGCCGGCTGCGCGGCATCCAGATCGCCGAACCGCAAGCGCTGCGCCTCGCCCGCGGCGCCCGGCTCAACGCGATCGCCACCGGACTCGGCACCGCCGACGACCGGTCGACGTCCACCAAGAGCGCCCTGCTGCCGCCGACCTCGCGCGCCGAGACGGAGCGGGTCGCCGCCGCCGTCCTCGGCGAGGAGCCCGGCTTCCTGAGCGGCCTGCGGCTGGCCGGCGCCCCCAGGGCGGCGCTGCGCCGCCGGATCACCTGGGCCCTCGCGGCGGTCGTCCTGGTCGAGACGCCCCTGGTCGTCCTCGGCGTGCTCCTGACCGACGTGCTGCTCCGGATCGCCTGGATCTCGGGAGCCGTCCTGCTGCCGCTGGCGCTCGCCGCGGCGGTCGACGCCTACCGCAGCCTCGGCAGCGGCCTGCACGGCCGGTACCTGGTCACCCGTTACGGCACCTTCGCCCGCCGCACCGTCCTGCTCGACCGGTCGGGGATCCTCGGCTGGAGCGTCAAGCAGTCGCCCGCCCAGCGCCGGGCCGGCCTGGCCACCCTCGTTGCCGTGGTCGCCGCGGGCCGGGGCGGTTACACGATCCGCGACGTGGCCCTCGCCGACGGCCTCGCGCTCGCCCGCGCGGCGACCCCCGGAATGCTCGACGAATTCCTCGAACCGGCGCCGGACGGAATCGCCGACCGCGCCTGGCGACCGGGCCCCGCCGAAGGCACGGCCGTCCCGGTCTCCGGCGACGAAGGCGCGGCCCGGTAGCCTTTCCGCGCCCTCCGGACGCGGCACCCGTCCCGCGCGGCTGTTCGTACGCGATGGCCGAGACGGTGCCGCGCTCCGGGGCGGCGGTGGCACGGTTGTGGCACGTCTGCGGCACGTCCGGTTCGACGTTCACCCGAACAGGTGAATTCTGTGTGCTGAAACGATGACCTGGACGGTGCGGCCCGCCCGTCCTGCCGCCGCCCACGACGGCGCCGGCCGCGGACCGGACGCCGTCCGAACCCTCCTGCCACCCCTTCAGCGGGAACCGGCACCGGCGGCCGCGCCCCACCCGTCCGGTGACGCCCACGGCGGCGCGCCGCACGAAGAGCCCGAGGCACCGGTCCGGGCCGGCGGCCCCCCGCCCCGGCCCGCACCCCTGACGGCGGGCGGACACCCCGGGACACGCCGTCACGCCCCCGCCTGCCCGACGACGCGCCCCGGCCTTCGGCCGAGCGGGCGCCACGTCGCGTCCCCGTCGGCCGCCGTCGGTCGCCGACGGCCACAGCCCCCGCCCCTGCTCGGCCCGGCGGACCCCTAGGGGTGCGGTAGGAGCTGTGGCCCGGGAACCGGCTGGTTAGCCTCGCCGAACGGTGTGGGCTATCCACGGTTCTTCTCGCCGAATGTGAGCGCTTGATGATGAGTTCGTCCGGGGACTTCGGAGCATCCGTGCCGAACGGCAATGAGGGAACGGGGACCGGGGCGGGGCCGGAGCTGCGGTCGCACCTGGCCGGCCTGCCGGCGGCCGAGGCACAGCAGGTAGTCACCGCGCTGGTGACCGACCTCGCCGCCGCCGCGCTGCGCCGCCCGGCCGACGAGCCGGTCGCGGCCCACGGCACCTTCTTCGAGACCGGGTTCGACTCGCTCACCGCTGTCGAGCTGCACAGCCGGCTGACCGCAGCGACCGGCCTGGCGCTCCCCGTGACGCTGGCGTTCGACTACCCGACGCCCGCCGCACTGGCCCGCCACCTCTACGCCGAGCTGCTCGGCCTCGCCCCGGAGCGGGCCGTCGCCGACACCGCCGCCGGGCACGCCGACGAGCCGATCGCGATCGTCGGCATGGCCTGCCGCTTCCCCGGTGGGGTCGGTTCCGCCGAGGACCTCTGGCAGCTCGTGGAGTCCGGGGCGGACGCGATCGGCGAGTTCCCGACCGACCGCGGCTGGGACGTCGACGCGCTGTACTCCGCCGACCCCGACGAGCCGGGCACCAGCTACACCCGCCAGGGCGGCTTCCTCTACGAGGCGGCGGAGTTCGACGCCGACTTCTTCGGCATCAACCCGCGCGAAGCCCTCGCCATGGACGCCCAGCAGCGGCTGGTCCTGGAAACCTCCTGGGAGGCGCTGGAGGGCGCCGGAATCCAGCCCGAGACGCTCCGCGAGCAGCGCGTCGGCGTGTTCGTCGGCGCGGAGGCCCAGGAGTACGGGCCGCGCCTCCAGGACGCCACCGACGCGCTGGAGGGCTACCTCGTCACCGGCAACGCGGCCAGCGTCGCGTCCGGCCGCGTCTCGTACGCGCTCGGCCTCCAGGGCCCGGCGCTCACCGTCGACACGGCCTGCTCCTCCTCGCTGGTCGCCCTCCACCTGGCCGCGCAGGCGCTGCGCCAGGGCGAGTGCACGATGGCGCTGGCCGGCGGTGTCGCCGTGATGGCCAGCCCGGCGTCGTTCGTGGCGTTCTCCCGCCAGCGCGGCCTGGCCGTCGACGGCCGGTGCAAGCCGTTCGCCGCCGCCGCCGACGGCACCGCCTGGGCCGAGGGCGTCGGCATGCTGCTCGTCGAGCGGCTCTCCTCCGCGCGGGCCGCCGGCCGCCGGGTCCTCGCCGTGATCCGCGGCTCGGCCGTCAACCAGGACGGCGCGTCCAACGGCCTGACCGCGCCGAACGGCCCCTCCCAGCAGCGGGTGATCCGCCAGGCCCTCGCCAACGCGCGGCTGGAGGCGGCGGACGTCGACGCCGTCGAGGCGCACGGCACCGGCACCACCCTCGGCGACCCCATCGAGGCGCAGGCCCTGCTGGCCACCTACGGGCAGGACCGCGACGGCGCCCCGCTCTGGCTCGGCTCGCTGAAGTCCAACATCGGGCACGCCCAGGCCGCGGCCGGCGTCGGCGGCGTCATCAAGATGGTCCAGGCCCTCCGGCACGAACTGCTGCCGAAGACCCTGCACGTGGACGAGCCGACGCCGCACGTCGACTGGCAGGCCGGTGACGTCCGGCTGCTCACCGAGGCGCAGGCGTGGCCCGCCACCGACCGGCCGCGGCGGGCCGCGGTCTCCTCGTTCGGCATGAGCGGCACCAACGCCCACCTCATCCTCGAAGCACCGCCGGCGGAGCAGCCGGAGCCCGCCGCGGCGGCCCCGGAGCAGGACGCCCCGGCGGCCGGCGTGTTCGCGCTGCCGCTCTCCGGCCGCACGCCGGAGGCGCTCGCCGGGCAGGCGGCGCGGCTGCTCGCCCGGCTGGACGGGCCGGACGCCGGCCTCGCCGACCTGGGCCTCTCGCTGGCCACCGCCCGCACCCACTTCGCCCACCGCGCCGTCGTGCTCGGCGCCGACCGCGGGCAGGTGGCGCAGGGCCTCGCCGCGCTCGCCGCCGCCGAGCCGTCCGCCCGGGTCGTCACCGGGGCCGTGGGCCGCGGCCGGACCGCCTTCCTGTTCACCGGCCAGGGCTCGCAGCGGACCGGGATGGGCCGCGAACTGTACGCCACCCAGCCGGTGTTCGCCGCGGCCTTCGACGAGGCCGCCTGGTACCTGGACATCCAGCTCGACCGCCCGCTCGCCGACGCGCTCACCGACGAGGAACTGCTCGGCCGGACCGAGTACGCGCAGCCGGCGATCTTCGCGGTCGAGGTGGCCCTGCTCGCGCTGCTCCGGCACTGGGGCGTCACCCCGGACGTCCTGGTCGGACACTCGATCGGCGAGATCGCCGCCGCCCACGCCGCCGGGGTGCTCTCGATCGCCGACGCGGCGGCCCTCGTCGGCGCGCGCGGCCGGCTGATGCAGGAGCTGCCGGACGGCGGCGCGATGCTCGCCGTCCGCGCCACCGAGTCCGAGCTGCGCGAGGCGTTCCCGGAGATCGACATCGCGGCGGTCAACGGGCCGGACGCCGTCGTCCTCTCGGGTCCCGCGGGCGACATCGACGCGGCCGCGGCCGTGGCCGCCGAGCGGGGCTGGAAGACCTCGCGTCTGCGGACGAGCCATGCGTTCCACTCGCGGCTGATGGAGCCGATGCTGGACGAGTTCCGCCGCGTCCTGCGCTTCCTGACCTTCCACGAGCCGAAGCTCCCGGTCGTCTCCACGGTGACCGGCCGCCCGGTCGAGGCGGGCCAGTGGTCCGACCCGGAGTACTGGGTCGACCAGGTCCGCAGGCCGGTCCGGTTCGCCGACGCGCTGGCCGCCCTGGACGGCGTCGGCGCGTACGTGGAGCTGGGGCCGGACGCCGTCCTCACCGCGGCGGCCCAGCAGGCCGCCCCCGAGGCGGTCTGCGTGCCGCTGCTGCGGCGCGACCGGGACGAGGCCGCCACCGCGGCCGCGGCACTGGCCGCGCTGCACGTCCACGGGGCGGCGGTGGACTGGCCCGCCCTGTACCCCCACGCCCGGGTGGTGGACCTGCCGACCTACGCGTTCCAGCGGGAGCGCTTCTGGCTGGAGAGCGCCCCGGCGCGCCCCGGCGCGGGCCACCCCGGGGACCCGGGGGACGCCGCGTTCTGGGCCGCGGTCGACCGCGCCGACCTCCCCGCGCTCGCCGAGGAGCTCGGGGTCGACACCGCGGCCGTGGCCGACGTGCTGCCGGCCCTGGCTTCCTGGCGCACCCGGAACCGCGAACGCTCGCTGGTCGACGGGTGGCGGTACCGGATCACGTGGCAGCCGGCGGCCCACGAGGGCGCGGCCACCGCGACGGCCACCGCGACGGCCGCCGGACTCGGCGGCACGTGGGCGCTGCTGGGCGAGGACGTCCACGGCCTCGGCGACCTGCTGTCCGGGCTGGGCGCGACGGTCGTACCGCTGGCCGACGCGGCCGCGACCGCGGACCTGGACCTGGCCGGTGTGCTGGCCTCCCCGTCCACCGTGCACGAAGCGCTGTCCCTGGTCCAGGCCCTGACGGCGGCCCGCAGCGAGACCCCGCTGTGGCTGGTGACGCGGGGCGCGGTGGCGACCGGCCGGGCGGACCGCCCGGTCGACGTCGACCAGGCCGCGCTGTGGGGCTTCGGCCGGGTGGTCGGTCTGGAGCACCCCGAGTTCTGGGGCGGCCTGCTGGACCTGCCCGAGACGGTCGACGCCCGTGCGGCGGCCCGGATCGGCGCGGTCCTCTCCGGCGCGCTGGGCGCCGAGGACCAGATCGCGGTCCGCGGCGGCGGCGTGCTGGTCCGCCGGCTGGAACACGCGCCGGCCGGCGCGGCCGCCGCCTGGCGGCCGCGCGGAACGGTCCTCATCACCGGCGGGACGGGCGGCCTGGGCGCCGAGGTAGCCCGCTGGGCCGCCGACGGGGCCGACCGGCTGGTCCTGGTGTCGCGGCGCGGCGCGGACGCGCCCGGGACGGCGGAACTGCTGGCCGGCCTGCCCAACGCCGAGGTCCACGCCTGCGACCTGGCGGACCGTGCGGCGGTCGAGGCGCTGCTGACCGCGGTCGGCCGGATCGACGCCGTCGTGCACGCCGCCGGCGTCGGCGAGGACGCGGCCCTCGCCGAAGCCGACGACGCACACCTGCGCCGCGTGCTGTCCGGCAAGGTCGACGGCGCCCGGCACCTGGACGAACTGGTCGGCGACGTCGACGCGTTCGTGGTCTTCTCGTCCATCTCCGGCGTCTGGGGCAGCCGCGGCCAGGCCGCGTACGGGGCCGCCAACGCGGCCCTGGACGCCCTCGTGGCCCGGCGCCGCGCGCACGGGCTGCCGGGCACCGCGATCGCCTGGGGCCCGTGGGCGCGGATCGGCATGGCCGCCGACCAGGGCGAGACCGAGCTGCTGCGCCGACAGGGCCTCCTGCCGATGGCGCCCGCCCAGGCGATCACCGCCCTGGCCGGCGCGGTCGGCGGGGAGGTCGGGGGAGGGGACGGTGTGGTCACCGTCGCCGACGTCCGCTGGGCGGACTTCGTCCCGCTGTTCGCCTCGGCCCGCCCGCGCCCGCTGTTCGACGCCCTGCCCGAGGTGGCGGCGCCCGCCGTCGGCGGCACGGTGTTCTCCACGCTGGGCCAGCGTCTCGCGGGCCTCCCCGCCGGGGAGCGGGAGCGGTTCGTCTCGGACCTCGTGCGCACCCACGTGGCCGTGGTCCTGGGCCACGCCTCCGGCGAGGCGGTCGCACTCGACCGGGCGTTCAAGGAACTGGGCTTCGACTCGCTGACGGCGGTCGAGCTGCGGAACCGGCTGCAGGCCGCGACCGGGCTGGCGCTGCCGGCGACCCTGGTGTTCGACCACCCCAGCGTCGAGCGCCTGGCCGCCCACCTCCTCGACGGACTCGGCGGCGCCGTCGACGCCGTCACCGTGCCGCGGACGGCCGCGGCCGCCGACGACGATCCGATCGTCATCGTCGGCATGGCCTGCCGCTTCCCCGGCGGCGCGGACACCCCGCAGGCGTTCTGGGACCTGGTCGCCTCCGGCGCCGAGGCGATGGGCGGCTTCCCGACGGACCGCGGCTGGGACCTGGAGGGCCTGTACCACCCGGATCCGGACCACGCGGGCACGTCCTATGCCCGCGAGGGCGGATTCCTCTACGGCGCGGGCGAGTTCGACGCCGGGCTGTTCGGGATCTCGCCGCGTGAGGCGCTGGCGATGGACCCGCAGCAGCGGCTGCTGCTGGAGACCTCGTGGGAGGCGCTGGAGAGCGGCGGGTTCGACCCGCTCGCGCTGCGCGGCGCCCAGATCGGCGTGTTCGCCGGCTCCAACGGCCAGGACTACGCCAGCCAGCGGCACGACGTCCCCACCGACCTGGAGGGGTACCTCGGCACCGGAACGGCGGGCAGCGTCGTCTCCGGGCGGCTCTCCTACACGTTCGGGCTGGAGGGCCCGGCGGTGACGGTGGACACGGCCTGTTCGTCGTCGCTGGTGGCGCTGCACCTCGCGGTGCAGGCGCTGCGGTCGGGCGAGTGCTCGATGGCGCTGGCCGGCGGCGTCACCGTCATGTCCACCCCGGACGCGTTCATCGACTTCAGCCGCCAGCGCGGGCTCGCCCCCGACGGGCGGTGCAAGCCGTTCGGCGCCGGTGCGGACGGCACCGCCTGGGGCGAGGGCGTCGGCATGCTGCTCGTCGAGCGGCTGTCCTCGGCGCGTGCCGCGGGCCGTCGGGTGCTGGCGGTGGTGCGGGGCACGGCCGTCAACCAGGACGGTGCGTCGAACGGTCTGACGGCGCCGAACGGTCCGTCGCAGCAGCGGGTGATCCGGGCGGCGCTGGCGCAGGCCGGTCTGTCGGCGTCCGAGGTGGACGCGGTGGAGGCGCACGGCACCGGTACGGCGCTGGGTGACCCGATCGAGGCGCAGGCGCTGCTGGCCACGTACGGGCAGGGCCGTGACGGCGAGCCGCTGTGGCTCGGGTCGGTGAAGTCCAACATCGGTCACACCCAGGCGGCGGCGGGCGTCGCCGGCATCATCAAGATGGTGCTGGCGATGCGGCACGGCGTGCTGCCCGCGACGCTGAACGCCGACGAGGCGTCCCCGCACGTGGAGTGGTCGGCGGGTGCGGTCGAGCTGCTGACGGAGGCCCGTCCGTGGCTGGCCGGAGAGCGGCCGCGCCGGGCGGGTGTGTCGGCGTTCGGTGTCTCGGGCACCAACGCGCACGTGATCGTGGAGGAGCCGCCGGCGGCGGAGCCGACCGTCCCGGCCGTGGCGGAACTCCCGCTGGTGCCGGTGCTGTTGTCCGGCCAGACCCCGGACGCCCTGCGGGCGCAGGCGGTGCGGCTGCGGACGGCGGCGGACGCCGACCTGCCCGGGATCGGGCTCGCATCGGTCGTTCGTGGAGCACTGGCCCACCGTGCGGTGGTGCTGGCGGGGGACCGGGAGGCGCTGGTCGGCGGGCTGGACGCGGTGGCGTCCGGGACCGGTGGTGTGACGGGTACCGCACGTGCGGGCCGGGTGGCGTTCCTGTTCACCGGTCAGGGCGCGCAGCGGGTCGGGATGGGTCGGGGTCTGTACGAGGCCTACCCCGTGTTCGCGGATGCCTTCGACCAGGTCGCCCTGCACCTTGACGCTTATCTGGAGCGGCCGTTGGCGGAGGTGCTGGCGGACGAGGAGCTGATCCACCGGACCGGGTACGCACAGCCGGCGATCTTCGCGGTCGAGGTGGCGCTGCACGCGCTGCTGTCGCACTGGGGTGTGCGCCCCGATGTCCTGGTCGGTCACTCGATCGGTGAGATCGCGGCCGCCCACGTCGCCGGGGTGCTGTCGCTGGCGGATGCTGCCCAACTGGTGGCCGCGCGTGGCCGGTTGATGCAGGCGCTGCCTGCCGGTGGGGCGATGCTCGCCGTCGGGGCGTCCGAGGCCGAGGTGGCGGCGGCGTTCCCGGACGTGGATGTCGCGGTGGTGAACGGCCCGGCGTCCGTGGTGGTCGCGGGGCTCGAAGCCGAGATCGACGCGGTGGCGGAGGCGGCGGCCGAGCGCGGTTGGAAGACCTCGCGCCTGCGGACCAGCCACGCGTTCCACTCGCGGCTGATGGAGCCGATGCTGGAGGACTTCCGCGCCGTCGTGCGCGGACTGTCCTTCGTCGAGCCGGTGGTTCCGGCGGTTTCGACCGTGACCGCGAGCCCGGTGGAGCCGGGCCAGTGGACGGACCCGGAGTACTGGGTGGAGCAGGTCCGCAAGCCGGTCCGCTTCGCCGACGCCCTGGCGGCCCTCGACGGCGTCGCCGCCCATGTCGAACTCGGCCCGGACGCCGTGCTGTCCGCGCTCGTGCGGCAGCCCGAGGCCGTCACCGCGCCGCTGCTGCGCCGTGAGCGCGACGAAGTCACCACCGCCCTCACGGCGTTGGCGACCCTGCACGTCCACGGCGTCACGGTCGACTGGACCCCGTTCTTCACCGGGGTCCGTCCGGCCGAGCTGCCGACCTACGCCTTCCAGCACCAGCACTACTGGCTGGAGAGCCGTCCTGCCAAGGCGGTCGCGGCCGACCCCGTCGAGTCCGGGTTCTGGGCCACCGTGGAGCAGGGCGACCTGTCCGGCCTGTCCGAGCAACTCGGTGTCCCCGCAGAGTCGTTGGAGAACGTGCTGCCCGCGCTCGCGTCGTGGCGGGCGCGCGGTCAGGAGCGGTCGCTGGTCGACGGCTGGCGCTACCGGGTCACCTGGAAGCCCGCCGACCTGCCGACTGCCGGGCTGACCGGCCGGTGGGTACTGGTCGGCGAGGACGTTCACGGCCTCGGCGAGGCGCTGGCCGGACTCGGCGCGTCGGTGGTCCGGGTGCCCGTAGGGACCCGGGACGAGCTGGCCGCCCGCCTCGAAGGGCTCGACGTCTCCGGCATCGTGGCGACGACGCCTTCGATCGTCGAAGCACTGTCGCTGGTACAGGCCCTGACGGACAGTCGGATCACCTCTCCGCTGTGGCTGGTGACGCGGGGCGCGGTGGCGACAGGCCGGGCGGACCGCCCGGTCGACGTCGACCAGGCCGCGCTGTGGGGCTTCGGCCGGGTTGTCGGTCTGGAGCACCCCGAGTTCTGGGGCGGCCTGCTGGACCTGCCCGAGACGGTCGACTCCCGTGCGGCGGCCCGGATCGGCGCGGTCCTGTCCGGCGCGCTGGGCGCGGAGGACCAGATCGCGGTCCGCGGCGGCGGCGTGGTCGTCCGGAGGCTGGAGCACGCTCCGGCTACCACCGGGTCGGCCTGGACTCCGCGTGGCACGGTGCTGATCACCGGTGGTACGGGTGGTCTGGGCGTGGAGGTGGCCCGTTGGGCGGCGGCGAACGGCGCGGAGCGGCTGGTGCTGGTGTCGCGTCGTGGCGCGGAGGCGCCGGGTGCGGCGGAGCTGCTGGCCGAGCTGCCGATCGCGGAGATCCACGCCTGTGACCTGGCGGACCGCGCGGCGGTGGCGGAGTTGCTGGCGGCCGTCGGCGGTGTCGACGCGGTGGTGCACGCGGCGGGCGTCGCGGCCGACGTGCCGCTGCGCGAGGCCGACGAGGCGCACTTCCGGACCGTGCTGTCCGGCAAGGTCGACGGCGCCCTGTACCTGGACGAACTGGTCGGCGACGTCGACGCGTTCGTCGTGTTCTCGTCGATCTCGGGTGTCTGGGGCAGTGGCGAGCAGGCGGCGTACGGGGCCGCCAACGCGGCTCTGGACGGTCTGATCGCCCGGCGCCGTGCGCACGGTCTCCCGGGTACCGCGGTGGCCTGGGGGCCGTGGGCCGAGGTGGGCATGGCTGCGGACGGCGAGGTCGCGACCCAGCTCCGCCGCCGCGGTCTGGTGCCGCTCGACCCGCAGCGGGCCGTGGCCGCGCTGGCCGCCGCGGTGGGCGGCGACGAGGGTGCGCTGACGGTCGCCGACGTCCGCTGGGACGCGTTCGTGCCGGTGTTCGCGGCGGCGCGCGCGCGTCCGCTGTTCGACACCCTGCCCGAGGCGCAGGCCGCACCGGCCGCCGGCGGGACGGTGTTCTCCACGCTCGCCCAGCGGTTGGCGGGTCTCGCCGCCGGGGAGCGGGAACGACTGGTCGGGGACGTGGTGCGTACGCACGTCGCCGCCGTGCTGGGCCACGCGTCGGCCGAAGGCCTGGAGCCGGGGCGGGCGTTCAAGGAACTGGGCTTCGACTCGCTGACGGCGGTGGAGCTGCGGAACCGGCTGCAGGCCGCGACCGGGCTGGTCCTTCCGGCGACGCTGGTGTTCGACTACCCGAGCGTCGAGCGGCTGGCCGCCCACCTCCTGGGCGAGTTGAGCGGGTCGGTGGACGCCGTGCTGGCGCCGGTGGGCGCGGCCGCCGGCGGCGCCGACGATCCGGTCGTCATCGTCGGGATGGGCCTGCGGCTGCCGGGCGGGGTGGACACCCCGGAGGCGTTCTGGGACCTGGTGGCTTCCGGCCGGGACGGCATCGGGGCCTTCCCGACCGACCGCGGCTGGGACCTGGAGGGCCTGTACCACCCGGATCCGGACCACGCGGGTACGACGTACACCCGCGAGGGCGGATTCCTGTACGACGCGGCGGAGTTCGACGCCGGGCTGTTCGGGATCTCGCCGCGTGAGGCGCTGGCGATGGACCCGCAGCAGCGGCTGCTGCTGGAGACCTCGTGGGAGGCGTTCGAGCGGGCTGGGATCGACCCGCTGTCGCTGCGCGGGGAGCAGGTCGGCGTGTTCGCCGGCGCCAACAGCATCGACTACGCCGACCTGGCGGCGGGGCTGCCCGAGGAGCTGGAAGGGCACCTGCTGACCGGAACGGCGGGCAGCGTCGTCTCCGGGCGGCTCTCCTACACGTTCGGGCTCGAAGGCCCGGCGGTGACCATCGACACGGCGTGCTCGTCGTCGCTGGTGGCGCTGCACCTCGCGGTGCAGGCGCTGCGGTCGGGCGAGTGCTCGATGGCGCTGGCCGGTGGTGTCGCCGTGATGTCGGGACCGGAGACCTTCGTCCAGTTCTCGCGTCAGCGCGGACTCGCTCCCGACGGGCGGTGCAAGCCGTTCGGGGCGGGTGCGGACGGTACGGGCTGGGGCGAGGGTGTCGGCATGCTGCTCGTGGAGCGGCTGTCGTCGGCGCGGGCTGCCGGGCGCCGGGTGCTCGCGGTGGTTCGCGGTACGGCGGTGAACCAGGACGGTGCGTCGAACGGTCTGACGGCGCCGAACGGTCCGTCGCAGCAGCGGGTGATCCGGGCGGCGCTGGCGCAGGCCGGCCTGTCGGCGTCCGAGGTGGACGCGGTGGAGGCGCACGGCACCGGCACCACGCTGGGTGACCCGATCGAGGCGCAGGCGCTGCTGGCCACCTACGGCCAGGGCCGTGACGGCGAGCCGCTGTGGCTCGGGTCGGTGAAGTCCAACATCGGTCACACGCAGGCCGCGGCCGGTGTGGCGGGCATCATCAAGATGCTGCTCGCGATGCGGCACGAGACCCTGCCCGCGACGCTGTACGCGGACGAGCCGTCCCCGCACGTGGAGTGGTCCGCGGGTGCGGTGGAGCTGCTGACGGAGGCGCGTCCGTGGCGGGCCGACGGCCGGCCGCGCCGGGCGGGCGTCTCGTCGTTCGGCATGAGCGGCACCAACGCGCACGTCATCCTGGAGGAGCCGCCGGCGGTCGAGCCTTCCGCTCCGGCCGTGGTGCAACTGCCGCTGGTGCCGGTCGTGGTCTCCGGACACACGGCGGACGCGCTCCGGGCCCAGGCCGAGCGTGTCCTGAGGACGACCACCGAGGGCACGGACCCGGCGGAGGTCGGCGCCGCGTCGATCCGGCGGGCCGCGCTGGCCCACCGTGCGGTGGTGCTGGCGGGGGACCGGGAGTCGCTGGTCGGCGGGCTGGACGCGGTGGCGTCCGGGACCGGTGGTGTGACTGGTGTCGCCGGTCCGGGCCGGGTGGCGTTCCTGTTCACCGGTCAGGGCGCGCAGCGGGTCGGGATGGGTCGGGGTCTGTACGAGGCCTTCCCGGTGTTCGCGGATGCCTTCGATCAGGTGGCGCTTCACCTGGACGCCTACCTGGAGCGGCCGTTGGCGGAGGTGCTGGCGGACGAGGAGCTGATCCACCGGACCGGGTACGCCCAGCCGGCGATCTTCGCGGTCGAGGTGGCGTTGCACGCGCTGCTGTCGCACTGGGGTGTCCGGCCGGACGTGCTGGTCGGTCACTCGATCGGTGAGATCGCGGCCGCCCACGTCGCCGGGGTGCTGTCGCTGGCGGACGCGGCCCAACTGGTCGCCGCACGTGGCCGGTTGATGCAGGCGCTGCCCGCCGGTGGCGCGATGCTCGCCGTCGGGGCGTCCGAAGCCGACGTTCTGGCGGCGTTCCCGGACATCGACATCGCCGTCGTCAACGGGCCGACCTCGGTCGTCGTCGCCGGACTCGAAGCCGAGATCGACAAGGCGACCGAGCTGGCCACCGAACGGGGCTGGAAGACCAACCGCCTGCGGACCAGCCACGCGTTCCACTCGCGGCTGATGGAGCCGATGCTGGAGGAGTTCCGCACGGTCGTGCGCGGACTGTCCTTCGCCGAGCCGGCCGTCCCCGCCGTGTCGACCGTGACCGCGAGCCCGGTGGAGCCGGGCCAGTGGTCCGACCCGGAGTACTGGGTCGAGCAGGTCCGCAGGCCGGTCCGATTCGCGGACGCCCTGGCCGGGTTGGGCGATGTGACCAGGTTCGTGGAGCTGGGCCCGGACGCCGTCCTGGCCGCGCTCGTGCAGCAGCCCGAGGCCGTCACGGCGCCCCTGCTGCGTCGCGAGCGTGACGAAGTCACCACCGCCCTCACGGCGTTGGCGACCCTGTACGTTCACGGTGTCCCCGTCGACTGGACCCCGTTCTTCGCCGGGGTCCGTCCGGCCGAGCTGCCGACCTACGCCTTCCAGCGGGAGCGGTACTGGCCCGACGAGATACCCGCCGGCCGCGGTGCCGGGCAGGACCGGGACGACACCGACTTCTGGACCACCGTCGAACGCGGCGACCTGCGGACGCTGGCCGACCAGCTCGGCGTCGAGACGACGGCGCTCGAAGGCCTGGTCCCCGCATTGGCGTCCTGGCGGGCGCAGGGGCGCGAGCGGTCGCTGGTCGACGGCTGGCGCTACCGGGTCGACTGGGAGCCGGCGACCGTGTCGCCCGAGGCCCGACTCGACGGCGTGTGGGCGGTCGTCGGCGAGGACGTGCACGGCCTCGCCGAGGTGCTGACCGCACTGGGCGCGACGGTGCTGCCGGTGACCGGTCAGGAGCAGCTGGCGGGGCTCGACGTCGTGGGCCTCGTCGCGTCGCCGGTCACCCCGGCCGACGCGCTCGGGCTGGTCCGGGACCTGGTGCAGGCCGGCTGCCGGGCTCCGCTGTGGCTGGTGACGCGCGGCGCCGTGGCCACCGGACCGGCGGACGGCGCGGTGGACGTCGGCCAGGCGCAGCTGTGGGGCTTCGGCCGTGCGGTGGGCTTGGAGCACCCCGAGCTGTGGGGCGGCCTGCTGGACCTGCCCGTGGAGTTGGACCGCCGGGCGTCGGGCCGGGTCGCCGCCGTTCTGGGCGGTGCGCTGGGCGCGGAGGACCAGGTCGCGGTGCGCGGTGGCGGCGTGCTGGTGCGCCGGCTCGTGCACGCGCCTGCGGGTTCCTCCCGGCCGTGGACTCCGCGTGGCACGGTGCTGATCGCCGGTGGCACGGGTGGCCTGGGTGTCGAGGTGGCCCGTTGGGCGGCCGTGAACGGCGCCGAGCGGCTCGTCCTGGTGTCGCGTCGTGGCGCGGAGGCGCCGGGTGCGGCGGAGCTGCTGGCCGAGCTGCCGACGGCGGAGATCCACGCCTGTGACCTGTCGGACCGTGCGGCGGTCGAGGCGCTGCTGGCGGCCGTCGGCCGGGTCGACGCGGTGGTGCACGCGGCGGGTGTGGGCGAGGACGTGTCGCTGGTCGACGCGGACGAGGCCCATCTGGACCGGGTGATCCGGGGCAAGGTCGAAGGGGCGCTGCACCTGGACGAACTGGTCGGCGACGTGGACGCGTTCGTGGTGTTCTCGTCGATCTCGGGTGTCTGGGGCAGTGGTGAGCAGGCGGCGTACGGTGCGGCGAACGCGGCCCTGGACGGTCTGGTCGCGCGGCGTCGGGCGCAGGGTCTGCCGGGTACGGCGGTGGCGTGGGGCCCGTGGGCCCGGGTGGGTATGGCCGCCGATGACGAGACGGCCTCGCAGCTGCGGCGCCGGGGCCTGAACCCGATGGCGCCGGACCGTGCGCTCGCCGCGCTGGCGTCGGCCGTCGGATCGGGCGAGGCCGCCGTGACCGTCGCGGACGTCCGCTGGGAGGAGTTCCTGCCGCTGTTCACCGCGGTCCGCGAGCGCCCGCTGTTCACCCGGCTGGCCGCTCCCGCCGTCGCGGGTTCCGCCCCGAAGGAGACCGGTCTCGCCGCGCGGCTGGCCGGCCTGTCGGCGCCGGAGCGGCACCGCACGGTGCTGGACCTGGTGCGGGCCGAGGTCGCGGCGGCGCTCGGGCACGCGTCGGCCGGGGCGGTCGAGCCGTCGCGGGCGTTCAAGGAGCTGGGCTTCGACTCGCTGACAGCAGTCGAACTGCGCAACCGCTTGCAGACCGCGACCGGGCTCGTGCTGCCCGCGACGCTGGTGTTCGACTACCCGGACGCCGAGCGGCTCACCGCGTTCGTCCTCGGACGCTTCGCACCGGGCACCTTCGTGTCCGACGCGACCGTCGCGGAGGCCGTCGCGCCCGCCGGTGGCGATGACCCGGTCGTGATCGTGGGCATGGGCCTGCGGCTGCCGGGCGGGGTGGACACCCCGGAGGCGTACTGGGACCTGGTGGCCTCCGGCGCCGACGGGATCGGGGCCTTCCCGACGGACCGCGGCTGGGACCTGGAGGGCCTGTACCACCCGGACCCCGAGCACGCGGGGACGTTCTACGCCCGTGAGGGCGGATTCCTCTACGGTGCGGGCGACTTCGACGCCGGACTGTTCGGGATCTCGCCGCGTGAGGCGCTGGCGATGGACCCGCAGCAGCGACTGCTGCTGGAGACCTCGTGGGAGGCGCTGGAGACCGCCGGGGCCGATCCGCTCGGTCTGCGGGGCGAGCCGGTCGGCGTGTTCGTGGGTGCCTCGTTCATGGGCTACGGCTCGGGACCGGTCGAGGCCTCCGAGGGTGTGGAGGGGCACCTGCTGACGGGCACGGCCTCGTCGGTGATGTCCGGCCGGATCTCGTACTCGTTCGGCCTCGAAGGCCCGGCCGTCACCGTGGACACCGCCTGCTCGTCGTCGCTGGTCGCGCTGCACCTGGCCGCGCAGGCGCTCCGCGCCGGTGAGTGCTCGATGGCGCTGGTCGGCGGTGTGACCGTGATGCCGAACCCCGACATCTTCGTCGAGTTCTCGCGTCAGCGCGGGCTGGCTCCGGACGGCCGCTGCAAGTCCTTCGGGGCGGGTGCGGACGGTACGGGCTGGTCCGAGGGTGTCGGCATGCTGCTCGTGGAGCGGCTCTCCTCGGCGCGTGCTGCCGGGCGCCGGGTGCTCGCGGTGGTGCGCGGTACGGCCGTCAACCAGGACGGTGCGTCCAACGGTCTGACGGCGCCCAACGGCCCGTCGCAGCAGCGGGTGATCCGCGCCGCGCTGGCCCAGGCAGGGCTGACCCCGGCCGAGGTCGACGCCGTCGAGGCGCACGGCACGGGCACCACGCTGGGCGACCCGATCGAGGCGCAGGCCCTGCTCTCGACGTACGGGCAGGAGCGTGACGGCGATCCGCTGTGGCTCGGGTCCGTGAAGTCCAACATCGGCCACACCCAGGCCGCGGCCGGTGTGGCGGGCATCATCAAGATGCTGCTCGCCATGCGGCACGAGACCCTGCCCGCGACGCTGTACGCGGACGAGCCGTCGCCCGAGGTCGACTGGTCGGCGGGTGCGGTGGAGCTGCTGACGGAGGCCCGTCCGTGGCGGGCCGGTGACCGCCCCCGCCGGGCGGGCGTGTCCGCGTTCGGCGTGAGCGGCACGAATGCGCACGTGATCATCGAGGAGCCTCCGGCGGTCGAGCCGTCCGGCGTGCCGGCGGTGGAACTCCCGCTGGTGCCGGTGCTGTTGTCCGGCGCCGACGAGGCGGCACTGCACGCCCAGGCGCAGCAGCTGCGAGCCGTTGCCGTGCAGGACCTCCACGCGCTCGCCGCGGCGACCGCGCGGCGCGCCGCGTTGGCCCATCGTGCGGTGGTGCTGGCGGGCGACCGGGAGTCGCTGGTCGCCGGGCTGGACGCGGTGGTGTCCGGTACCGGTGGTGTGACGGGTACCGCACGTGGTGGCCGGGTGGCGTTCCTGTTCACCGGTCAGGGCGCGCAGCGCACCGGCATGGGTCGGGGTCTGTACGAGGCCTTCCCGGTGTTCGCGGATGCTTTCGATCAGGTGGCGCTGCACCTGGACGCGTATCTGGACCGGCCGTTGGCGGAGGTGCTGGCGGACGAGGAGCTGATCCACCGGACCGGGTACGCCCAGCCGGCGATCTTCGCGGTCGAGGTGGCGCTGCACGCGCTGCTCACGCACTGGGGTGTGCGCGCCGACGTGCTGGTCGGTCACTCGATCGGTGAGATCGCGGCGGCCCACGTCGCCGGGGTGCTGAACCTGGCGGACGCGGCCCAACTGGTGGCCGCGCGTGGCCGGTTGATGCAGGCGCTGCCCGCCGGCGGCGCGATGCTCGCGATCCGGGCGTCCGAGGCCGAGGTGGTGGCGGCGTTCCCGGACGTGGATCTCGCCGCCGTGAACGGCCCGACGTCGGTCGTCGTCGCCGGCCCCGAGGCCGAGATCGACGCGGTGGCCGAGGCGGCCACCGAACGGGGCTGGAAGACCAACCGCCTGCGGACCAGCCACGCCTTCCACTCCCGGCTGATGGAGCCGATGCTGGAGGACTTCCGCGCCGTCGTGCGCGGACTGGACTTCACCGAGCCGACGATCCCCGCCGTCTCGACCGTCACCGGCCGCCCGGTGGAGCCCGGCCAGTGGACCGACCCCGAGTACTGGGTCGAGCAGGTCCGCAAGCCCGTCCGCTTCGCCGACGCCCTGGAACTCCTGGACGGCGAAGGCGCGTTCGTGGAGCTCGGCCCAGACGCCGTCCTGTCCGCCCTCGTCCCGCACTCCGACGCCGTCACCGCCCCGGTGCTGCGCCGGGACCGCGACGAGGCGGCCACCGCGCTCACCGCCCTCGCCACCCTGCACGTCCACGGCGTCCCCGTCGACTGGACCCCGTTCTTCACCGGGGTCCGTCCGGCCGAGCTGCCGACCTACGCCTTCCAGCACCAGCGGTACTGGCTGGAGGCGGCGCCGACCGTCCGCTCCGCGGAACCCGCGGAGGCGGGCTTCTGGAACGTCGTCGAGCGCGGCGACCTCCCGGCGTTCGCGGCCGAGTTGGGCGTCGACGCCGACGCCGCCGCCACCGTGCTGCCCGCACTGTCGACCTGGCGCGCACGCGGCCGGGAGCGGTCGCTGGTCGACGGCTGGCGCTACCGGGTCACCTGGAAGCCGGTCGCCGATCCCGGCCCGGCCCGGATCGACGGATGCTGGCTGCTGCTCGGCGCCGACAACGGGGACAACGAGGCGAACGCCGCCCTCGCCGATGCCCTGACCGCCCACGGCGCGACGGTGCAGCGGCTCGCGGCCGGCACGCGGACCGAACTGGCCGACCGGCTGCGGACGCTGGACACGCCGATCGCCGGTGTGCTCGTGGCGGCGGGCCCGCTCACCGAGGCGCTCACCGCCGTTCAGGCCCTCGGCGACGCCGCCGTCACGGCGCCGCTCTGGCTGCTCACCCGCGGCGCCGTCGCGACCGGCTCCGCCGACCCGGCGGTCCGTCCGCTCCAGGCGGAGACCTGGGGCTTCGGCCGGGTCGTGGGGCTGGAACACCCCGATCGCTGGGGCGGGCTGATCGACCTCCCGGAGCGGCTGGACGCGCGTGCCGCCTCCCGGCTGGTCGCCGTGCTCGCCGGCCGGCTCGGCGACGAGACCGAAGTCTCGCTCCGGGCGGCCGGGTTGCTGGTCCGCCGGCTGGCCCCGGCACCCCGGCGGTCGGGGAGTGGCTGGGAGCCGCGCGGGACCGTCCTGGTCACCGGCGGCACCGGCGGGATCGGCCGACAGGTCGCCCGGTGGGCCGTGGAGCACGGCGCCGAGCGCGTCGTGCTGGTCGGACGGCGAGGGGCCGAGGCGGACGGCGTCCGCGAGCTGACGGCCGAGTTCGGGAACGTCGAGGCGCGCGCCTGCGACCTGACCGACCGCGACGCGCTCGCGGCGCTGGTCCGGGAGTTCGACGACGAGCCCGACCTGGCGATCGTGCACGCCGCCGGAGTTCTGGCGGACGGGGTCGTGGCCGGTCTCGACCCGGCGCGGCTGGACGCGGTGCTGGCGAGCAAGGCCGGCGCGGCCTGGCAGCTGCACGAACTGACGGAGCACCGACCGCTGTCGGCGTTCGTGCTGTTCTCCTCGACCGCAGGCGTCTTCGGCAACCCGGGCCAGGCCAACTACGCCGCCGCCAACGCGGCGCTCGACGCGCTCGCCGAGCACCGCGCGGCGCGGGGGCTGCCGGCGACCTCGGTCGCCTGGGGCCCCTGGGCCGACGCCGGCATGATGGCCGGCCACGCGGACTCGGCGCAGTTCCGCCGCTCCGGCCTCTCACTGCTGGCCCCCGCCGCCGCGCTGGCCGCCCTGGCCGCCGCGGTGGGCGCCGGCGAACCGACGGTGGTCGTCGCGGACGTGCAGTGGGAGCGGTTCGCCGCCGAGCTGGGCGTGCTCCGTCCGGCACGGGTCCTGGCCGACCTGCCCGAGGTGCGCGCGCTGGGCCGCGAGGTGACCGTGACCGGCCGGCTGCCGCTCGCCGTGCGGCTGGCGGACCTTCCGCCCGCCGAGGCGCACCGGACGCTCCTCGCCGAGGTGCGCGACCAGGCCGCGGTGGTGCTGGGACACGAGTCGGCCGGTGCCGTCGCACCCGACCGCTCGTTCCAGGAACTCGGCTTCGACTCGCTGACCGCGATGGAGCTGCGGAACCGGCTGGCCGTCGCGACCGGCCAGACCCTGCCCGCGGCGCTGGTCTTCGACTACCCGGACGCCGAGCGGCTGGCCGGGTACCTGCTCCAGCGCCTCGTCGGCGCACTTCCCACGGCGGCACCGGCCGCAGCGGCCGGCACCGCATCCTCGGTCACCGACGACCCGGTCGTCATCGTCGGGCTGGCCTGCCGGTTCCCGGGCGGGGCCGACACCCCGGAGGGCCTGTGGGACCTCCTGGCCGCCGGTACCGACGCGATGGGCGGCTTCCCCACCGACCGCGGCTGGGACCTGGAGGCCCTCTACCACCCGGACCCGGACCACCCCGGCACCACGTACACGCGGGACGGCGGCTTCCTCTCCGCCGCCTCCGAGTTCGACGCCGCACTGTTCGGTATCTCGCCGCGTGAGGCGCTGGCGATGGACCCGCAGCAGCGGCTGCTGCTGGAGACCTCGTGGGAGGCGTTCGAGCGGGCCGGTGTCGATCCGCTGTCGCTGCGCGGCGAGCAGGTCGGCGTGTTCGCCGGCACCAACGGCCAGGACTACATCGTGCTGCTGGACGACGGCTCCGTGGACGTCGCGGACTCCGCCGGCCACATCGGCACCGGCAACGCGGCGAGCGTGCTGTCCGGCCGCGTCTCCTACTCCTTCGGGCTGGAGGGCCCGGCGGTCACGGTCGACACCGCCTGCTCGTCGTCGCTGGTGGCCCTGCACCTGGCCGCGCAGGCGCTGCGGTCGGGCGAGTGCTCGATGGCGCTGGTCGGCGGCGTCACCGTGATGGCGACTCCCACCGCGTTCCTGGACTTCAGCCGCCAGCGCGGACTGGCCGCCGACGGACGGTGCAAGTCGTTCGGAGCGGACGCGGACGGCACCGCCTGGGGCGAGGGCGCCGGCGTGTTCGTGGTGGAGCGGTTGTCGTCGGCGCGGGCCGCGGGTCGTCGGGTGCTGGCGGTGGTGCGGGGCACGGCGGTGAACCAGGACGGTGCGTCGAACGGTCTGACGGCGCCGAACGGTCCGTCGCAGCAGCGGGTGATCCGGGCGGCGCTGGCGCAGGCCGGTCTGTCGGCGTCCGATGTGGACGCGGTGGAGGCGCACGGTACCGGCACCACGCTCGGTGACCCGATCGAGGCGGAGGCGCTGCTGGCGACCTACGGCCGGGACCGCGAGAAGCCCCTGTTGCTGGGGTCGATCAAGTCCAACATCGGCCACACCCAGGCCGCGGCCGGTGTGGCGGGCATCATCAAGATGGTTCTCGCGCTCCAGCACGGGACCCTGCCCGCGACCCTGCACGCGGACCAGCCGTCCCCGCACGTCGACTGGGCGTCGGGCGCGGTGGAGCTGCTGACGGAGGCGCGTCCGTGGCAGGCCGGTGACCGGCCGCGCCGGGCGGGCGTGTCCTCGTTCGGGATCAGCGGCACGAACGCGCACGTGATCCTGGAGGAGGCGCCGGCCGAGGAGCCGGAGACCGCCGCGGTGCCGCTCCCGACCGTGCCGCTGCCGCTGGTGCCGGTGCTGCTCGCCGGGCAGTCGGAGGCGGCGCTGCGGGCGCAGGCGGAGCGGCTCGCCGAGGTGGCGGACGCCGACCTGCCGGCCCTGGCGGCGGCAGCCGTCCGCCGCCCGGTGCTGGCCCACCGTGCGGTGGTACTGGCGGGCGACAGCGGGGAGTTGGCAGCCGGGCTCGCCGCGGTGGCGTCCGGTTCGGGTGCTCTGACCGGTACCGCGGGTGCGGGTCGGGTGGCGTTCCTGTTCACCGGTCAGGGCGCGCAGCGGGTCGGGATGGGTCGGGGTCTGTACGAGGCCTTCCCGGTGTTCGCGGATGTTTTCGACCAGGTGGCGCTGCACCTGGACGCTTATCTGGACCGGCCGTTGGCGGAGGTGCTGGCGGACGAGGAGTTGATCCACCGGACGGGCTTCGCGCAGCCGGCGATCTTCGCGGTTGAGGTGGCGCTGCACGCACTGCTCACGCACTGGGGTGTTCGGCCGGACGTGCTGGTGGGGCACTCGATCGGTGAGATCGCGGCGGCGCATGTCGCCGGGGTGCTGTCGCTGGCGGACGCTGCCCAACTGGTGGCCGCGCGTGGCCGGTTGATGCAGGCGTTGCCTGCCGGTGGCGCGATGCTCGCCGTCGGCGCTTCCGAGGCCGACGTTCTGGCGGCGTTCCCGGACATCGACATCGCCGTGATCAACGGGCCGACCTC